>JAYTTT010000416.1:0-16974 GCA_043744895.1 Gemmatimonadota bacterium | reverse complement strand
GGGCAAGCGTCCCCATCCGGGCCTTCCAGCCGATGCGTTTTTCTTCCTGGGTCACGACCAACAGAACGTGGTCATGATTCCATCGCGAGGCCTCGTGGCCGTCCGGCTGGGCTACACGCCCGGCCGCGACTGGGACCTCGACGGGTTCGTTGGCCGGGTGCTCGACGCCCTACCGCCTCCCCGCTACGACATTCTCCTTCGGGGTGGCACCGTGGTCGACGGCTCCGGCGCGCCGCGGTTCGTCGCCGATATCGGGATCGCCGGGGGGCGGATTGCGCGGATCGGGAACTTGGCGGGAGCGCACGCCACGACCGAACTCGATGTCGGCGGCCTGATGGTGGCACCGGGGTTCATCAACATCCATAGCCACGCCAGCCCGGCCGCGCTCCCGACGGCCGTGAACATGCTGACCCAGGGAGTGACGACCGAGCTTCTCAACGCCGATGGCGGCGGTCCCACCGATCTGGCAGTCCAACTCGAACCCATCGGACGAGCTGGCCTGGCGCTCAACGTCGGCGCCAGCATCGGGTTCAACTCGGTCTGGCAGAGCGTCATGGGCCCGTCGAACCGACGACCGACGTCAATCGATGTTGAAAAGATGCAAACTCTGATTCTCGGGGGCCTCGAGCACGGCGCCTTCGGGGTTTCGGCCGGGCTCGACTACAAACCGGCGTATTTCGCCACGACCGACGAGGTGGTCGAGATTCTGAAGCCGGCGGGGCGGTGGCGGACCTTCTTCCCGAACCACGATCGGTCGACCCCTGAAAACGGGTACAGTTCCCGGGCCGGCGTCGAAGAAACCCGGCTGATCGGCGAGCGGGCCGGCTTGGTCGGCCAGTTCACCCACATGAAGGTCCAGGGCCACGAGCAGGGAAGCGCCGCCGCCGTCATCGAAATGATGACCCGGTCTTCGGCCCAGGGACGGTGGGTGGCGGCCGACGTCTATCCGTATCTGGCCGGACAGACGGCGCTGTCGGCGTTGATCATTCCGGGCTGGGCCCAGGACGGGGGCACCGAAGCGATGCGGACCCGGTTCAAAGACCCGACGCTCCGCGCCCGGATCGTGAAGGAATCCGACGAAGCGATCAAGGCCCGGTTCAACGGCCCCGAATCGATCATGGTCCTCGGGACCCGCCGCCTCTCCGACATCATGCGGGAGGTCGGGGCTGCCTCCGCGGGTGACGCCGTGGTCAAGGTCCTCGAAACCGAGTCGCCGTGGGCCATACTTGGATTCGGGATCGAGCCGGATCTCGTCAAGATCATGCAGTACCACTCGGCCGCGATCGCCTGCGATTGCGGGGCCGCCACCGGAAGCCGGGGTCATCCTCGCTACTATGGCACCTTCCCCAGAGTCCTCGGCCGGTACGTTCGGGAGACCAGAGCCCTGACGTGGGAGGACGCGATCCGGAAAATGAGCGGGCTGCCGGCGGCCATGATCGGCCTCGTCGACCGGGGCCTGCTCGCGCCCGGGATGGCGGCCGACATCACGGTGTTCGACACCGTCACGGTCATCGATCACGCCACCTTCGAACAACCCGACGTGTTTTCAGACGGGATCCGCCATGTGCTGGTCAACGGGCGGATCGCGCTCCGCGACGGGAAGGCCACCGGCGAGCAGGGGGGTGTCGTGCTCCGCCGGACCGGCAACATGCCGAGCCGCCCGATGGATCTAGGCGTGGCCCGGGCAGTCACGGCGGGCGGCGTCGTCACCTCCTTCGCCGATGGATCCCGGGTCGAGGCCCGGATTGCGCTCCAGCAGGCGCGGGGCAGTCAGCGCGCCACCGGTATCATCAGCATCGCCAACGCCCGGACCAAGACCACGATTCGGTCCGTGGCGCTCGGAACCCTCCAGACCCGTGCCGGGTGGGCCTCAATCACCGGTCGGGCGCGAATCAACTCGGCCGGCGACGAACGGTCATTCACCCTGATCATCGAACGCGCCGATCCCTTCGTCGATCGGGCCCCGGCGACGATCCGGTTCTTCCTGGAGGGTCTCGATCCGATCGAGGGCCGCCTCCAGCGCGCGGCGGCGATTCAACCGTAACGGAGGTCCACGATGACGGACGAGACTCGGAATCTTCCCCGGCGGGCCTTCGTGGCCACGCTCGCGGCCGGTGCGGTCCTTCCCTGGCCGGAGGTCGAGAAGCACGATTCCCTGGTCGCCGGGTTGACCGACTCCACGCTCCATTACGCCTCGGTCGGCACCCTCGTCGCCGCGATCCGGCAGAAGCGGGTTTCGTCGCTCGAAATTGTCGAGGCCTGCCTCGCGCGCACCGCGCAAGTCAACTCGAAGATCAACGCCATGGTGTACCCGATCGCCGATCGGGCGCGGGCCGCGGCCAAGGCGGCGGATGCCTCGCTCGCCCGGGGTAAGGTGCTCGGGCCGCTGCATGGCGTTCCGTTTTCCATCAAGGACTCGCTCGACACGGCCGGCGTGGTCTCGACCGCGGGTACCATCGGCTGGGCCAAGCGGGTTCCGGCCCGCGATGCAACCGTCGTCGCCCGGCTCCGAGCGGCCGGCGGCATTCTGCTCGGCAAGACCAACACGCCCGAGTTCACCTGGTCCGATGAAACCGACAACGCCGTCTATGGGCGAACCAACAATCCCTACGATCTGACCCGAACGCCGGGTGGCAGTAGCGGCGGACCGGTGGCGTTGGTGGCGACCGGCGGATCGCCGTTCGATGTCGGCAGCGATACCGGGAATAGCATCCGGATGCCGGCCCACTACTGCGGCGTGGCGGGGCTCAAGGCTACTCACGGCCGAATCCCGAAGACCGGCCACGCGATTTCCTACCGCGGCATCATGGAGTCGTGGACTCAGCTTGGTCCGATTGCCCGAACGGTCGATGACCTCGCTCGGTTGATTCCGATTCTGGCCGGCATCGACGACGAAGATCCGTACGGGATGCCGGTGCCGTTGCTCGATCCCCGCCAGGTGAAAATCTCGGGCCTCCGGGTCGTGTTCTTCACCGACAACGGGGTCAAGAAGCCGACCCCGGAGACCGCCGCGGTGGTTCGCGCGGCGGCGGCGGCGTTGCAGAAGGCCGGCGCCCGGGTCCTAGAGCGGCTGCCGGTTGGGCTCGACCGCGCCAACGAACTCTGGCACGAGATTGCCGGGGCCGACGGCGGCGCCTGGCTCAAGCGCCTGCTCGAGGCGGCCGGTACGCCTAACGGTGGCACCGTGAGCGGGTGGTTTGCCGATGCGAAACCGGTCGCCGCCGAGCGGCTGACCCAACTGGTGGAACAGCTCGATCAAGTCCGGGGACAGTTACGCCGGGGCATGGAGCCCGTTGACCTGATCGTCTGTCCCGCCATGCCGACCCCGGCGGTCAAGCATGGCGGCTCCAACGCCGCCGGCTACGGCGATACCTACAACGAGCCCCACAACATCACCGGCTGGCCGGTCGTGGTGGTCCGGGGCGGCACCTCGCCCGAGGGTCTGCCGATCGGGGTGCAGTGCGTGGCGAAAGCCTGGCGTGAAGACGTGGCGCTCGCGGCCGCGAAGGTCATCGAAACCGCGCTCGGCGGGTGGAAGGCGCCGGCGATCTAGGAGATTCGAACCACGATCGCGGTCACGTTGTCGGTCCCGCCGCCCGTCAGGGCCAGCCCAACCAGTTCGCGGGTGGCGGCCTCAGCGCTGACCGGCTTCCCGAGTACGGCCGCGATCTGCGGATCGTCGACATGCTTGTTGAGCCCATCGCTGCACAGCAACAGGGTGTCGCCCGGCTCGAGGTCGATCAGTCCGACCGACGGGGTCAACTCCGAACCGCCGATGGCGCTGGAGAGTGCCTTCCCGGCCGATGCCTTGGCCGCTTGGGCCTCGGTCCACGCGCCCAAGTCCATCATGTACTCGCCGATGGTCTGATCGCGGGTGATCTGCTTGAGCCGCGCCCCGCGGAGATAGTAGGCCCGGGTGTCGCCCACATGGACCAGATAGGCCCGGCGGCCGATCAGCGTGGCCAGGGTCAGGGTGGTGGCCGGCGCCTTCTCCGATGCGCCGTGGGCCCGGAGAATGTCCTCGTGGGTATCCCGGATGGTCTGTTCGAGCCGTTCGAGGAACTGGTGCTCCTCGTCGACGTTGAATTGTTGGTAGCATCCCGCGGCCCGGGCCACATACGCCAACAGACCGGTGACCACGGCCCCGCTCGCCAATTCGCCGCCGGGCCGGCCGCCGACCCCGTCTGCGACGGCCAGCAGAAATGCCTCGGCCCCGCCGCCGCGCCAATGCTCCAGCTCGGCTGGGCTCAGGCTGCTGTGGCGAATCGTGACCGACTTCTGCATCGCCGCGATCACGAAGTGATCCTCGTTCTTCGCCCGCACCCGCCCGACGTCGGTCAGCCCAAACGCCTCGACCCCGCTCATCGGGCCGGCCCGGCGAGCGTGGCCTTAGCCATCCAGGCGAACGACGCCTCGACACCCTCGCCCGACTTGGCGCTGGTTCGGAGAATGTGCCAGGGTTCGATCGAACAGCCGTGCCCGAACATACCGTCTGATGAAGGGACTGGCTACGCCGTGCCGGCCGTCGGCCGGGTAGCGCCGGGGCCGATTCTGTCCTAGCTTGGACGAGTGACGACTTCGGGTTCAGCTCATCCGACGCCGGCGGCCGGCTGGCGGCCTCGCGACGAAGATCTCGATTTCTTCGGCCTGTCCCATCAGGGATTGGTCCGGAAGAAAAACGAGGACCACTTCCTGTTCTCCACCCTCCATAAGACGATGCGGGTCGGTGGAACCAACCTGCCGAACCCCGAGTTGCTCGAACTCCCAAGCCAGCGGTTGGCGTCGTTTGCGATGGTGGCTGACGGAGTCGGCGGGCGGGCCGGCGGCGAAGCCGCCAGCCGAGCCGCGGTCGAGGCGATCGCCCGGTACGCTATCGATGCCATGCAGTGCCTCCTGACATCGGATTCACACGACGAATCGGCGTTTCTCGAGGTCCTCCAAGCCGGCGCGGCGGCCAGCCATCAAGCGGTCGTGGCTCAGGCCGCGGGGGTTGGGGGTGGCAGTGCCACGACCCTCACCGCCGTGCTGGCGGTCTGGCCCAATCTCTATGTGCTCCAAGTGGGCGACAGTCGCTGCTACCGCTACCGCGCCGGCCGGCTCACCCAATTGACTCGCGACCAAACGATGGCCCAGGAGCTGGTCGACTCGGGAGTTCTCAAGCCCGAGGTGGCACCCCAGACCCGCTTTGCCCACGTCTTGTCGAGTTCGATCGGGGGGCAGGTCACCAACCCGGTGGTCGTGAAAGACACCGCGCAGCCCGGGGACGTGACCCTGCTCTGCAGCGACGGCCTGACCAAGCATGTGACCGATGCCCAGATCGCGAACCGGCTCGCGAATTTGCAATCCTCCGAGCAGGCGTGCCGCGCCCTGGTTGATGATGCCCTCGCCGGAGGGGGCAGCGACAATGTCACCGTGGTGGTCCTTCGCGCCATCGTCCCCGGATCCAAGTAACCCTTCGCCCGGCCCGGCCCATGAGACTGACCCCGTATCTGCTCGTCGCGCTCGCCGTTGCGCCCCCCAGCCTCGCCGGCGCCCAGGCCGATGGCGCCATCCTGATTCGCGGAGCCACGATCCACACGGCGGCCGGGGCGCCCCTGGTCAACGGAAGCATTCTGCTCCGCGGCGGGAAGATCGTCGCGATCGGCGCCAACCTGACCGTCCCCCCGGGCGCCAGAATCATCGACGGCACCGGCAAGGTCGTGACCCCCGGGATGATCGACAACCATTCGCACATTGGCGCCAAGTCCACCGACCTCAATGACAGCCCGATGGTGATCGGCCCCCAGCACCGGTTCCTCGATGCCCTCGATCTCGGCGATACCGACTGGAAGGATGCGGTCTCGGGCGGGGTCACCACGATCGTGACCGGGCCGGGCAGCGGCGAAAACGTCAGCGGGATGGCCGTGGTGATCAAGACCTTTGGCGCCGATTTGAGCCGCCGGATGCTGCTCGAAAAAGGCGGGATGAAGTTCGCCATGGGGGCCAAGTCGCGCGACCGCTATCCCACCACCACCATGGGCGTGGCGGCCAACCTGCGTCAGTACCTGATCAAGACTCAGGAATACGTCGCCGCCCAAAAGAAATGGGAGGACGACGGCCGGAAGGGCAATCCACCGGCTCGCGATCTGGGCTATGAGTCGATGGCCGACGTCCTCTCGAAAAAGACCTACGTCCGGGCCCACGTCCACGCCGCCACCGACGTCGCGACGCTGATCCGGCTCAAAGATGAGTTCGGCTTCGACCTGACCCTCCATCACTCCACCGAGGCCTACAAGCTGGCCCCGGAGTTGGCCAAGCGGGGCATTTCGGCCGTGGTGCTACCGTTAGGCCCCCGGATCGGTATTGGCGAGGATGCGATGGCGGGCCCGTATGTCCTCTGGAAGGCCGGGGTCAAGATCGCGATGCATACCGACGCCCCGGTCATCAACCAGAAGTGGCTCAGGCTCTGCGCCGCGCTGGCCATGCGGTACGGGATTCCGGAGGACGAGGCCTTGAAGATGGTGACCCGGAACGCCGCCGAGATCGCCCGGGTGAGCGACCGGGTCGGCACCCTCGAGGTCGGAAAAGACGCCGACCTGGTGATGTTCGACGGCCCCTGGTACGAGCCGCGGTCGCGGGTCGAACTGGTGATCGGTGATGGCCAGGTGATTTTCGAGCGCGCCAAGGAGGGCAATTGACCATGCGAGCCGCTGCCATCATCCCGCTGCTGCTGGGGGCCGCCGCCGGCCTCTCGGCCCAATCTCGCGCGGTGGCCATCCGAGGTGGGACCGTCCTTCCGGTCAGCGGGCCGGCCATTCCAAACGGCACCGTGGTCTTCAAGGACGGGAAGATCGTGGCCGTCGGCGCCAACGTCCCGATCCCGAGCGGGGCCCTGATCGTCGAGGCCCGCGGTAAGTACGTGATGCCGGGCGTTGTCGATGCCGCCTCCCACATCGGGATCGAGGCCAGCGATCTCAACGAAGCGAGCGATCCGGTCACCCCGGCCCTTCGGGCCATCGAGAGCTACAACCCCTTTGGAACCTTCGGCTCCGGCAAACCCGGTGCGCTCCGGAACAACGAGGCCCTGTCCGGGGGCGTGACGACGATGTACATCGCCCCGGCCGATGCCTCGCTGCTGGGGGGACAAGGGGCCGTCGTCAAAACGGCCGGCCCGAACTTGGAAGGGGTCATCGTCCGCGAGCCCGCCGCCATGGACATGACCCTCGGCACCCCGCCGAAGAGTGCCGCCCGGGCCCGAAACCGCGATCCTTATACTCGGATGGCCGAGGTCGCGATGCTCCGCCAGGTGCTGATCCGGGCGGAGGAGTACCAGCGCAACAAACAGCAAACCCCCACCATGGCCCGGGACCTCGGCCTTGAGGCGTTAGGCAAGCTCCTCCGGCGCGAGATCCCGGCCCGGATCCAGGCCAACGCCGCCACCGACATCCGCTCGGCCTTAGGGCTGGCCCAGGAATTCGGTTTCGACCTGATCATCGACGGCGGGGCCGGCGCGTGGGAGTATCACGACGATTTGGCCGCCCGGAAGGTCCCCGTGGTGCTCGGCCAAGTCTCCCATCCCTACGTCAGCAACGAAGAAATCCCCGACAAGCAAGACTACCCCCCCGTCGACGAGCGCCTCCCCGGCAAACTGACCGCCGCCGGCATCAAGACCGCCATCGCCACCTTCTCCCGGGCCTTCGGCTCCCTCGCCCCCGCCGGGGCCGGGAAGTGGCTCCTCATCGACGCCGGCATCGCCGCCGGCTACGGGATGTCGGAAGCCGACGTCCTCAAGTCGGTTACCCTGGTTCCCGCTGAAATCCTTGGCGTCGCCAACCGCCTGGGAAGCCTCGACGCCGGCAAAGACGCCGACATCGTCATCCTCGACGGCCCCCCCCTCAGCGTCAAAACCTGGGTCCACCAAGTCTACCTCAACGGCGAATTGGTCTTCCAACGATGACCCCTCCGTCCGAGCGCCGAGTGCCGAGAGCAGACAACATCGGTTCGATGCTTCGTCCTCCGACCCTGCTCGCCGCCCGCGAGCTTCATAAGGCCGGCCAACTCGACGATCAATCCTTCAAAGCCGTCGAAGACCGAGCCGTCGATTTCTGTATCGCCGCCCAGGAGCTGTCGGGCATCGGGGTCGTGACCGACGGCGAAATGCGCCGCAACGTCTTTTCGTCGAGCCTGGCCCAGGCCGTCGAGGGCTTCGATACCATCACCGGCAACACCGTCGACTGGTTTACCATGGACGGGAAGAAGGAAACCAGCCCCGTCACCGTCGGGCTGGTCAGCAAGATGAAACGGAAACGGCATTTGTCGTCGGAGGAGTTCGTCTATCTCCGGGCCAAAACCCGGATGCCGACCAAGGTGACGATTCCGAGCCCCACGATGTACGCCTACTACTGGGTCCCGGGCGTGAGCACCGCCGCCTATCCCAACCCCGACGCCTACATGGCCGACGTCACCGACATTCTTCGGGATGAGGTGCGGGAACTGGTCCGGCTCGGCTGTCCGTACATCCAGTTCGACGCGCCCGAGTTCGGGATGGTCCTCGACCCCCACCAACAGGAGTGGTTCCGGCGCAAAGGCTTCGAGCCGATGAAGATGGTGCATGACGGGGTGGACATGATGAACGCGATCATGGAGGGCTTTCATGATCGGTGCACCTTCGGCCTCCACGTGTGCCGGGGCAACGACGCCAACCGGTACATGGGGAAGGGAAGCTACGCCACGATCGCCGAAGATATCCTCCACCGAACCCACGCCAAGGTCCTGCTCCTCGAGTATGACGATGAGCGGAGCGGCGACTTTTCGCCCTTGGCCAAGACCGGGGAGGACAAGATCGTCTGCCTCGGTCTAATCACCACCAAGCGGCCGGACGAGGAGACCGAAGAGCAGGTCATTGCCCGGATCCACGAGGCGGCCAAGTACGTGCCGCTCGAACGGCTCTCGTTGTCGACCCAGTGCGGCTTTGCGTCGGTGGCGAAGGGGAACAACATTCCGTTTGAGTTGCAGGAGCGGAAGCTCGGGCTCGTGGCGAGGATCGCGGCGAAGGAAAGGAAGGCACTCGGCACTCGGCACTCGGCGCTCGGCGCTCGGCACTCGGGGCTTGCGCTTTTCCCTTTTAAGTCTGAATTTGTATCCAGGAGGTGAAACCACCTTCGGAATCCGGAAAACAACTGAGGAGGCACCACCATGTTCGACTTTGTCGGGCGGGCGCTGCGGGGCTTTTTGGCACCCGCCGGGTTGCTGGCGTTGGCCGTTGGGCTGGTTCAACCACTGACCCTGGCCGCGCAGGCGGGGGTTGTGTCGGGCACCGTCGTCGATTCGAAGAGCGGGCGTCCGCTGGCGGACGCCACGGTTCGGGTGGACGGTGGGGACAATGCCGCCCGGACCGGAACTCGGGGTGAGTTTCGCCTCCTGAACGTGGCCGGGACACCAGGCCTGGCGTCCAAGTTCGGCGCCACTGGGGTTCGGCTCCGGATTACCCGAATCGGCTACCAGGCCACTATGGCGGTTGCGGCCGTTGCCGGGGAGCCGGTTCGGATCGAGTTGACCGAACTGGTGGTCAAACTCGACGAGCTGGTGGTGACCGGCACGGTTCAGGAAGCGACCAGGCGGTCGCTGGGGAACTCGGTCGGGCAGGTCCAGGTGGCCAACACCATCGCGCTGGCCGGGGCGCCCGCCAAGCTCCAGGACATGTTGTCGGTCAACGTGCCCGGGGTCCGAATTACTCGGGCCAGCGGCGCCATCGGCACCGGCGGCACCACCCGGATCCGCGGCTCCGGGAGCTTGAGCCTCTCGAACGAGCCGCTCCTCTATGTCGACGGCGTTCGGGTCAACAACCAGGCCGCCACCCGAAGTCTCGGGTTCAATGGCCAGGAAAGCCCCTCCCGGATCAACGACCTGAATCCGGAAGAGATCGAATCGATCGAAGTGTTGAAGGGCCCCTCGGCAGCCACGATCTACGGCACCGAGGCCTCCAACGGGGTCATCCAGATCATCACCAAGCGGGGCCGGGGCGGCCGGCCGACCTACGAGGCCCACGTCGACGCGGGGGCCAACTGGATCTCCAACCCCTGGGATCGGTACCCGAAGGACTACTATGTGAGCCGGGTCGACAACTCGATCAAGGTGTTCGATGTCCAGCGGTTCCGGCGGTCGCGGGGCTTTCCGGACATCTTCAGCACCGGCACTCCGTTGGCGGCAGGCACCAGCATCAGCGGCGGGTCCGACCAACTCAGGTACTTCTTCTCGGGCGACTACAACCGCGATGAAGGCCCGGTCGACTACAACTGGCAGAACAAGCAGGCCCTTCGGTCCAACCTGAGCTACTCGAGCCCGAGCAACAAGTTCAAGATGGACCTGTCCTTCGGGTATATCCGGAGCCGGACTCGGGGCGCTTCAGGTACCCAGCCCATCACCACCTCGATTCTCTGGGCCTGTAACTTCCCGTGGTGCGAGCCAAGCGGCCCCGATACCACGAAGACCGGCTGGAACAATGCCGGTGGCGGGTTCCAGTTCTATCGCCCCGAGGATTATCAGGGAGTTCAGGGGTTTGACAACATCGACAAAATGACCATGAGCATCCAGTTGACCCACCGGCCGTTCCCATGGCTCCGCCATCGGTTGGCCGTGGGCCCGGACTATACCAATAACAAGTCCTCCCAGTTGGTGATTCGCGACCCCACCGGCTACAACCCGTTCTTTGCCGCGAGTTTGGGGACGAAGCAGGCCCTCCAGTTGCGGTCCACCTTCCTGACCGTCGACTACGGGGCGTCGGCGGACTGGAGCGTCAGCAAGAGCCTGGTGGCCACCACCTCGGCTGGAGTTCAGTACTACTCGAAACAGTTCGACCAAGTGCTGGCCCAAGGATTCGAGTTCCCGATTCCGGGCCCCTCGGATGTTGGCGGTGGAGCCCGGCGGGATGGCGCCGAGGCCTACCAGCAGAACAAGAATTTCGGGGTCTACGCCCAGGAGCAGCTTGCCCTCAAGAATCGAATCTTCTTGACCGCGGCCCTCCGGGGCGACGGCAACTCGGCGTTCGGGAAGAACTTCAAAGCGGTGTACTATCCGAAGGCGAGCTTGGCGTGGGTGCTGTCGGAAGAATCGTTCCTCTCGAACCTCAAGTGGCTTACGCAGTTCAAGGTCCGGGGCGCCTGGGGTCGCGCTGGCCAGCAACCGGACGTCTTCTCGGCCATCCAGACCTACCAGCCGAGCGTCGGTCCCTCGGGTAGTGGCAACGTCACCCCGCAGAACATCGGCAACACCGATCTCAAGCCGGAAGTCGGCGAGGAGCTTGAACTCGGCTTCGATGCCGGGATGTTCAACCAGCGGCTTGGGATCGAATTCACCTACTATCGCAAGGACAACAAGGACGCCATCATCTCGGTTCCAAACCGGCCGTCGCGCGGATTCCCCGGGGCCCAGTTCCTCAACCTCGGCAACGTCCGGAACAACGGCATCGAGTTGGGCCTCGATGGGTCGGTGATCAACACCAAGAACCTGGGCATCGATCTTCGGGGCACCATCGCCACCAACGCCAGTAAGATCACCGATCTCGGCGGCACCCCGACGGCGTTCGTGGGCAACTCGTACATCCAACAGTGGAACGCCCAGGGGTATGCCCCGAACGCCTTCTTCTACAAGCGGGTCAAGAGCTCCACGGTCATCCAGGTCCCGGTTGGGCCGTACACGCTCCCCCTCGCCACCAACCCGATTTGCGAGGGCGGAACCGACCTGGCTGCCAAGCTGAGCGACGGGAAAACCCCCGACCCGAACGCCGGGGTCGGGAATGGGTCAAGTGTCCCGTGCGGAACTGCGCCGCGTCTCTATGCCGGCCGGCCCACCCCGTCGTGGAACGGGTCATTCAGCGCCACGGTTCGGATTGGACAGCGGCTCCGCTTGCTCGGGCTGATCGACTATGTCGGCGGCCACCATGCCATCGTCGGGGACGTTGGCGCCCAGCATACCTTCTTCCGGAATTCCCGGGCCTCGGTTTCGGGCGACCCGATCGTGGAAGCCTACCGGCTCGATCCGAACGGCCCGGGAGCGACCGGGTTGTTCGATGCCGGTTTTGCCCGGCTCCGCACCGTGTCGGCCAGCTACGACTTGCCCAAGACCCTCACCAATTGGCTGGGGGCGTCGCGCGGGTCGGTCACCCTCTCGGCGGAGAACATGGCCTTCCTGTGGCGAGCCCAGAAGACCTCGTTCGGGGCTGAGTGGATCGATCCGGAGCTGTTGCCGAACCGTTCCAACGACGTCAACGGCAATTTCGGTTACACCCAGGAGTCGTGGCCGCAGCTGGCCCGGATCCGAACCACCTTCCGATTCACCTTCTAACCGACGACCAAGGAGATACCCCAAATGAATACCATGGTTGTTCGGCAGATCAGCCGACTGATGATCCCGGCGGCGTTCGTCGCCACCCTGGGCGCGTGTGGAGGCCTGCTCGATGTCGACTTTCCGGGCCGGATCCCGTCCGAACAGATCAACGACCCGTCGCTTGCGGCGGTTCTGGTTCGCAGCGTCATCGGCGATTTCGAGTGCGCGTACAGCAACTATATGTCGGGCTCGTCGGTCCACTCGGATGAGTACGAGACCTCGAACTCCAACGTGCCCCTTGCCAATTGGGGGGAACGCACCATCGATGCGGACCAGGACGACTACGTCGTCGGTGCCTGTGAAGGCAACTTCGGGATGCAGCGCACGCTCCACACCGCGCGGTTCCAGTCCGAGGACATTTACAATCGCCTTGGCAACCCCGACTGGACTGATGCCAAAGTTCCCGATAAGGCGGGTTTGAAGATGACCGTTCGGGCCTACGGCGGATACAGTTACCTGCTGATGGGCGAAGGATTCTGCGAAGTGGCGTTCGACGGTGGGGCTCGGCAACCGAATACCGCCGCGCTCACGATCGCCGAAACAAGGCTCAACGAGGCCATTACCCTCGGCGCGACCGCGGCGCCTACCGCGGCAAATACCGATATCTTGAACATGGCCCGCACCGGCTTGGCTCGGGTCAGGCTCGATCTCAAGAACTACGCCGGGGCTGCCGCCGCCGCTCAAGCGGTCCCGGCCGGGTTCAGCAGGAACGCCGACCGCGGCGCCGAAAGCCCTCGGCGCTGGAACAAGCTCTGGCGCTTGGCCGACCAGCAAGGTGCCTACACCGTCGCGACGGCGTACCGGAGCATGAACGACCCGCGGGTGCTGGTGGCCGATGCGGGGCGGGGTTCCTTCAACGCTGAAGTCCGGCTGTGGCGGACCACCAAGTACACCGGCCTCAACTCACCTATGCGGTTGGCGAGCTACATCGAGGCTCAACTGGTCCTCGCCGAGTCTTTGGCGCGCCAGGGTCAGTTTGCCCCTGCGATGGCGATCATCAACGCTCGGCGGGCGGCCCTGACCCCGGCCCTCCCGGCGCTGGTCGCCGGCAATCAGGCCGAGGCGGTGGCCCACATCATCGAAGAACGGCGCAAAGAACTGTCGTTTGAGGGCGGTCATCGGCTCAACGACCTCCTCCGAACGAACACCCCCTGGAAGGTCGGGGCCAATCCGTTCACCAACCGGGCCTACGGCTCGACCACCTGCTGGCCGCACCCGACGAAGGAAATCAACGGGGCCTGAGCGCCGCACCTGCGCTACGAGTAGGGCAGTCTCTTTGGGGGGCCGGAGTTGCTTCCGGCCTCCCTTCTTTTCGTCCGCGCGAGGCACTATGACTCGGATCGGTTTTGTGATCGGCGTTGCCGTGGCGTTGGCCACCAATCTCCAGCCGCTGGTCGCCCAGGCTCCGGCCGATACCGGGTGGGACGTCACCAAGCCCAGGGGGCGGGTCCGGGAAATCGACTTCACCGTCGACGAGGGCACCTGGACTTCGCTCGACGTTTCCTCCGACGGCAAGTGGGTCGTCTTCGATCTACTGAGCCAGATCTATCGGGTCCCGGCTCTGGGCGGCCAAGCCGAGTGCCTGACCCAGGGCAGCGGGATCGCGATCAACTTCCATCCCCGCTTCTCACCCGACGGCAAGACGATCGCGTTCATTTCGGACCGAAAAAGCCAGAACAACCTCTGGATCATGGATGCCGACGGGAGCAACCCCCGGTCGGTGTCCCTCGATCCGGCGGCCTCGATGCGGTCGCCGGTGTGGACGGCCGACGGCCAGTATGTCATCGTGACCAAGACCCAGGGGTTTGCCGGGAACTCGCTCGTCATGTACCACCGGAACGGGGGACAGGGCGTGGAGTTGGTCAAGGGCGCCGTCGGCAAGATGCCGTCCCGGCCCACCACCTCGGCCGACGGGAAGTATCTCTACTACGACGTCTACACCGCCCAACCGACCGGATTCTGGGGCCAGGAGGATGTCCTCAAGGGCACCATTCAGATCCACCGGTTCGACCTGCGCAACGGTGAGGTCCGGCCGATTACGGCCGGCGAGTCGCAGCAGCAAGACCGGGCGACCAGCGGCGGCGCCTATGCCGCCGAGCCGAGTCCCGACGGCCGCTACCTCGCCTTCATGCGCAAGGTTCCGGGCGGGACGCTTGAGTTCAAGGGCCACGTGTTCGGTCCGCGGTCGGCGCTCTGGATTCGCGACCTCCGCCTCGGCACCGAGCGGCTCTTGATGGACCCCGTGGAGATGGACCTGTCCGAGGAGAGCATCCCCATCAACGGAACCTACCCCGGATATCGCTGGGTAGCCGATGGCCGGAGCATCGTGCTCCACCAAGGGGG
Organism: Gemmatimonadota bacterium; assembly: GCA_043744895.1. Classification (GTDB taxonomy): domain Bacteria; phylum Gemmatimonadota; class Gemmatimonadetes; order Gemmatimonadales; family GWC2-71-9; genus SHZU01. The sequence goes on along the minus strand of JAYTTT010000416.1, from coordinate 2,268 downwards.
GAAGATCCGACGGGTCGACGTGGCGAGCGGCCAAGTGACGACGATTCCATTCTCCGCCCGGGTCCGGCGAACCGTTTCCGAACAGGCCTGGGCCAAGAACAAGCTGTCCGACGGGGCCTTCAATGTTCGGTTCGTGCGCTGGGCCAGTGCCTCCCCCAGCGGTCGGACCCTGGCCTTCCAGGCGCTCGGCCGGATCTATCTGATGGATTTGCCGAACGGTACCCCCCGAAGACTCACGTCGGCGGGCTTCGATCCGCAGGAATTCCAGCCGGTGTGGTCGCCGGACGGGCAGTCGATTGCGTTCACGACGGTTGATGACGGCCGGCTCGGTGCCTTGTGGCGGGTGCCGGCGGCCGGCGGAACTCCGGTTCGCCTGACGACCGATCCCGGCGAGTATCTCAACCCGACCTGGACCCCCGATGGCCGGGAGATCGTCGTGGCGCGGGGCTCAGGGGCCACCGCGCGGGGGTCGACCCTGACCCGGAATCCGTACTCCGACCTGGTTCGGATCCCGGCGGCGGGTGGTTCCGAGACCGATATTGCCCAAGTGGTGGTATCCGGTGGCGGAATCGATGACATCCGTCCGACGGTTGGGACCGATGGGCGGCTCTATTACGGTGTGGGCAAGGCGTTCGGGCCGGACCGGGGTGTCCAGATCGTCTCGGTGCGGATGGACGGTACCGACCGGAAGACCCACGCCAACGTAAAGAATTCGGCCGACGCCGCCGTCTCACCCGACGGGAAGTGGATTGCGTTCAACCAGGGCAGCAATGTCTACCTTGCGCCGTTGCCTCCGGGCGGATCGGGCGATCAAGTCCCCCTGATCGCCAAGAATGGCGGAGCGTTCAATGCCGTGGCCCTCTCGACCGTGGGTGGCCTCTACCCCCGGTGGCGGAATGCGACGGTCGTCGATTTTGCCAGCGCCAACCGGTTCTTTTCGCACGATGTGGCCGCCGGCAAGACCGATAGCGTCACCATCACGCTCTCGACTCCGCGGGCAATTCCCTCAGGCACGATTGCGCTGACGGGGGCCCGGATCGTGACGCTCGACAACAAACGGGTCATTCCGAACGGGACCATCCTGATCAAGGCGGGCCGGATCAGCTGCGTCGGGTCCTGCAGCACGAAGGGCGCCGACCGGGTGGTCAACGTTGCCGGGAAGACCATCATTCCCGGGTGGATCGACATGCACGCGCACCATCATCGCGAGCACGTCGGGATGATGCCCAAGCACGACTTCGAATCGGCCATCTACCTGGCCTACGGGGTGACGACGACCAACGATCCCTCGACGTCTTCGGTCGCCGCCTTCCCGACGGCCGAGCTGATCGAGGCGGGCGAGACGGTTGGCCCGCGGGTGTTCAGCGTGGCCGAGGCCCTCACCAACGGCGACTCGCCGGGCACCAACGAGGTCGCCAGCCGGGACATTGCCGTCACCGAGGTCAAGCGGAGAATGTCATGGGGGGCAATGCTGCTGAAGCAGTACCTCCAGCCGACCCGCCGGCAGCGCCAGTGGGCGGTCGACGCGGCCCGGGAACTGGGCCTTCGGGTTACCGCCGAAGGGAGCGACGACCTCAACCACAAACTGAGCATGGCCATGGACGGCCACACCGGCTTCGAGCACGTCACCGTGCAGTCGCCGCTGTATAAGGACTTCGTCACCTTCATGGGGAAGACTCGTTCGGTCTATTCCCATACCCCGCTCGTCAGCGGCTTCGGAGGATGGAACGAGGAGTACTTCTGGCAGGAAAGCCCGATTTGGCTCGACGCCAAGCAGCAGAAGTGGATTCCGTGGCGCCAGCTGATTCCCCACACCCGCCGGTTCATCAAGCGTCCGGAAACCGACTACTCGATGGGAATCCAGGCGCAGCAGGTCGCCGATATCATCGCGGCCGGGGGATACTCGGCGGTCGGGTCGCACGGGCAGCAGCCGGGCTTGGGAAGCCACTGGGACGTGTGGATGGCGGCCAAGGCAACCGGAAACATGACGGCCCTCGAGGTCGCCAGCATGCACGGAGCCATCTTCTTAGGGCTCGAGGACGATCTCGGGTCGATCTCGGTCGGCAAGCTCGCCGACCTCATGGTGCTGAACGCCAATCCACTCGACGACATCCGGAACACGGCCAATATCCAGTATGTGATGAAGGCCGGAACCTTGTACGATGCCAACTCGCTCGACGAGATCTGGCCTTCGACCCGGAAGTACGGCGATACTTACTGGGTCGTGCCCGAGATGTACCGGCGCGATACCAAGCCGGTGGGGAGTTT
>JAYTTT010000415.1:0-4333 GCA_043744895.1 Gemmatimonadota bacterium | reverse complement strand
TCTCGCCTTCAAGCCCCTTGGTTTCGCCTTTGCCTGCCTCGGTGTTGCCGGGTTCGGGGGCCTCGAGGCCCGCCTGCACCGATGCTCGGTGAGCCACCAGCTTCGGCGCGATGACCAGGACGCCCACGACGCCGCCGGCAACGGTCATCAACGCCACCACCAGCGGCAGCAGCATCTTGGGAGGCGTTTTCTTGGCCGGGCTCTCGGCGCCGTCGCCGGGCGCCACCGGTGCCGCTGGGGGATTCGCTGTTTCGGACATGCTTCACCTGGAATGAGTCGACCGATGGTGTGACCTTCCGGGTGGTTGAAAAGCAACGGGCGTACCGTGGCGTCGCTCCCGAGCTGGGTGAGGGCAAGTCGTTGTCGTTAGGTGGGTTACCGAGGATCGTCGGAGAGCTGGAACCGGGCTCTGGGAATTCTCTTCCGGACCGGCTCGGCGGTTATTGCCGCGCGGCACTTCGAGGCGGAAAGAACCGGGGGAGCGTCTGGCTCGACGCCTTCCCCGGTTCACCGGGGGCCTATCGCTTCAGATTCACCAACTCGGTGAGCATCTCATCGGCGGTGGTGATCATCCGGGCCGACGCCTGGAAGCCTCGCTGGGTGGTGATCAAATCCGTGAACTGCTCGGCGAGGTCCACATTCGAGGACTCGAGGGCGGACGAGGTAATGGTGGACGTGTTGCTCGTTCCCGCGAACCCCAACACCGGCACGCCCGAGTTCGGTGAGGTCTCGAACATGTTGTCGCCACGGCGGAGCAGCGCCGACGGGTTGTTGAAGTTGGCCAGCGACATTTGGGCAACCGGCCGGCTCACTCCATTGGTGTAGAACCCGGTGATCACCCCACTGGAATCGATGGCCAGGTCCTGCAGATCGCCGCTGGTGTAGCCATCCTGGCTGGTAAAGACCGCGTTCGACGGATTGGCAAACTGCGAGAGGCCATTGATACCGTTGATCGTCCCGGGATCCATATCGATCGCGAATGGCGTTCCGCCGGACGTGGGGCTCACTAAAATCCTAACCGGCCCAGCCGTGAGGCTGACCGAGCCGTTGCTGAAGTCCACCATCTGTCCGTTAGCGTTGAAGGTCACCACACCCTGGTTGGCACCGAGCGGGCTCGGTACTGGGGGCGTCCCGTTGTTGATAGCCTCAACGGCCGCGGTGGCACTGGTAATCGAGTAGGTCCAAGTATTGTTCGGGACTGGCGGGGTCCCGGCGAATACCTGATTGAATTTCATCACCAGATTGTGCGCCTGCCCCACCGTGTCGAACGCGGTAATCGACATCAAGTGGGGTTCCGATACCGTGGCTGGGCTGGTCTGAGTAATCCGTTGATTCAAGTTCAGGTTGCCGGCCATCCGGACCAGCTGGGTCGGCCGGGCCGGCGACTTCCGGTTGAGGGTCAAGTCGATGTCGGTGACCGCCGACGAAGCCGAGAAGTTGCCGAGGCTGTCGGAGTTGATACCTTGGACGATGTATCCGTTGCTCGGGGCCACCAGCCGCCCGTTGGCGTCGAACTGAAAATTGCCGGCCCGGGTGTACAACGACTTGCCATTGCCCTTGACGACGAAGAACGCTTCGCCCGTGATCGCCACGTCGGTCTTCACCCCGGTCCCGAGGAGCGTTCCCTGGGTGAACTTGGTGTCGATGCTGGCGATGTTCATGCCGTTACCGATCTGGGTCGGATTGCGGCCGCCCGAATTGGCCGGAGGCCGGGTGGCGCCTTGGAGGAGCTGGTTGAACGATTCCGCAAAGGTGACCCGGGACGATTTGAACGCCACGGTATTCACGTTCGCGATGTTGTTGCCGATCACATCCATCCGCACCTGGTGATTGCGGAGGCCGGACACGCCGGCGAAGAGTGCGCGCATCATAGTTCTGTGTCTCCTGACTTCAAGGGGTTATCTCTGACAACTTCTCGAGCTGGATCTTCCGATTGCCTACTTTGAGCCATACCACGCCGCCTTCGAACAGCACCCCGTCGACGACCCCGTCGGTAAAGGTCCGGGCCGGCACCCGAGCTCCGCTCCCAGACTCGACGTCGAGCCGGTAGCGATAGGTGCCGGCCGGCAGGCCGGTCGCAATCTTGATGACCTGCGAGCCGCCTCGGACCACCCCGACTGTCTTGGTGGATGCAGCATTCCCGTTGCCATCGAGCAGGACCAGGGTCGCCTTGCCCCCATCGGCCGCCACAGAGGCGCGAATGGTCGCGTTCCCGCTGGCGTCGACCGTAAACTCGTCGCCTTCGGCCAGGATGTGCCGGCCGATGAGGGAGGCGCCGAGGCTGGTTTTGTCCAGCAAGGTCCGGAGGGCGGAGTCCTGCTTCTGCGAGGCAATGGTCTCGTTGAGCTTGGTCAATTGCTCGACCGAGGTGAACTGAGCCAGTTGGGCCGCAAACGCGTCGGGAGCCAACGGGTTGAGCGGATCCTGGAACTTGAGTTGGGTGATCAAGAGTTTCAGAAAATCACCCTTGCCCAAGTCGGTTCGTTCCGTCTTCAGCACGGTCGCTGGTTTGGTTGCAAGTCCTGCCAGAGGGAAGGTCATTTCGGGTCTCCTGAGTGATCCCGCCGAGGTTGGCGGGCCTGCTCCTGCTGGCGCTGCTCATCCGGCCGCTGATCCCGGCTCGGCGTCCACCGGTCCCTGCGGTCATCGTCGTTGCCGCGGCGTTGGGTGTTCGGCTGTCCCGGGGCCGCGATATCCAGGATCGCTTCGCGAGCGGCCGGAACCCAGCTGACCGGTTCGGTGGTCTTGGGAGCCTGGACGGTAAGCCTCGGCTCCGGAAACCCTCGTTCCTGGAGGCTCATCTTGAGCTGGCGGATCTCGAGATTGAGCCGGTCGGCCATGGCGGGGTCGTTCGGCATGATCGTGGCCCGGACCAGCGGCCCGCTCATCGAGACTCGGAGCCGGCCGAAGTCACCAGCATCATCCTTGAGGTCAAGAGTCAGGTGGTCCACCCGCCGAGCGATCCGATCGAGCGGAGTGGGGGCCGCCAGCACCGGGGTGTCCACGGGCTCGACGGACTGACCCGATACCGGTTCGGCGAGGATTGGGCCCCGCCCCGCCACGGTGCTGGGCTCAAACGTCGGCGCCGCAGTGGCCGGTCGCGTCCGGGAAACGGGCTCAGATTGCTCGGCCGACTGGTCGCCTTGCGGCCGGCGGTCCGAGGTGCGAGCGTCGGGACTCGGCTCGCCCCCCGTTTGATGGAATACCGCCCGCGCAATCGCCGCCCCATTGGGGCCGAACGGCCGGGGCTCGTGCGAAGTCGAGACTGGCCCGGGGCGCGCCGCGGCTTCGACCGTTGCCTGCGTCAGTCCCTCGCCCAGCCGACCCTGCGTTCCGGCGGATTGAGCGGAGATCGCGAGGAGGTCGGTCGGGGCATTCGGTTGGCGCGGCGACGCCTGGACCGGAGCGACCAAGTCGGGAACGATGGCGATCCGGTCGGCGGGAGTCATGGCAACCATGTCGGAGGGGCCCCCGTCGACGATTCGGGGGGCTGGAACGGCAAGGCCAAGAGCACTGGCGGCCGCCGGAGCGACGGGTGCCGGAAAGGTCGCCTCCACCTGATCAGGGAAACTCGGGAAGTCGAACCCTCCGATCTCCACCGTTGGCTGGCTCATCGGCCGGGCCATGAGGCGCGGGCGAGTCGCGGACCGGTCATGGTCGATGTCGATTGCGATGTCGATGTCGGCCACCAACCGATCGGACGGGACCGCATCTACCGTCGGTTGCGGCTGGACTACCGGCAATACCACGGTTTCAACTGGCCACAGCCGATGGACACCGATCGACGGGATCACGGTCGTCAGCTGGTCCGGCGCCTCGACCGTCTCAGGCTCGTCGAGCCGCACGAGATGCGGGTCAGTCAGGCCGTCCCCGCTCTGCGGGTTGGATCGTTCCCGCCGGCCGAACGCGGCCAGCCAGGAGTCGAGATTCTTTTCCAGCACCATCGGCTCGCCGCTGGCGGCCACGGGCTCATTCATCGGCCGATCGTCGGCCGGTTGATTGGCCTCGAGTGACACTACGGGCTCGTCCAGCAGCCATTCGCCGTCGAGAATCAGCTCGAGGACCGGCTCGGCCGGGCCAACGGGAATCGCCGCGGGCGTGACCGGGAGTCCGACGGCGATTGCCGCACCGAGCGTGACATCGAAGGGCACGGTCTCGCCCGCGTCGCTGGACGCGGAGACCGGGATTGACGGTGGCTCGAGGGCCGCGCCGGCGAACGACGCAATCGGTGCACTCACGTTAGGTACCTCCCTGACGACCTGTTTTGGGTTCAAGCAACCGGCGGCTCAACAAGGCCGCCCGCTCCTCTGGAAGGGCAGCCAAGAGCGCCGCC
>JAYTTT010000414.1:0-17064 GCA_043744895.1 Gemmatimonadota bacterium | reverse complement strand
CATTGGCCGATCCCGAGGCGGTTCCCGAGGGGCAGGATTTCATCTCGGCACTCAACCCGAACTCGCTTACGGTGGTCAAGGGCGCCAAGATCGAACCGTCGGTCGCGACGGACCCGGTCGGCACCCGGTACCAATTCGAACGGACCGGATACTTTATCTCCGATGTCGTCGATTCGGCACCGGGCGCCTTGGTGTTCAACCGCACCGTGACCCTCCGCGACTCGTGGGAAAAGGAGAAGGCCAAGGGCGCCTGATGACTGCTACCGCCCCTTGTCGCGCCGGGCGCCGGCATCGACGAACTCCCGGACGGTGACCGCCGAGCACTGGTCATAGGGCGTCGGCGTCCCGTCGGGCTCGAGGCCCCGGGAGTACCGCTTCTGCCACTTGTCATCTCGGGCCTCGCTCCCCTCCACCTTCAGGTCCGAAATAAACGTCGACCGTGACGCGACCCACTCCTCGTACTTCGCCAAGGTCTTCGGGTCCGACGAGAGTTCGGCGATCTCGGGCCGGGTCCCTTCCAGCGTGCCGATCGACACCGGGACGATGAAACAGAACGGCTCCCCTTCCTCGAACCGGATCGTCGTGTTGGGCCGCGTGAAGCGCCAATTCATGGTGAACGGATACGGGGCCCACGAGGTCTCGATCACCCCTGCCAACGCCGAGATCGAATCCTTGGGCGCATTCGGCGGCCCCATCGCCATGAGCGAAATGCCGGCGTCGGTCCGGAACAGGTACCCGGTGTGAAACGTCAGCACCCCGGTGCCAAAATGGCTCGTCACCACCTCGGGGTCGCCGGACAGCACCGTGACGGTGATGTCGGACTGGAGCATTCCCCCGTTCCAGCTGGCTTCGAGCGTCGTTGGGCTTAAGAGTTCCCAGCCGAAACTGTTGGCGATGGTAAGGGGAAGGCATCGATACGCGAACCGGCTGGGCGATTCGTCCATCCACGTCCGCCTGACCACCCCCGGCCGAAGGACTGGCGGATTCGCCGCCAGACGGTAGGCGGTCATCCGTTTGGTGTTGACGCTCTTCATGTGCCTCCCTGCATCAGGGTGTTGAGCTCGGCCGTGACGATGGCGCGATCGAGATACCCGAACGTGCCATCGGCCATGATCTCGCGCCCCGCGTCCACCAACGCGGTCATTGCCGTCCGGTACAGTGAGGTGGCCAGGCTTACGCGCCTCACCCCGGCCGCTTCGAGTTCGGCCATTGAAAACGACCGGCCCCTGATTCCGACCATGAAGTTGACCGGTTTCGACACCGCCGCGCAGACCGCGCGAATGGCGACCAGATCAGGGAGCCCGGGCGCAAACAGCACGTCGGCGCCGGCCCGCTCAAAGGCCTGCAATCGCGCGATGGTATCGTCCAGATCCGAACGACCCCGGAGGAAGTTTTCGGAGCGCGCCGTCAGCACGAAGGGAAACCCCCGGGCCGCCTCAGCGGCGGCGGCAATTCGCTCGGCCGCGTGGCCCAGATCGAACAGCGGTTGGTCCGGATTGCCGGTGGCATCTTCGATCGACCCACCAACCAGGCCAACGGCCGCCGCCATCCGAATCGTCTCGGCCACGACGCCGGGCTCGTCGCCAAAGCCCTTTTCCAGATCGGCCGACACCGGGAGGTCGGTGGCCGTCACGATCGCCCGGGCTTGCGCCAGCGCCTCATCGCGCGACACCTGGCCATCCCGACGCCCGAGCACCCCGGCCGCGGCACCGCTCGAGGTGGCCAAGGCCTGAAACCCGAGTCCGGCAAGGACCCGCGCCGAGCCCGCGTCCCACGGGTTGGCGATGACGAACGCCCCCGGGCCCTGATGCAGCGACCGGAATCGGGCCGCCTTCTCCGCTCCGGTCATCGCGTTCGAAGACGCCCGCGTGAGTCGAGCCGGTTCAAATTGGCATCGATCCGTTTCACGTAGTCGACCGTTTCCCGATAGCGCCACCGGGTCACTTGGGGGGCGATCGACTCGATGGAGGGCCAGACCCGGATGTCGAGCCGGCTGTCTTGCGCGGTTCGCTGGGCCGTCAGAATGGTCCGGCGGCCGGCGTTGTAGCTCGCGAACATGAACTCAGGGAGATATCGATCGACCGAGTCTTGGGCCCAGAGTCGCCACAAGCTCCGGTCGTAGGCAATCCCAGCCGCGACATTCCACTCGGCGTCATTCACCTGTCTCATGTCCGGGTTCTTGCTGGCAATCTCGCGCCGAGTCGTCGGCATCAGCTGCATCACGCCCTCGGCCCCAACCCGGCTCTTGGCGGTCGAATCGAGCCCGCTTTCGGTCAGCCCCTGAGCCTTGAACCATCGCCAATCGAAGGCCGGGCCGAAAAACCGCTTCGAGTACTTCCGGAAATGATCGTCATACCGGTCGGCGGAACGGCTCGGCTGGCCGACCAGCGGGGCCGTGAGCCCGGCAGACCCGAGGCCCAGAGTCAGCCAGAGTGCCCGCCACCCGCCCCTCAATTCAGCGCCCCCGCGATCACCACCGCGATCGCCAGAAAGAGGGCCGCGATCACAATCGCGACGGCGACGTTGGCCTTCTTGAGTTCGTCGGGAAAGTTGACCTGGGGCGTGAGCAGATCGAAGACCCGGTACGCGACGAACATCAGCACAACCCCAAGCACCGCATAGAGGAAATTGAGCCCGACGATGGACCATTCCATGAGACGCCTCCCGGCGAGGATGGCTCAAACATAGCGGGCGGCGCCACCTAGCGTTTGATCCAGACCAGCACGGCGCCGCAGCCGGTCGACGGACGGGTGTATTCCATCGGGACGTCGGCCCCGTTGTTGTAGACTTCGACCGCTTCGATCTGCTCCTTCGGCAATCCGCGGATGGCGTCGGGCGGCGTTTCCATTCCGTCCACGAACAAGGTCATAGCGCAAGGGCCGCCGCCGCCAAAGCCCCGAGACGACTGGTTCATCAGGACCGAGCCGCCGGAACTCTCCGTCAAGCGAATGAACGGCAATTGCCGAAAGAGCATACTCGCATCGACCGCCAACAGGCGGGACAGGGCATCCTGATCGAGGAATTTGCCGAAGCCGCGTTGCTTGCGTTCGGAAAATCCCGCCCGTTGGGCCCGGGAAACCGGCTTGGCCTCGACGGTGAGTTCTTGCAATACCAGCACCTGCTGCGTCAACGTGAGCTGGACGACCGTGCTTCCCCCGGCGGCCAATCCCACGATCTTCGATGCCGGCGTCGAACCGATCCGCCGGGCCGAGACGGTCGCCGTCCCCGGGGGAAGGCTGCCGAGCGTGAATCGCCCCGCTGAGTCGGTTCGGGCCACCGGACTTCCCCCGCTCCCGCTGACCACCCAGACATCCGCGCCCGGCACCGGCCGTCGCTCGCCGTCGAGGACCCGGCCCGTCAGGCTGGCATCGGCCGTTGCCCCAGCCGGAACGAGGCTGATGTGAAACGGCACCGCTTCCTCGGCCCGGAGCGGCACCTCCGCGCTGACCCCGCCAAGCCCCGGAGCGGTCGCCGTGACCGTCACCGCCAGGCCGGTCGGCAAGCCACACCCGACGTAGCGTCCGGCGGCGTCGGTCGTGTCGGCCCGCGACTCGACCACTCGCCGCACCCCGATCGCCGGGTCGACTAGCATCGCAACCCAACTGAGCCGGATCACGGCCCCGACCACCGGCTCATTGGTCAGGACGTTCCGAACGACCCCGAACACCGCCGATTGGCTCGAGGCCTCGGATCGGGCGACGCAGAGACGAAGGAAGGTCCGGCCCGACGGCACCCCAAGCCCGACCCGGGCCAGGCCGCCCGCCGCCAGCACCACGGACACCGGCGTGGCCCGGATGGCCAGGGTGTCGAGCATCGGATGACGGAAAGAAACCTGATAGGTGCCGGGCGGGATGCTGTCGGCCACGAACCGGCCCGAAGAATCGGTCTCGAAGACTCGCTTGAGGCCCTCGATCAGGATCGTCGCGCCCGCCAGCCGGCGACGATTGAGGGTATCGGTGACCGTTCCCGCGATTCGGCCGGTCTGGGCGACGACTGTGGACCCAAGGCCGGCCGCCGCCAGCGACGCCAGCACCAGCCATCGACTCGCGGAAACCGAGGGCACGATCATCGCCGAATCTACACCGAATCGGCTATCATTGGCTCCCATGCATTGGCTCGACTGGCTGGTCCTTCTCGGCGGCCTCGGCTTCATCGTCGCCTATGGCGTCTGGAAAACCCGCAAGACCGACACCGCGGAGGCGTATCTTCGGGGACGGGACGACACCCGGTGGTGGGCCGTCTGCCTCAGCGTCATGGCCACCCAAGCCAGTGCGATCACCTTTCTCAGCACGCCCGGCCAAGGCTACCTGAACGGGGTGGGGTTCGTGCAGTTCTATTTCGGACTGCCGCTCGCCATGCTGGTGGTGAGCTTCGTCTTCATCCCACTCTATTACAAATGGCAGGTCTTCACCGCCTATGAATTCATCGGCCGGCGCTTCGACCAACGGACCCGGGCGCTCACGGCCATCCTGTTTCTGATCCAACGGGGGCTCGGTGCCGGAATCACGATCTACGGGCCGAGCATCGTCTTGAGCAAAGTCCTCGGCTGGCCACTCTCCTGGACCTGCATTTTCATCGGAGTCCTGGTCACCCTGTACACCACCACGGGCGGCGCCCGCGCCGTCGGGGTAACCCACAAGCAACAGATGACGGTGATGTTCGCCGGCCTCTTTGCCGCCTTTGGACTGACCGTCTACTACCTGAGCGACGTCATGACCTTCGGCGAGAGCCTCCGACTTGCCGGCGCCCTCGGAAAACTCAAGGCCATCGATCTGTCGTGGAACCCGGAGACCCGCTACACCCTGTGGAGCGGCTTGATTGGCGGCTTCTTCCTCCAGTTGGCCTACTTCGGCACCGACCAGAGCCAGGTCCAGCGGTATTTGAGCGGGCAGAACGCCGCGGAAGCCAAACGGGGCATGCTCTGGAACGGCATCATCAAGATTCCGATGCAGTTCCTGATTCTGCTGACCGGGGTGCTGGTGTTCGTGTTCTATCTCTTCCACCAGAGTCCGGTCCATTGGAATCAAACCAATGTGAACGCGCTCAACCGAACGGCCTCGGCCGGAACGGCGGCGCAGGACCTGGCCCGGCAACACGCGGACAATCTCCGGCAGATCACCGCGCGCTCCACCGACTTGCTCGATGCCCAACGGGGCGACGATCCGGTCAGCGCAGCACGGGCCCTGGGTGACGTCCAATCGTCGCTCGCGCGGGACGGGGAGATTCGCAACCAGTACCGCGCCCTGATTGCCGCGAACCTGCCCGGGGCCGAACCGGTTGACTCGGACTACATCTTCGTGTCGTTCATCATGGACCACTTGCCGATCGGGATTGTCGGGCTCCTCCTCGCGACCATCTTCAGCGCCGGCATGAGCAGCACCAGTGCCGAACTGAGCGCGCTGGCCACCACCACCACGGTCGACCTCTGGCGCTCACCCCGGACCGACGCGGGCCAGGTGACCGCGACCAAGTGGGCCACGGTGGCTTTCGGCTTCTTGGCCCTGGCGTTCGCGGCGTTGTTTTCGCTGTACGACAATCTGATTCAAGCCGTCAACGAAATCGGGTCGGTGTTCTACGGCACGATCTTGGGCGTCTTCCTCACCGCCCTCTTCGTCAAGCGGGTTCACGGCACCGCCGTGTTCATCGCGGCCCTCATTGCCCAGGCGGTGATCATCGGGTTGTTTGTCCTCGAGAAGCAAGGAACCCTGCACATCGCCTTCCTCTGGTACAACATGATCGCCCCGGGAATCGTCGTGGTCCTGGCCTCGATCCTCCAGGTGCTGATTGGAAACCGCCCGCCGGAGCAAGCCGGGGCCGGCACCTGAAGCCTCGTTGCATGCTACAGTAATGTATGATATACTATTGTAGCCTATCGCTGGCGCCATGAAACCCCACTGGTTCCACATCCTGCTCGCCCTCGTCGACGACGATCGCCATGGCGCGGCCATCGCCGAACAGGTCCGGGCCAGCAGCACGGACACCGTCGTGCTGTGGCCGGTAACGCTCTACGGCTCCCTCGCGGAGCTGGAGGAACAGGGCTGGATCGCTTCCCTGAGCAACCACGGTGCCCACCCTCGGGGGCAGAGCGAACGGCGGAAGTACTATCGGCTGACCCGGACCGGACGACAGGCCCTGGCGGCGGAGACGAGGCGACTCGCCGCCTTGGTATCCGCCGCCGAGCGGAGGCTCCATCCGAAGGAGGCCATGTGATCCGGATCGGGCTCTGGCTGTTCCGGGCCATGCTCCGCCTCATACCCGGCGATCTTCGGGCAGCGCACGGCGGGGCGATGCTCGAGGACCTCGAGACCCTGCTTCGCCAGGCCGCCGCCCCCATCGGCGCCTGCTCAACGGGTTCGTCGTGGCCGAAGTGGGCCTCGCCTCGATCCTTCTGGTGGGAAGCGGGATGCTGGCCCGGGCCTATCAACGGGTCCGCGCCATTGACCCCGGGATCCGGACCGAGAACGTCCTGACGTTTCGGGTTGCCCTCCCCGCGGTCCGCTATCCCGACTCGACCTCGATCCGCCAGTTTCACGCGCGCCTGCTCGCGGGCCTCGGGTCGGTGCCGGGGGTCGAGCGCGTCGGTCTGGTCAGGTGCCTCCCGGTCGCCGGCTGCCACAACGGAAACTTCTTTCTCGCCGAGGGCGGCGCGCCAAGGCCGCCCGGCGCCGCCAACCCGGTCACGCTGACCCAACTGGCGACACCGGGGTTTTTCGAGGCCGTCGGGGTTCGAGTCACCCGCGGCAGGATCTTTGGTTCCGAAACGACGACCGCCGCTGTGGTCAGCGAAGATTTCGTCCGGCTCAATTGGCCGGGCCAGGACCCGATCGGGCGACGGCTTCGGTACCAGGGAGCCGATACCGCCAATTGGCGCACCGTCGTCGGGGTGGTGAACAACATCAGACATTACGGCCTCGACCAACCGACCCGGCCAACCGTGTCCTTCAACGTGAATGACCGGGGCACCGACCCCCTGGACGGGTTCGCCGCGGTGGTTCGAACCGCCGGATCGCCGTCGGCCATCACCGAGACGGTTCGCCGCTTGGTGCGCGATCTCGACCCCGAGCTCCCAATTTTTTCTGTTGCCACCCTCGACGACATGATGCAGAGTCCCTTGGAATCCGCCGGGTACTCGCCGCGGTGCTGGCGTTCTTCGCCGTCTTGACGCTGCTCCTGGCCATCGGCGGCATCTATGCGGTGCTGTCGTACGTCGTGGGACGGCGGCGGGCCGAGCTCGGTGTCAGGCTGGCCCTTGGGGCCGAGCCCCGCCAGGTCGTTCGGATGGTCGTGGGGCAAGGATTGAGACTGGTCGCGATCGGTGCGGCCATTGGCTTCCCGGTTGCCATCGATCGCGGCGGCATTCGTCCCCGGGCGAAGGGCGGCCCGGGTCGATCCGCGGGTGGCGCTCTCGGCGAACTGACGACCGAGCGCGGCCCGATTGGGCGAGCCCCGGAGATCAGGGAAGCGCCAGCATCGAGTCCCGGCTCGCCGGCACGATGACCGGCGCCGGTGCCCCGGGTGGCTGGTACATGAGGTAGACCGCCGCCGTGGGCCGGGCCGCCAGTAGCCGCCGGTTTCGCTCGTGGAGGTCGCGGACGAACCAGAGATCGGGCCGTCGGCTGAGGAGCTGGGGCGCCAAAATCGTCGTGCCGAGGCGGTCCTCGTTGACTCGCGCCACGCACCGCCGGTCGTACCGAGACCCCATGAGCACGCGTTCGGACGAATCCGGCGACCACGGCGACCGGACCAGCTGAGCCGAGTCGGCCATCAGCGGGTCGAGAACGGTCCCGATCGACCCGTTGCCATCCCCCCGCTCTCGTTCCCCCAAAGCGCCATCGAGCCGGCACCCATCGATGTTACGATAGTACCGCTCGGCGTCTGGTTTGGAGATGCCTAACGCCCACATCCGGGCCACCAACTGGCTGCCCCAACTTTCTCGCACGAAGATCACGGCGTCACGAATCCCCGCGGCCGTCGCGGCCCGATCGGCGTCGAATCGCATCGCGGGCTGCAGCGCCGACGTCCCGCCCAGCCGGGCAGGCAGGCCGGAGGCCACCGTTCCGGCCGCGGCCAGCGCCATGGCGTAGGCACTGACCCGGTGCGCCAGGCCGTTGCCGAACCGGGCGACGATCACTGAGGGAAGCCGAACCGTCCAGAGCGCCAGCAACGGGGTCAGGGAATAGACAAACCGCGGCCCCAGGAAAAAGCCATCATGCCAGTAGGCGAAATACACCAGCAGCACGACCGCCCCCGCCCCGAGCAGGTAGCGGTCGGCCGCCCGGAGCGGCCCCGACAGGCCGAGCGCCACGCCGGCGAGCACCAGTGCGGGAATCGGCGCCTCGAACAAGAAGGTGTTGAGACGGAGCAGATAGAGGGCAACGAGTTCGAAGCCCCGGCCCACGGTGTGCGGCGGGCCGTATGGAGCCGGATGGAAGCCAAGCCCGACATTCGGGCCCCACAAGAATTGGTATCCAGAGTTCAGGATCGAGCCCGTCGTGGCCCCGTTGACCAGGGCAAGAAAGCCGAGCGGGGGCAAGACACCCAGCGCGATCCATCCGAGCGGCGCCAGGTTGCCCGACCTCACAAAGCGCGGCAACGCCCACACCACGGCCGGCACCGCAAAGGCAACGGCGTCGGCCGGCCGGGTAATCACGGCCATTCCGAATGCCGCGCCGATGGCCAGGCCGGTCAGCGCCCGCGGCCGCTCGACGAACGCCAGCCAACCCGCCACCGCCGCCAAGAGCCAGAACAACACCGGGCCGTGATTCATGTGAGACGCCGCCATGAACAGCGTCAGCGGGGCAAATGCAAACAGCAGCAAGCCCCCGGCTCGAATCGGCGCCGACGGCTCGATCCGCCGAAGGACGAGTCCCCACATCCAGACCGTCAGACCACCAACCACCGGGCCGACGACCCACGAGGCGCCGGCCAATTCACCCGCGGCCAGCAGCAACGCCCAGCCGGGCGGAAAGTGGCCGAACCATCGTCCCTCGAACTCCACCAAATTGAGGGTCGATCGAAACGCCGGATCAGGGTCGACGGGAAGCCACAGCCGACCGGCGGCATAGGTCCGAGCCTGGAAGACTTGGATCACTTCGTCGATCAGCAAGGGCCGCCGATCGAAGACCCCTGCTGCGACCGCGAGATAGGCAAGGCCGGCCCCGACCGCGACGATCGCCAAGGCCCGCGGGTGCAGGGGATCAAATGAGGCGACCGCCTGACCCAGACTCCCCTCCCGCCACAACCGCGGCCACCACCGCGAGCCGAGCCCCAGGATGAGCGCCCCGCCGATGACCCAGGCACCCCCAACCAGCCACTGCGTGGCGACCGCGCCGTACCACGGCACCGATCGCTCGGACGGAAACCAGTTCGGCACCGGCAGCAAGCTCGAAATAAGCAGCGCGGCTATCACCAGCCGCGCCGCCCATCCACCTGCTCCGTGCCGTTCCGAATTCACTCGGCCGGCCGCTTCTTGGGGGGAAAGAGATTGAAGCGGACGATATGGATGAATGCCGCGACCCCGTCTTTCCAGCCGATCTTCTTGCCCTCTTCGTAGGTTCGGCCGGAGTAGGAGATCTGGACTTCCCAGATCTTGGCCTTGGCCTGCGACAGCCGGGCCGTCAGCTCCGGTTCGAACCCGAATCGATCGGTGGTCAAGATCAGCGACTTCATCAGCGGGGCCCGGACCATCTTGTAGCAGGTCTCCATGTCCGTGAGGTTGAGATTGGTGAACATGTTGGAGACCAGCGTCAACAGGCGGTTACCCAGCGAGTGCCAGAAATAGAGCACCCGGTGCGGTCCGCCAAGGAACCGTGATCCAAACACCGCATCGGCTTTGCCTTCGAGGATCGGGCTGAGGAGGCTGCCGTACTCGATCGGATCGTACTCGAGGTCGGCGTCTTGAATGATGATCACGTCACCGGTGGCATGCTTGATTCCGGTCCGAATCGCAAAGCCCTTACCGCGATTGACCGGCTGGTGAATAACGACGTCAATCAATTTCGCTTTCAATAACTCATCGAGGATCGACTCACTCCCGTCGGTGGACCGATCGTTCACGGCGACGATTTCCATCGGTAACGGCACCATGTGCAGTCGGTCGATGATGGTCCGGAGGGTATTCTTTTCGTTGTAGACCGGAACGATCACGCTGAGCTTGGGAAGTTCGATCATGCGGGAGTTCCCACCGCGATCAGGGATTGGCCGAACGGCAATGGCAGGAATCGTTCAAGTTTGAGCATCGGCACCAGGCCATCGAAGCGTTTCAGTTGATCGATCGGGATTCGGGTAACCTTCCGAACCCGCCCGTTGAACCACCACCCAGCCACTCCAACCCGGTTCCACCAGAACATCCGGTCAACTCGAAACCCCGCCGTTCGAAAGGCCTGATCGAGGCTGCCCTTCCCGTACCGGCGGAAATGCCCCAGCTCGCGGTCCATCTCCCCATAAATCGCCGGCATGGCTGGGACCAGAATCACGATCCGCCCGGCCGGCGCCAGCATCGTCCGCATTGTGCCCAAGGCCCCACTGTCGTCCTCGATGTGCTCGACCACGTTCAACGCCACGATCGTATCGAGCCGATCGGCGGCAAATCGCTCAGCCGCCATCGGGTCCGGCAGCATCAGCGAATCGACCCGAACCGACGGATTGGCTCCGAACCGTTCCCGAAGGCGAGCCCGGTACCACTCATCCATGTCGGTCAGCACCAAATGCTCCGCCCCCGCGTCCAGCATCTGGGCCGACAGGTTCCCGATCCCCGACCCCACTTCGAGGATCCGACGCCCGATGTACGGGGCGATGACCTCGTACATCCAGTTGTTGTAGTTCGGCGCCGCCGCCATGATCGCAAGGGTTTCCGCCCCCGCGGAATCGCCCGGTGCCAGTCGCTCAGGCATCGGGCGTCTGCTCCTCGTACCGCGACAGCTTGCGATAGAGCGTTGACGGGTCGATCCCGAGCACCTCGGCGGCGCGGGTCTTGTTGCCGCCCTCCGACTGCAACACCCACATGATATACGCCCGCTCGACGATGTCGAGCGACGGGTTGGGTGACGATCGTTCCGCCACCAACGGTTCCTTCCGGCGCCGAGTGATCCGCTCCGGCAAGCTCAGCGGGTCGATGATGTCGCTTCGGCTCAAGACCACCGCGTGTTCGAGCGCGTTCTGCAGTTCCCGGACGTTACCGGGCCAGTCGTACACCATCACGGCATCGAGGGCCTCCGAGGACAGCGCCTTCGGAGCGTTCGACCGTTCCGCAGACAGTTCCTGGAGGAAATTGTCGATCAACAGCACCAAATCGTCGCGCCGGTCCCGAAGGGGCGGCAATTCGAGCGCAATGACATTGAGCCGGTAGAAGAGGTCGGAACGAAAGTGGCCCCGCCGAACTTCCTCCTCGAGATCCCGATTGGTGGCCGCAATGATCCGAACGTCGACTGGAATCGACTCCGTGGCGCCGACCGGAATCACCTCACGCTCCTGAAGCACCCGTAGCAGCTTGATCTGCAGGGACGGCGGCATCTCGCCGACCTCGTCCATGAAGAACGTCCCCCCCCGGGCGGCGGCGAACAGGCCCTGCTTGTCGCGCACCGCACCGGTGAAGGAACCCTTCACGTGCCCGAACAACTCACTCTCGAGCAAGTTTTCCGGAAGCGCCCCGCAGTTGATCGACATGAACGGCCCGTCGGCGCGGGTCGACAGGTTGTGCAGGTACCGGGAAATGACCTCTTTGCCGGTACCGCTCTCGCCCTGGATCAGCACCGTCGAGTCGGTCGGGGCGACCACCTCCGCCAACCGCAACGAATCGAGGAACCGCCGAGACTTCCCGATCGGACGAGAAACGGTGGGCCGATCGCCCCGCCGGCGGAAGTCCTGCTTGAGGAGGCGGTTCTCAACCCGAATCTGGCGAAACTCGCAGGCCCGTCGAAGAATCGCCAAGAGCTCGTCGTTCGAGAACGGCTTCTGGATATAGTAGAACGCCCCGGCATTGACCGCCGCGACCGCCGTTTGGAGCGAAGCCTGCGCGGTCATCAAGAGGACCGGGGTCATCGAATCCTGCTCCTTGGCCGCTTGCAGGATATCGAGACCGCTGACCTGGGGCATTCGCACGTCGGTCAGCACGATGTCGTGGGTGCCGCTTCGGATTTGTTCGAGGCCCGCCTTGCCGCCTTGGGCGGTGGTAACCTCGAATCCCTCCTTCCGGAGCAAGATGCGCAGGGTGTCCAGGATCCCGGACTCATCGTCCACGATCAGGATCGAGGGCTGTTGGCTCATGCCGCTTCCTCCATCGTCATCTTCGCGTGTAGCAGAATGGTAAACGTAGTACCTTCGCCCGGGGCAGAGTCGACGAGCACCAAACCACGGTGCGCCTCGACGGCCCGCTGAACAATCGCCAAACCCAGGCCGCTTCCGCCGGGCCGGCCGGACACGAATGGCTGAAACAGCCGATCCCGAACATCGGGGTCGATGCCCGGGCCGTTATCCATGACCCGAAGCCGGACCGCCTGCTCGAGCCCCGATCCGCTCGGCAGCTCCGACGGCGGCGGCACATCGATGGTCACTTCCACCTTGCCGGGCCCCTTCAAGGCCTGGACCGCGTTCAGCAGCAAATTCCAGACAATCCGATGGATCAGGTCCTCATCGGCTTGCACCAACGTGCCCGGACCCACCACCAACAACTCGACCGCCGGCCCGCAATCAGGATGCTCACGAACCATCCGGGCCGCGTCGGTCGCCACGGTCAGCAAATTGACCGCCCGGAAATGACCGGCCCGCACCCGGGAAAAATCAAGGAACTCGCCCAGCAACCGGCTCAGTCGATCGCTCTCTCGAAGGACGAGATCGCCAAGCAACTGTTCATCGGGATCGTCCCGATGAGATCGGGCCAACTGCTCCACCGCGCTTCGAATCGACGCCAGCGGGTTGCGAATCTCGTGGGCGAGGGACGCCGAGAGCGCCGCGACCGCTTCGAGGCGCTCCGCCCGCAAGTGAAGCTCCTGGAGATACTGCGCATCCGAAATGTCGCTGAAGATGGCCGTGACCGACGGGAGGCGCTCCGACTCTCGCTGAATCGTGGTGGTCGACAACCCGATCGGAAACGACCGCCCCTCCGGCCGATGAACCGAGCCCTCGGCCCGGGCCACCCGCTGCCCGCCGTCGAGCCCCGATTGGATCGCGGCATGCAACTCGGGAGCCCGTCGAGCCAACTCCGGCATGATCAGGCGGCCGTACCACGACTCGGCCACTAAGCCAAGCGTGGTCTCGGCGGTCGGGTTGATGAAGGCCAATTCGCCCCGGCTGTTGACCGTCATGACCCCGGACCGAATATTTCGCAGAATTTCGTCAGCCTCGAACCGGACCTGCTCGAGTTCGGTCTCGAGGTGGGTCTGCTCCAATGCCGCGGCGCGGAGGCGGTGCCCCGAAAAAGCCACAAACATGAAGACAATCGTGAAGACCGCCACTTGCCCCCAGAGCCCGAGACCTAACGCTCGCTCCGGCTGGGCAAAGCTGGCGTTGGCCAGAAACAGCACCGAGCCGAAAAGCGACATCACGATGCCCGACCGAAGCGGCATCAGAAGGCCGTACATCGCCATCACCAGCACGTAGAGCGCCGCCCAGCCACTCTGCTCGGCCCCGGCAAAATGCACCAGCGCCGTCACCAGCAGCATGTCCATCGCCGCCTGGCTTTGGAGAAACCCAAGCCCCGGCCGGCTCCGACGAACAAAGACGACATAGGTGCCGTAGCCCGTCACCACCATGGCCAGCGCCACCGAAATGACCGCGATGAACGCCACGTAGCGTGCGAATTCCGCGCCCTCGTCGGGGGGCTGGTTGAACGCCAACGCCGCTTGAATCAGGGTGGTGATCGCCAAAACCGTGCGGCCAAGGAACAGCCAGCGCATCAGCGATGGGAAGCTCGGCAGTCCTAACTTGACGTCCGCGAGCTCCCCGGCCCGAGGCGGGACGAGGGCTGGTTCCGCTTCCGGCGCTTGGCTTTGGCCCATGGTCGAGCTCAGATTCTAGGTGACGACCGACCTCCTAAGTTAATATCGGCGCTATGCTTAATGATATGCCAGAAACCCGTCATTCGGTCCGCCTCGACAGCTGGCTCTGGGCCGCTCGGTTCTACAAGACGCGAACCCTCGCGGCCGAAGCCGTCGACGGCGGCAAGATCGATCTCAATGGCGACCGGCCCAAGCGCAGCAAGGCTGTGAAGGTGGGAGACGAGATTGCTCTCAAACACGGGCCCTACCAATACCGGCTCCACGTCACGGGCCTCGCCGAACGGCGAGGCCCCGCAAGCGTCGCGGCCACCCTCTACCATGAAGACCCCGAAAGCCGAACCGCCCGCGAAGCCCTCGCCGAAAAACTCAAACGCCACGCCCCCATCTTCTTCGACGGCGCCGGCCGCCCCACCAAAAAACAACGCCGCGAAATCACCAAATGGAAAGGCAAATAACTCCGAGCGCCGAGCGCCGAGCACCGAGCCCCACCATCAGTGCCGCTGCTTTGCGGCGGCGGCTTTGGTAGGATACGCAACGTCAGGCGGAGGATCACCTTTGGGCCAATCGTCCGCCTTGGGGCCAAAATCCGGACGGGTCTGGCCGTTGAGGTACGAGGCGACATCGAACGCCTCCTGGTCCGTCAACGTGCCCGGCTGATCGAATGGCATGTTGTGCCGAATAAACGAGGCGGCGGTCCGGAGCCGAGCCATGCCGGCGCCGACGGTGTACGACGCCGGCCCAAAGACCGGCGGGTAGTAGCCCGGTTGACCCCGGGGGTCGGGGTTGGTCATCCCTTCGCCGCGCCCACCGTGACAGCGGGCGCATTGGGCGGCGAAGACCAGTCGCCCCTTGGCAGAGTCGGCTGGGAGCGGATCGATCTTGGCAAATCCCTGGCCGGGCACCTCGCCCGGCGGGGCCACCCCGCGAGACAGGAACGCCATGTAGGCGATGATGTCGGCCATGTCCTTGCCACCCGACGGAAGCGCCTTGCCGTTCAGGCTTCGCTGGAAACAATCGTTGATCCGATCCTGAATCACGTTGATCTTGGCATTGCGGGATCGATACTGTGGAAATCGGCTGTAGACCCCGATCCACGGGGCCGCGTTGGCCCGGGTCCCAAGATCGAGGTGGCAACTGGTGCAGCGGAGACTATTCCCGACATGATCGGGTAGACTGTCCCGGGTATGCGCCAAGATGGCTCGGCCCCGGCGGACTGCCGTCCCGACTTGGTCGGGCGGAATCTCGCTATCGGCCGGAACCCGAAATGCCGTTGATGGGGGCGGGGCTGGAGGCCGAGGCGGCTCGGCGGGGCGGATTTGACATCCGGCCGCCACCAACCCGAGAAGAATCCATCGCATCACGCTAAGCTAGGGTTCACACCCCCCTCGCGCAACGATTATCATTGGCCGCGATGCCTCGATTGACGCTCAGCCCCGCCTTCGCGCTCACCGCCCTGGCCATGGCCCCCCGCTCCGCCGCCGCCCAGATCGAAGTCCAAGCCTTCTTCGGATCGGCCGCCAGTCTCCCGCTGCCAATATCGATCCACCAGAACGGCGAGCCCGATCTCAATTTCACCGCCCATTGGGACACCAAGCCCACTCGGCCGACCTGGTACTACGCCTGGCGCATCGGCGTCTGGAAGGGCAATCGCGGCTGGCGGCTCGATCATACCCATCACAAGATCTACCTCACCAACCCGCCCGCCGAGGTCCAGCAGTTCCGGATCACCAACGGCTTCAACATCGCCACCATCAGCCGGGCTTTCCGCTCGAAGAATCTGACCTATAGCCTCGGGGCCGGGCCGGTCATCACCTATCCGATCAACACGATCCGGAACAAGAAGCTTGGCCACGACGTGGGCTGGAACGGTTACACCTTCGGCGGGGCCTCCGTGCTGGGAATGGTGACCCGCGAGTTCCCGATCGCCGGCGGCCTGATGTTGAGTCTCGACGCCCGAGGGTCCGCCTCTTATGTCAGGGTACCGGTCATCGACGGCCATGCCTCGGTGCCCAATGTCGCCCTCCACCTCCACGCCGGCCTCGGCTATCGCTTCCGCGGCCGCAAGGGGTGAGACCGCTGGCGCTCCTCGGACGGGCGCTGGCTCGACGGTGCCCCTCGTGCGGCGGCCGGGGTGTGTTCGAAAGCTATTTCAGACTTCGGGAGCACTGTCCGACCTGCGACCTCCATCTCTCCCGGCAAGAGCACGGCTATCAAGTTGGGGCCTACATGCTCAACATCGCGGTCTCCGAGCTGTTCGGGGTGGCCGTTGGCCTGGCGGTAGTCGTCGCCACGTGGCCTAACCCGCCGTGGGACATGCTCTTATACGGCGGGGTCTCGGTGATGATTGCCGCCCCGATCCTCTTTTACCCTTTCGCCAAAATGCTCTTCCTGGCGCTCGACTTGACCTTCCGCCCCCCTGGCCAGGAATAGAACCGTCCCAAAACGAAACCTTCGCCGACGGCAACCCGTAATTCGGCCATACGTCGGCAACCGGGGGATAGCATGGATCGATTCTGGGGCAAGATCGGGCTGGGCGCTGTCTGCATTTTTGGCGTTGGGATGGGCGGCATCACGCTGGCCAAGAAGGGCATCCACGAACTGAAAACTGCCGCGATCACCGGACCGGTTCAAGCCGCACTCCACCATCTCCCGACTGACCTGCTCAACTTCCGGCTCGACGGCCGCCGGATCGGCAAGGTTCGCTCCGTCGAGGTCTCCAATGAGGGAGAGTGGACCACCAAGTCGGTGCAGATGACGGTCGCGCTCGAGCCCGGTCGCGCCCCCGATGACTTGGGCGACTGCCAACTCGCCACCGAGACCCTGGGGCGCCGGAAAGACGCCTCGTTCCGGTGCGTCGACACCGATGAAATCGCGGACGAGAACTTGGTCGAGATCGGCACCGTCCGGTTCGAACCTGATGCCATGACTCGGCCGTTGTTCGTCCGAGAGCGCGATATCCGTGAACTCAACCGGTCCGATCTGCGCGGCCTCAAGGCGACCCTCAGCTCCGCGGACGGTAAGACGGTTCAGGGCCAGGCCAAGTTCGATGTCGAGACCAGTCGCGGTAACC
>JAYTTT010000413.1:0-17069 GCA_043744895.1 Gemmatimonadota bacterium | reverse complement strand
CGCCTTGACGCGCTCAAGCCGCTATCAGTTCGGCACCGACCTCAAATGGGACCGGGACTACTGACGTGGCACGCGTCGTCTTGATTTCTAATCCGATTGCCTCCCGGACCACGCTGGAGCTCGCCGATACGGTGCTCCGGACGTTTCGGGCGGGGGGATGGGCCGCCGACTGGCTCGAAACGGTGGGGCCCCTTGATGCGCGCCGGTTCGCCGAGGAGGCGGTCCGGGGCGGGGCGGACGTGGTGGCGGTGCTCGGGGGCGACGGCACCACCATCCAGGCTGGGGCCGGCCTCGTCGGCACCGGAGTGCCGTTAGGTCTCATTCCGGGTGGCACTGGGAATGTCCTTGCCGGCAACCTGAGGATTCCGCCCGGCCCGATCCAGGCGGCCGAATTGATCCTCCGGGGCCGGAGCCGGCCGATCGACCTGGGCCGGCTCGACCGGGCGGACGGCGCCCACTATTTCGGGGTGGCGTGCGGAGCCGGGGCCGATGCCCGCGTCATGGGCGGAACCCCTACGGACATCAAGCGAAGAATCGGGATCGGCGGCTACTTCAGCACGCTATTCGAGCATCTGCCCACGATTCGTTCCTCCCCGTTTCGGATCACCATCGACGGCGAAACGACCGAGAGCCGGGCGGCTCTGGTCCTGGTGTTGAACTGCGGGGAAATCATCCCGCCGTTCATTCGAGTCAGTGCCGCCGCCGTGCCCGATGACGGATGGTTCGATGTCTTGGTGTTCGGGATGGACTCGCCGTGGCAGGGCATTCGGGGGCTGGTCCGGGTGCTCGCCAACGTGGCGCTCGACACCGGCGAGACCGGGTACCTCCGTTATGGCCGCGGCCGCGAGATTACGATCGAGGCCGCGTCGCCGCAACCGGTCCAGTTCGATGGTGACGTGATCGGGGAAACACCGGTGACCGCGATCATGCAGCCCAGTGCTCTTCAGGTGATGGCGCCCGAATCATGATGTCGTTACGCATTCCCACTCAGGTGAGACGATGACCGACTCGATTCTGCTGGTTCATGACGATCCAACCGTTCTGCGCGCCATCGGGGCCCGGTTTGAAGAAACCGGCCAGGAGATCATTCGCGAACTGTCGATCGAGGCCGGCGTCGCGAGCCTAGCCCGACTGACGCCCGATGCGGTGTTTCTTTCGCTCACCCTCGGCGCGGTGCCCGGCGCGATCGCGTCGCTTCGGGCCGACGATGTTCCGGTGGTGCTCTTCGGCGACCGCCCCGACCCGGCCGAAGCCACCCGAGCCATCGAGGCGGGCGCGGCCCAAGTGGTCGATACCGCCACGGACTCGGGGGTCCTCCTCAAGATCGCTGTGCTCGCGGCGAGGACCACACGGAACCGGCGGGTGATCCGGACGATGATGGAACGCTCGGCCCCCGTCCACGGCCTTGGATCACTCGGCTCCTCGAGCGGGATGAAGCAGCTGGCCCAGCAGATTTCGCTGTTGGCCCAGAGCGACCGGACCACGCTGATGTTGAGCGGCGAGTCCGGGGTCGGGAAGGCCTGGGCGGCCCGGCTCATTCACGATTTGGGGTCGCGCGCCGGCAAGCCGTTCCTAGAGGTTCGCTGCTCCGGCATGAACCCAGCGTACCTCGAATCGTTGCTGTTCGGCCACGAGCGGGGGGTGTTCGTGGAGGCCACCGAGCGCCGCCGGGGCCTGATCGAGGTCGCCGATGGCGGAACGCTCCTCCTCCGGGAGATCGGGGACCTGCCGGCGGAGATTCAGCCGAAGCTGCTCCGGGTCCTCGAAACCAAGACCTTTCGGCGCCTCGGCGGCAACGAGGACATCAGCGTGGACACCCGGCTGATCGTGACCACCCGGCACAACCTGTCGGCCGCGGTCGAGGCCGAGCAATTCCGGGAAGATCTGTTCTACCGGTTGAGCGTCATGCCGCTGCCGGTTCCTCCAGTGAGAGACCGGAGCCAGGAGGACCGCCTCGGGCTCGTGACCTTGGTGCACGAGGACCTGAAGACCCTGATGCCCGATGGGCCGCAGGCGTTGGCGGTCGAGTCTCACGAGCGGTGCCTGGCGTACTCCTGGCCGGGCAACATTCGCGAAATGCAGAATGTGCTGGAGCGAGCCATGCTGGTGGCCAAGGGTCAGGTCACCATCAACGTCGAGCACCTTCCTGGTGAGCTCCGGGCCCGGGCCGGCCTTGGCGACCGCCGCCACACCCCGATGACCCTCGAGGCGCTCGAACATCAGCATATCGACCGGACCTTGCGCTATCACGGGGGCAATCGAACCCGGGCCGCGAAGGAACTGGCGATCTCGCGCGCCACCTTGATCAACAAGATCAAACTCTACAACATTGTCGACTGAGGAGGGGGTCATGGCGCCCGAAAAAAAACCCTCGACCGACTCGATGGTCTGCCGAGCCTGCGGCCGCGAGGAGCGAGCCTCGGAGGGCTATCCCTGCGATCGCTGCGGGACGTTCCTCTGTCTGATCTGCATGTTCCGGGGGGTGACCCAATGCTCGGCGTGCCAGCAGGCGGCCGGTGAAACCCCGGTGGACCCGGCGTGATTCGGCGTTTAGTGCTGTTCGATATCGACGGAACCCTGCTTCTGTCCGGCGGCGCGGGCCGCCGGGCCATTCTGGCTGCCGTGACCGATGAAGCCGGGATCGGGCCGGACCACGTCGAGAAGGTCCGGTTCGACGGGAAAACCGACCCGCAGATCGTGGTCGAGTTGTTCGAAGCGGCCGGTCATGCCGAACGGCCCGGCCCCGAGCGAATCGCCCGGGTCCTCGATCGCTACCTCTACCACCTCGAGCACGACTTGGCCCAGTTCGCGGACCGCGCCACGGTCATGCCCGGGGTCGAGCCGCTCCTCGAATCGTTAGGCAGCGACGACCGGATCGTGGTCGGGCTGCTGACCGGCAACGTCACCCGGGGCGCGATGCTCAAACTCAAGGCGGTCAACATCCGGTCTGATCAGTTCCGGGTCGGCGCCTACGGCTCGGATCATTCGTTACGCTCGGAACTGCCGGCCATTGCGGTCGACCGGGCTCGCCCGATTTTCGGCCGGGTGCCCAGCGGCGGCGAAATCGTCATCATTGGCGACACCCCGGCCGACGTCACCTGCGGCCGGGGG
Organism: Gemmatimonadota bacterium; assembly: GCA_043744895.1. Classification (GTDB taxonomy): domain Bacteria; phylum Gemmatimonadota; class Gemmatimonadetes; order Gemmatimonadales; family GWC2-71-9; genus SHZU01. Next base: position 13,958 of record JAYTTT010000413.1, on the reverse strand, counting down.
GTCGGCGCTCGGTCGATTGGGGTGGCCACGGGCAGCTTCTCGACCGCTCACCTGGCGAGCGCCGGCGCCGATCACGTGTTTGCCGACCTGTCCGACACGATGGCCGTCCATGCCACCATCATCGGGACGCTCTGAATGGTGGAGCGGGAGCTGAAGGCGGTGGTGTCCGATCCCGGCGCGATCAAGGCCCGGCTGATCGGGGCCGGGGCTCGGGTCCGGTTCGAGGGCCGGATGGTGGATCGACGATTCGACCGGGCCGGGGAACTCGCGGTTCGCGACGAGGTGCTTCGGATTCGGGAGTATCACGGCACCGATGGGTCGACCCGGACCGAGGTGGCATGGAAGGGTCCCGCGTCCGTCGAAGCGGGCTACAAACTCCGGGCTGAGCATCAGTTCGAAGCCGCCGACCCCACCGGCGTAGCCCTGGTCATCGAAGGCCTCGGCTACCGGCCGGTGCATGCGATCGACCGGTACGTTGAGTACTACGACTTGGGTGACGCGATCGTCAGACTCGAGTGGTACCCTCGGATGGATATCCTGATAGAAGTCGAGGGGACGGCTCTGGCGATCGATCACGCCGTCGTCGCCCTCGGCATCGACCGGGACCACTACCAGACCGATTCCTTGGCGGCGTTCGTCGGCCGCTACGAAGCCCGAACGGGCAGCCGAGCCGCCGTGTCGCTGGCGGAGCTTGGCGACGCCGATCCGAGCTGGGCCGGACGCAAATGATCGAGGAAATTCCCGAGATCGGTCCCTACCTCGGCCGCCTCGCCGACGCCGTCCGGCAATTCGAGGATCCGGAGGTTGGCCTCGACCCAATCCGGCTCCAGCTGGTCTCGGATCTCTTCGAACGAACCCAATCGGCCCGCGAGTTTCTTCTCACGGGCGATGAAGGGGGCGCCCGCGCGGCGCTCGACAAGGGGGCGTGGCTCAACCTCTGGCGTCGGGCGGCCCACCAGGCGGCCGAGCGAACCAGCGCGACGATCGCCGCCCGGCTTACCGCCGCCGCGCAGCGATCCCGCTATCCGGCCCGCCGGCTGAGTCCGCTCCTGCCGTCGGACGAGGCTCGGGGCATCCTGGTCTCGAAGCTGGAGGCGGCCGGGATTCCGCTGGAGAGCCGGTTGGCTCGGGGGTTCCCCATCCGATCGGGCTGGTGGGATTCGGTCCGCCAAGCGGCTGTGGCGCTGGAGGACTCTTGGGAAGACCTCGAGGCGGTAATCCGATCTGAACTGGCCGAAGTCGGACCGGTCGTCCAACGAGTCGAGCGGTGGAAGCCTTCCCCGGTGCCGTGGTATCTGGCCCTCGGTGTTGGATTTGCCCTGACCGGGTGGCTCGGCCTGGTCCTCGGCGGCTACTTGCCGCGTCCTCTGTGGCTCGAGCCGTTCAACGATTGGTTCTGGAGCTTGCCATGGCCGTGATCGGATTGGGCGTCGATGTGGTGGATATTGCCCGGGCCGAGGCCATGTTGGCGGCCCACCGCCGGCGGGTGATCGAACGGCTCCTCACGGCGGGCGAGGTCGAATACGTCACCAGCATGCCCCATCCGGCCCGCCACCTGGCGGTTCGGCTGGCCGCGAAAGAGGCCGTCTATAAGGCGCTCCAGCCGCTGCCCGACTCCCGGGGTATCGGGTGGCGTGAGATCGAGGTGGTGCGAGGCCAGTATGGCCATCCAACGATCCGGCTCCATGGGCTTGCCGAGCAGGTGCTGGCCGCGCGGGCCGGCGCTAGGGTCCACGTGTCGCTGACCCACTCCGATCTCTCGGCGGTGGCGACGGCCTTGTTGGAAGACTGAGTCTTCCAATTCCGAGCGTCGCACTCTAGTTTAATTCCCGATGCGGCCAAATTACTTGAAACTCGTTCTCATCTGTGCAATGGCGATCGGGGGTTTCGCCTCCGGCCATTCCCAGCCAACCAAACCGGATTCCGCCCAGATCCTTCGCCGGGTCGCGGCGACCGCGCGGTTAGCGGCGGAGGAGTACGGCCTTGGCGTCAAGGACGGGAAGATTGTCCTGGCCCCCGAAGTGGGCGAGGCGAAGTTGTTCTTGGCCGAAGCGAAAAAGGCGGCCGCCCTCCTCCCGGCCGGCCGGGCTTTTTCCGCGACGGCCGCGATCGATCTGGTAATCGCTCGGGTTGAGCAGACTGGATCGCCGGACTCGATTCGGGCCGAGGTCGAGGCAATGGTTCAGGGGCTGGCCCGGGAGATGGGGGTTACCCTCGATGAAATCCCGGCCGCCGCGCCCTCGTTGGCCCGAGGCGAGTCGATCTACCGGGGTCAGTGCGCCGGGTGCCATGGTTTGGCCGGGTTGGCCGATGGGCCGGCCGCGGTTGGTCTGACGCCGCCGCCCAGCCGACTCGCCGACTCGATGTTTTTTCGGGGTGCGAGCCCGCTCGACTTCTACCGGCGGATCACCATCGGCGTCGCTGGGACCTCGATGGTCGCGTTTGAGTCGTCGTTGTCGGCGACGGACCGATGGGCGGTGGCCCTCTACGCCAGCACCTTGCGGCTGCCGGCTGCCCGAGGTCCCGTGCCTCGGCACCTGGCCGACTTCTCCAAGACTGCAGCGCTGGGCGATGCGGCGTTGCTTGATTCCCTCGGCACTACCTCCTTGGCCCGAGTGGCCGCGATTCGCGCCGCGGCCGACGGGGCCCGGGCCCGCGACTATGGGCCAGTCTTTGCCACCGTTCGGGCCCGGCTCGATTCGGCGTTCGACTGGGCCCGGGGTGGGCAGAGCGAGGCGTCCCGCAGTGCCGCCATCAGTGCCTACATGGCCTTCGAGGCGGTCGAGCGGGAACTCCGGATCAAGGACGCCGACCTGGTAACCCGGGCGGAGCGAGCGTTTACCGAGGTTCGCGAGCCGGCCGGTCCGGAACAGCGGGCCGCCACCCGCGAGGAGTTGACCCGGGTGCTCGACCGGGCCGAACGGACTCTCGGGACGTCCCTGACCCCGATTTCCCTATTCATCCAGTCGTTCCTGATCCTGATTCGCGAGGGCCTCGAGGCGATCTTGGTGATCGGGGCGCTGATCGCCTTCCTGGCCAAAGTCGGGGCCAACGAACGGCGGCGGGATATTCATGTGGGCGTTGGGGTGGCGGTGGCGCTGAGTGTGGTGACGGCCATTGCCATCGAGACCATCTTCCGCCTCAAGCCGGCCCATCAGGAAGCGCTCGAGGGCTTCACGATGGTGGTGGCCACGGTGATGCTATTCTCTGTGAGCTATTGGCTGTTGTCGAAGATGGAAGTGGCGAAGTGGAATCAGTTCGTGAAAAGCAAGCTGTCGGAAGCGCTGACCAAGCGGTCGATGTTCGCGCTGGCCTCGGTTGCTTTTTTGGCGGTGTACCGGGAAGGCTTCGAGACGGTGCTGTTCTACAAGGCGCTGGCGGTTTCCGGGGGCACCAGTGAGACGGCGGCGCCGATCGTGCTCGGTTTCTTGGTGGCGGCTGCCGCGCTCGGGGTGATTTACGTCGCCATTAACCGGTTCGGGGTTCGGCTTCCGCTCCGGCCGTTTTTCGGGGTTACCAGTGGGCTGCTCTACGTGATGGCGTTCATCTTTGCCGGCACGGCGGTGGCCGAACTGCAGGAGGGCGGGTTCATCAGCCTGACCACGATCGCCGGGATGTTCCGGGCGCCGACCTTCGGGATTTACCCCACGGTCGAGTCGGTACTGGCGCAAACCGCCTTGGTCTTGTTGGCCACAGTGGCGCTGGCCTGGACGTTCGTGGTCGGGCCCCGCCGGGAGCGGGCGGTGGCCCGGGCTACCGCTTCGCCAGATAGGCACCCGGAGCAGGGTCGGCGGCGCGCCCGAGGCGGGTCACGACAGCGAGTCCGATAGCCAGGACCAGCACGCTGGTTGCCTGGGCGATCGTGAACACCCCAAGGATGCGGTCGTCCTTGGCCCGGAGGAACTCGACCAAGAACCGTTCGACCCCCGCGAAGATCAGGTAGGCTCCGAACAACCAACCCAAGGGCCGGTTGCCGAGGCGCCAGCGCCACAAGACCATGAAAATGCCGAGGAGGATCGCGACCTCGTAGAGCTGGGTCGGGTGAACGGCCATGACGGTGGTCGGGTCGGTGCCGGCCGGCACTGGGATCCCGAACAGTCGCTCCATGTTCCCGGCGGTCGACGGCGGAAGGCCTTGGGGAAACTTGACCGACCAGGCCACCGTGGTTGGGCGGCCATAGTCGTCACCGACGAGAAAACAGCCGACCCGGCCCACGGCATGGGCCGCGGCCAGCGCTGGGGCGGCAAGGTGGGCCGTGATCTGGACCGGGACGCCGCGGCGCCAGCCGTTGAGGATGACCGCGAGGGTGCCCCCCAGGAAGCCGCCATACCACACCAAGCCCCCTCTCGACAGGAGCGCCCCCATGTCCTGGGTCAGGGCCACGTACCAGAGCTTGGCGCCGAGGACCCCGCCGATGACGGCCGCGACGATCATGTCGGCGCCGTATTCCTCGTTCCATTGGCGCCGCCTAAGTTCGAGGGCCACGAGCCAGCCGCCGACGATGAACCCCAGCATCATGGCAATGCCGAAGCCGGTGATCTCGAACGTGCCGATGCGAAAGACGAGCGGGTAGACGGTAGTCATGAGGAGGTCGGGGAGAGGTGAAGGTCGGCCGGCCGGACCAGTCCCGGCATCGGTTGCCAATCGAACGGCTCCAACTCGGGTCCGCTCCGTTCGCCCCGCGCCAGGTGCCAGGCGCCGGCGGCCGCGATCATCGCGGCGTTATCGGTGTTGAGCCGGGGCGAGGCCACTACGACCTGGGCGGACGGACCGAGCCGGCTTCGCATCCGGTCCGCCAGGGTGCGGTTGCAGGCGACGCCGCCGACCAGGACGACCCGTGACCTGCCTAACGACTCGGCGGCCCGGGCCGTCTTCTCGACCAGGACCTCGACGGCGGCGTCTTGAAATCCCCGAGCCAGGTCGGCGCGGTCACCGTCGAGGTCGGGGCTGGCGCGGACCGCCCGGAGCAACGCCGTCTTGAGACCGCTGAAGGAGAAGGCCAAGCCCTCCCGGAGGAGCGGCCGCGGAAATCGGAACCGGGCCGGATTGCCGGTGGCGGCGAGTTTCTCGACCGCGGCACCGGCAGGGTAGGACAACCCGAGCAAGGTTCCGACCTTGTCGAACGCCTCGCCGGCCGCGTCGTCCAGGGTTTCGCCTAACAGGTGGTACTCGCCCCAGGCGGGGACGTCGAGCAGCATCGTATGGCCACCGCTGACCAGCAGGGCGACGAACGGCGGTTCGAGCGTCGGGTCCTCGAGCCGCGGGGCAAAGAGATGGCCCTCGTGGTGATGCACCCCGATCAATGGCTTCCCGAGCGACAGCGCCAGGCCCTTGGCATACATCACGCCGACCAACAAGGCGCCGATCAGTCCGGGGCCGGCGGTGACCGCGATGGCCGTGAGGTCTGCCGGCGTGGCCCCCGCCTCGGTGAACGCCCGGGTCACCACCGGGTCGATGGTCCGAACGTGTTCCCGGCTGGCGAGTTCGGGCACGACGCCGCCAAACACTCGATGGATGTCCTGGGAGAGGATGACCAGGCTCCGAAGCAACGGCCGCCCACCGTCGATGGCCAGGAGGGCGGCCGAAGTCTCATCGCAGCTGGTTTCGATCCCGAGGATGAGGTCAGCCACCGGGGGTTCTGGGGGCGAGTTGGATGCCCATGAGCTGGGCAATGACTTGCCGGCTGGCCTCGGAGCTCCAGGGATGCTCGCCAATCACCTTCTTGACGATGATGCCGTTGCGGTCGATCAGGAAGCTTTCCGGAAACATGATCGTCTGGAAGGCCTTTTGAACCGACCCATCGCTGTCGTGGAGAATATCGAACGTCAGGCCGAATTCGGCGGCAAAGGCCAGCACGTCTTTGGTGTCGCCCTCGTCGACGCTGACCGCGGCGATTTTGAACCCCTTGGGGCCGAGTTCCTGGTAGAGTCGTTCCATGGCCGGCATCTCGTTCCGGCAGGGCACGCACCACGTTGCCCACAGATTTACCAAGACGACCTGGCCCTGGTAGGCGCGCCGCAGCGACACGGTGTCGCCGGTCTTCAGGTTGACGGCCGAGAACTGCGGCGCGTCCTGTCCGACCTCAACCGGGCGGGTCCGGTTGCCGAACTTCACCAGGGCGTAGGCCCCAGCTCCGAGGCCCAGGACGATCGCGACGACGAATGCCCACTGTTTTCGCATGGCTCGAAAATACCCCGGCGGGGCTAGGCGAAGCTACCCGGGATGCAGGCGGCCTTGAGACCGGCCACCGCGGCCGCGGGATCCGGCGCGCCGAACACGGCCGTACCAGCGACGAACATCTCGCAGCCGGCGTGATAGGCGGCGCCGATCGTCTGGGTCGTGATCCCGCCGTCGATCTCGATCAAAGCCTCCGAACCCGCCCGATCGAGGAGGGCGCGCAGCCGCCGGATCTTGTCGGTCGCTCCAGGCCAGTACCCCTGCCCCCCGAACCCGGGATTCACCGACATCACCAGGACCAAATCGAGATCGGGAAGAACCTCTTCAATCAGCGAGAGCGGGGTGCCGGGATTCAGCACCAATCCCGCCAGCATCCCGTGTTCGCGAACGGCGGCAAGCTGGCGCTGCACGTGGAGTGTGGCTTCGGGATGGAACGCGAAGGTGTGGGCGCCGAGGTCGGCATACTCGGCGATGTATTTCTCCGGCTCGGTGACCATCAGGTGGACGTCGAGCGGAAGTTCGGTGAGCGAGCGGAGGGCTTTGATGACGGGCCCGCCGAAGCTCAAGTTCGGCACGAAATGGCCATCCATCACGTCGACGTGAATCCAGTCGGCGCCACCGGCTTCGGCTCGGCCGATCTGGTCCTTGAGTCGGCCCAAGTCGGCGGCCAGCACCGAGGGGGCGATCCGGGCGGGCTTCATCAGTTGACCTCCGATACGACCAGGTCGATCCGGGTTCGGCGGGCGGCCCGTGCCCCGGCCGAGGGAATCTGCTCCAGGATGGTCCCCGGCGGACCGCGCCGGCCCTCCGCGGTTTTGATCCGACCGACTTTGAACCCCGCTGCTTCCAACTGGCGGCGGGCGTCATCGGGCCGGAGCCCGACGACGTTAGGCACGTCGAGCTCGACCGGTCCCTGGCTCACGATCAGGTCGACGGTGCTCCCCGGGCCCTTGGGCGCCCCCGCGCCGGGCCGAGTCCCCACGATGACGTCGGGGTCGGCGCCGCCTGGCACCGTATCGACCCCGCCGACTTTGAGGCCGGCGGCGATCAGGACCCGAATCGCCGCCTCGAGGTCGAAATCAGTCAGGTCGGGAATCAGAATCGGCGACGGACCGGCGCTTCGGGTCAGGGTCACGGTCGTCCCTTGCGGGGCGACCAGGTCCGGGGGCGGGTCCTGCCACAGCACCGCGCCCGCCGGCACCTCCGGGTCGGCTTCCTCGCCCTCGATTTGCACCTTGAAGCCTTGCGCCATCAGCGCCTGCTCAGCCTGGGCGATCGGCATCCCGATGACCCGGGGTACGACATGGTCGCGCTGGAAGGTCGCCCCTGGGTACGCGATACAGGTGGTGAGGTAGCCGGCGAGGCCTGACCCGATCAAGACGACGACCGTGGTCACGCGCCGCCTTCCCGTAACCGTCTTCGGCAGGGGGACTCGGAATTTCCAGCCTCGGGCCGGGGTCTCGGAACGTGTCGGTGTCGTCATCACGACATTCTGCGCAGGCGGGCGGCGTAGGCGCCGTCCGTTCCGTGCCGTTGGGGCAACACGACCAGGTCTCCGTCCGGATTCAACAACTCGGCCGGCACGTGGTTCGATGGTTCCCGGCGAAACCTGGGGTCCTCGCGCAAGAAGCGAGCAACTTGGGATTCATTTTCTTCGGGCTCCAGCGAACAGGTCGCGAACAATAATAAGCCGCCCGGGGCGACGACTTCGGCGGCCTGGATCAGGAATCGGGCGGCCTGGTAAGCGAGGCTGGCCAATGCCTCGGTGGTGACCCGCCAGCGGGCATCCGGGTGGCGAGCAAAGGTCCCGGTGCCGAGGCAGGGGACGTCGAGCAGCACGGCACCCACCGGTTTGATCGGTGGCCTGGTGGCGTCGGCCAGGAGGGCCACCACGTTGGATGGCGCGGCGCGCTCCAGGTTCTCGGCGAGTCGGCGAACCCGGACCCTGGTCCGGTCGGCCGCAACGACCAAGGCCAGGCCGGTCGCGAGGGCGATCGATTTTCCGCCGGGGGCGGCGCAGGCATCGTAGAGCACCGCCCCGGCGTCAGGAGCGAGGAACCGGGTGACCAAACGCTGGGCCGGATCCTGGACCACAAAGGCACCCTCGGCATATCCGGGCATTTCGGCCGGCTTCTTGGCTGAGACGATGAGCCCGGCGTCGAACGGCCCCGGCCGGAAGCCGATCCCGGCATGGGTGAGACTGGCTTCGACCTCGGCTCGCGACCATCGGGCCGGCTGGATGACCAAGGTCGGGCGGGTGTTGTTCCAAGTCAGGAGGGCCCGGGTTTCGTCCGGCCCGAATCGGGCGAGCCAGCGGGCCACCAGCCATTCGGGGTGGGAAAACTCCCGGGCCAGCGTGGCGGCGCCACCCTCGGTCCCGCCGTTATCGACCCGATCGGCATGGCCGTCGGCCATCCGGCGGAGCACCGCGTTGACGAAGCCCGCCACTTTCCGCCCGCCGAGACGCCGGGCCACCCCGACCGTGCTTTGGACGGCGGCGTGCGGGGGGACTTTGTCGAGATGGAGGAGCTGGAAGGCACCGAGGCGGAGGACGTCGAGGGTGTCGGCGCGGACGCTGTCGATACCCCGTTCGATTCCTCCGGCCAATGAGGCATCGAGATGGGTTCGGGCCCGGAACACGCCCGCCGCGAGTTCGTGCGCCAGCCGGCGGTCGTCCGACTCGAGGTCCTTGACCGCCCGCCGAAGTGCCACGTCAAAAGGTACCCCGTGTCTGACGTCATGGAGCACTCGCCAGGCGGCGAATCGAGGTCCGAGGCCGGGCTCCCGGCTGTCGGTCATGGGGCCAATGCCCGGGCGAACTGATCGGCGGCCCGGGCCGGGTCGGCTGCATGCCAGAGGGCTGACCCGGCCGCGACGCCCCAGGCGCCGGCTTGTTGCACCGGCCCGATCTGCTCCACGCCGATGCCGCCGCTGGCAAACACCGGGACTCCGAGCTGGACGACTTGCCGAAGCCACTCGAGACCGAGGGCCGTCGCGCTGATGACCGGGCCCGCGACCAGGAAGTCGGCGCCGCCGTTGGCCGCGATCTCGGCTTCCGCCATCGACCGAACCGAGACCCCAATCCGGCCGGTCCGAAACACCAGCCGCGCCTCGGCCGGGCTTGGGCCGCCGGCCGGAAGCTCGAGCCCGTGGGCTTCGCTGGCGGTGCCTAACGCGGGGTCGCCGTGGGCCAGAAAGGCGGCCTCCGGGGGCCGGACCAAGGCCCGGACCCGGCGAAGCAGCTTGAGCTGATCGGCGGCGGGGGCCGAAGGAGCCCGAACGACGATTCCGACCAGCGGGCCGGCCGACGCGATCGCCGCGGTCTTGATCGGAAAGTCTTCGGCCGCGACGATCCGATCGTCGGTCATTGCGAGGAGCCGGGGGAGGGGCCTCATTCGAACTGGTCGCCCAGTTCGAGCGGCCGTCCGCGGAGCCATTCGCCGGTGTCCATCCGGGGTTTTCCGGCGGGCTGGACCTGGCCGATGGCCACGGCACCGGTCCCGGTCGCGATGACGAGTTCCGGGGTCAGCCAGAGCGCGGTACCGGGCCGGCCGTTGCCCTTCACGGCCCGCGGGCCGAAGCATTTGAGGTCGCGACCGGCGAGGGTGGTCCAGGCTCCCGGGACCGGATCGAACGCCCGAATCCGGTTGGCCACCTCGGTAGCCGAGCCGGTCCAGTCGATCCGGGCCACCTCGCGGCCGATCTTTGGCGCGACAGTGGCTTGCGAGGGATCCTGGGGGCTGAAGGATGCGGTTCCGTCCCGGAACCGGCCGATCGCGTCGGTCAGGGCGTCGGCGCCTAACGACGCCAGGCGGGCGGTCAACTGCGCCGCCGTATCGGTCGGTCCGATCGGGGTCTCTCGGGTCAGGAGGATTGGGCCGCTGTCGAGGCCGGCCTCCATTTGCATGATGGTGACGCCGGTCGTCGGGTCGCCGTGGGCGATGGCCCATTGGATCGGGGCCGCCCCGCGCCACCGGGGGAGGAGGCTCGCGTGGACGTTGATCATCCCGAGCCTGGGCGTTTCGAGCAGCGCCGGCTTGAGAATGTGCCCGTAGGCGACCACGACGCCGAGGTCTGGATCGAGGGCGCGGCATTGGTCGAGAAACTCAGGGTTGGTTGGTCGCTCGGGCTGCAGGACCGGGATGCCCGCGGCGCGGGCGCGCACTTTGACCGGCGGAGGTTCCAGGGTGGACCAGGACCGCCCGCGGGATCGGTCGGGCTGAGTGACGACGGCGACGACGGTGACGTCCAGGGCCAACAGCGCCTCGAGGCTTAGGACGGCGAACTCGGGCGTACCGAAGAACACGATCCTCATCCCGTCGAGTCGTCGTCCTCCGGAACGACCTTACGGATCACGCCCTTGCCCCGGTTGTCCTTCTTCCAGCGGCGGAGCAGCAACTCGCGCTTGAGAATGCTCAAGTGATCGAAAAAGAGAATCCCGTCGAGGTGGTCGATTTCGTGCTGGACCGCCCGGGCGACATAGCCGTCGAGCTCGCGCCGAAACGGTTGCCCGGTTTCGTCGAGCGCTTCTAAGACCACTCGTTCCGGCCGGGTGACCTCGCCATAGACCTCCGGGATCGAGAGACAGCCTTCTTCCGCCCGGGCCCGGCCCTCGGCGCTGACGATGATGGGATTGATCATCGCAAACCGATCGGCCTCGACGCCGACGACGGCCACCCGCCGGGTAATCCCCACTTGGTTGGCGGCGAGCCCGACGCCTTTTGCGGCGTCCATCGTCTCGAACAGATCGGCGACGAACCGACGGGTCGCCTCGTCGATCGCGGCGACCTCGGTACTGCGGGCCCGGAGCGGCGCCGAGCCCAGCAGGTGGATGTCCAGCACGGCCATGTTACTTGTCGGCCGTCGGCGAGACTTCGTTGCCGATCTGGACGATCCGCCCCCGCTCGACGATGACTTGGGCGGTGCCCGTTTCGATCGTGATCCGGTTGTCCTTGATTTCCTTGACCTTCCCGATCAACCCGCCGGCCGTGACGACCTCGTCATTCTTCTTGAGCGACGCGAGCAGCTCGGCGTGCTTCTTCCGGGCCTGGCTTTGGGGCCGAATCAGCAGGAAGTAGAAGATCACGAACAGGAGGACCAACTGACCGACCAGCACGATCGTGCCGGTGCTACCGCTGTCGTTCGGGGCCATGAATGCGAAAAGGAACTGGGTCGAAATCATCCGTCGTTACCTCGGGTGTAGCGCTCGATCCAGTCGTGGCGCCAGTTCATGAAGCGGCCCTCCAGGACCGCGGCGCGAGCTTGCTCGCCGATCCGGACCAGGAACCGCACGTTGTGGAGGGACAAGAGCCTCAGTCCCAGGATTTCCTCCGCCACGAACAAATGGCGGAGGTACGACCGCGAAAACCGCCGGCAGGTTTCGCAGTCACAGGTCGGATCCAGCGGGTCGTCGGCCATCCGGTTGGTGGCCTTCCGGATATTGACCCGCCCGCCCATGGTCCAGGCGCTGCCGTGGCGGCCATTCCGGGTGGCGGCGACGCAATCGAACAGATCGACGCCCCGCGCTATTCCCTCGACCAGATCCTCGGGAAATCCGACGCCCATAAGATAACGGGGGCGGTCGCGGGGCAGGCTTGGCCCCAGCTCTTCCAACACCCGGTGCATCACCGGCTTCGGCTCGCCCACCGAGAGGCCGCCGATGGCGGTCCCGGTCCAGGGCCCAAGGGCCAGGGTCCCCTCGAGCGACCGAAGCCGGAGATCGGCGAAGGTCCCGCCCTGAATGATGGGCCAGAAGGTTTGGGCCTCGGACCCGGCGGCCAGTTCCGCATGCCGAGTCCGGCACCGGGCCAGCCACCGGAGTGAACGCTCCATCCCCTCTTCGGCGTGGGCATGGGTCGAGCCACCCGGGACCACGTGATCGAAGGCCATGGCGATGTCGGCACCCAAGTCCCACTGGATCTCCATGGCCCGCTCCGGCGACAGGAATCGCCGGCTCCCGTCCACATGGCTGGTGAATTCGACCCCGTCCTCAGAAATCTTTCGGAGGGTTTCGAGCGAAAACACCTGGAACCCGCCCGAGTCGGTCAGCATCGGTTTGGGCCAGGTCGTGAAGCGGTGGAGCCCGCCGAGCGCCCGCACGACGTCTTCACCGGGCCGGAGATGGAGATGGTAGGTGTTGCCGAGGATGATCTGGGCCCCGGTCCGCTCGACTTCGGCGGGATGGAGACCCCGGACGGCGCCCAGGGTGCCGACCGGCATGAAGGCCGGGGTGGTCACGTCGCCGTGGGGAAGGCGGAGGGTGCCCGCGCGGGCGTCGCCGTCGGTGCGGGTCAGATCGAAGCCGAACATTGGCGTCACCGGATGACCATCGCGTCACCGTAGGAATAGAAGCGGTATCGGTCTTCGACGGCATGCCGATAGGCCGCTTGGACCACATCCACGCCGCCGAACGCGCTGACCAGCATCAAGAGCGTGGACTTGGGCAGGTGAAAATTGGTGATCAGTCGGTCGACCACCTGGAACCGGTAGCCCGGGAGAATGAGGAGAGTGGTGTGCTGCGGTCCGGTCGTTAGGCCGTCGTGGGCGGCCGCGGACTCAAGGGCCCGCACCACGGTCGTTCCCACGGCCCATACGGCGCCGTTTTGCGCCTTGACCGCCCGGACTTGCTCCGCCAATTCGGGTAAGATCGTGAACGACTCCCGGTGCATCGGGTGCGCCGACGGGTCGTTGCCCTCCATCGGACGGAAGGTTCCGGGGCCGACCTCGAGGTCGAGCTTGCCGATCGTGACCCCGTTGGTCGCCAGTCGGACCAGCAGCTCGGGCGTGAAATGAAGCCCGGCCGTGGGGGCGGCGACGCTGCCGGGGCGCTCGGCGTAGACCGTTTGGTAGCGGTCGTCGTCGGCTTCCGTGGGTTCGCGAGCGATGTACGGCGGCAATGGCAGCAATCCAAACTGCGCCATGGCCTCCTCCGCCGTGGTCCCGATGAATCGGACCAGCCGGTTGGGTCCGTCCAGCACTTCGACCGTCTCAATGGCCGCCCCGCTGCCTAACAGGATCTGTTTGCCAGGTTTGAGCGCACTACCCGGCTTTCCCATGGCGATCCAGCATTGATCGGCCGCCGGATGAATCAAGAGCACCTCGGCGGGCCGACCGCTCGGGCGTCGTCCGATCAGCCGTGCGTGGCGGACCTTGGTCGAGTTCAGAACCAGGAGGTCACCGGGGGCGACGAGGTCGGCGATGGCGGAGAAGGTCCGATCGGTCAGGGCCCCGGTGGCGCGCTCAAGCCAGAGAAGCCGACTGGTGCCGCGGCTCGGGCTCGGGGTCTGGGCGATCAGCTCGGGCGGGAGGCGGTAGTCGAAATCCGCGACCTGGTAACGCGGCTCACTCAAACAGCAGCCCCTGGTTGGCCGGTGGCGTGATGCCGAACCGTTTGTAGGCATTGGCGGTGGCGACTCGGCCCCGGGGGGTTCGTTCGAGGAAGCCCTGCTGGAGGAGGTACGGTTCGTAGACCTCTTCGAGGGTCCCGCTGTCCTCGCCGACGGCGGCGCCTAACGTCTGGAGTCCGACCGGACCGCCGCCGAACTTCTCGATGATGGTCGAGAGAATCCGGGCATCCATGTCGTCGAGGCCGAACTCGTCGACATTGAGCCGGGCCAGCGCGGCCGCCGCCACCGCGGGCGTGATGATGCCATCGGCCCGGACCTGGGCATAGTCTCGGACCCGGCGCAGCAACCGGTTGGCAATCCGCGGCGTGCCCCGGCTTCGCTTGGCGATCTCCAAGGCCCCGGTCGCTTCGGCGGGGACGTTCAAGATCGCCGCCG
>JAYTTT010000412.1:0-4348 GCA_043744895.1 Gemmatimonadota bacterium | reverse complement strand
GCCCGGCTGGAGGCCGATCCAGAAGGCAGTGGTCAAGTGCCCGATCGGGTAGCTCTGGTGGCTGTGGAGCACCAGTTTCGGTTTGGCCGTCGTTCCCGAGGTGAAGTAGAGGAGCAACGGGTCGGTGGCATGGGTCACCCCTGGGTCGGTGAGTGTTCCGGACTGCTCGGCTGCCAGATCCCAGGACAGCCATCCGGCCGCCAGGGCGCCCACCAGAATCCGGACCCCGGCGCCCTGCCCCAAGTCGCCGACCTTGGCGGCCCCTTCGGCGTCGGTGACGACGTGCTTGGCCCGCCCGCGAGCAAATCGATCTTCGAGGTCGGCTCGGGTCAGTTGCGGAGTGGCGGGGATCACCACCACGCCCAGTTTGAACGCCGCCAGCATCGTCTCCCACAGCGCCGTGACGTTAGGGAGCATCACCAGGATCCGGTCGCCCCGCTCGACGCCCTGGTCCCGGAGCAGATTGGCCACCTGGTTGGACCGGCGCTTGAGGGTTGCGAAGCTCGACGCCGGACCGAGTCCGTCGGGGCGCGCGAAGAGGAGCGCCGGGGCGTCGTTTCCCTCGGCCATCGGGTCGAAGTGGTCGAGGGCCCAGTTGAAGCGGTCCGGCCGGGGCCAGACAAAATCGCGGACCGCCCGGTCGTAATCGGTGCGGTGAGCCCTGAGGAATTCAACGGCTTGCTGGTACGGCGATGGAGTCGTCATGAACGCGCCCGGCAGGAATCGAACCTGCGACCCACAGCTTAGAAGGCTGTTGCTCTATCCAACTGAGCTACGGGCGCCCGGACCGGAAAGATGTCGATAGATTTGGGGAATGTCGATGCCTTCGCGGTGGTTCGGACTCACGATCGGTAGTCTACTCCTGGCCGGCGCCTGGCTCGCCCTGGCGGAGCTTGGCTTTCAGGATACCCTCCACGTCCAAAACTATCAGGCGGTGGTCGGGATGGCCGTCCTTGGCGGCGGACTGGGCTGGTTCGGCCGGCTGCGGTGGCCGGTCGGACTGACGGGGGTCGCCATGGCCGGGCTCGTAGTGGTGCAATGGCTGCCATGGCCGGCCAGTCTGGCCCGGGGGATGGTCCGGACCGATCCGCTCCCCGCAGCCCCGGTCGACGCCATCGTGGTGCTCTCGGCCTCAATGACCGACGATGGCGCCTTGAGCCCGACCGCGGCCACTCGGCTGCTCGAAGGGGCTCGGCTCTATCGCGTCGGCGCGGCGCCGCGATTGGTGGTATCGAGAGTCACCGCGCTTGAGGACACCGAGCATCCAATCGATTCGGATCGCGACCAGCGCGCCGTGCTCCGAGCCGCGGGCGTTACGGCCGATCTTCAGGTGTTGAGTCCGGTCGGCAATACCCGCCTCGAAGCCGTTCGGATGGCGGAGCTAGTCAAGCCGGATCGGTGGCGCCGGATCATCGTGGTGACCTCGGCGGTCCATACCCGGCGGGCCTGTGCCGCCTTCGAGGCGGTCGGGTTCGAGGTGGTCTGCCGGCCAAGCCCTGAGCGCGACTTTGCCCTGGAGCACCTGGCCGCGGGCGACGACCGATCGCGGGCCTTCGGCCAGTGGCTCTATGAGTTCTTGGGATGGTGGGAGTATCGGGTCCGGGGTTGGGTGCGCGCCTAAACTCATTTCGACGAAGGGTTGGCCGATCATGGTTCGACGAATCTTCCTGGCGCTCGTAGCCCTGACTTCCGGTCCCGTTCCGCCGACTGTGCCAGGCCCGATTCGGGTCCTGGTGTACCATGATATGGAGGGCCTCGCGGGCCAGACCTATCCGGCCACCTTCCGGTTCAATCACCAGGAGGCCTACCCAGAGGGGCGGGAGTATCTGGTGGCCGACTTGAACGCGGTCATCGCCGGCCTGTTCGACGGCGGAGCCACCCAAGTGGACGTGGTCGACGCGCACGGGAGCGGCAACCCCGAGCCCGACGTGATCACGGCCAAGCTCGATCCCCGGGCCAAGCAGGTATTTCGAGACCAGCCGTTCCGCCAGTACGTCGACCTGGTGGCGCCCGACGTCTACGATGCCGTGGTCGCGGTCGGGATGCACGCCAAGACCGGGAGCCGAGGCTTTGCCTCCCACACCTATACGTTAGGTATCGAGTTCCTGATCAACGGGCGGACCATTACCGAGTCGGAGCTCGTGGGCTACAGTTGGGGCCGGGTCGGGGTGCCGATGATCATGGTCACCGGTGACGATCGTTTGAAACAAGACCTCGCCACGATGCCGTGGCTCCAATACGTCGTCACCAAGCAGGCCGTCGCCGCCGACTCGGCCCTGCCCCGCCCGGTCGACCAGGTCCATGCCGAGATGCAAGCCGTGGCCAAGCTGGCGGTAACCAAGCGTGCCGGGGCCAAGATCATGACCCTGGCCAGCCCGCTCCGGGCGGCGATCCGGGCGGTGCCGCCGGCGAGCCTCGAACTGATGAAGGGCGTGCCGGGGGTCGAGTATCACGACAACACCGTCGAATTCACCGCCAAGGACTTCGGGGCGGCCTATGACGGGCTCGTCGCGCTGGTCGGCGTGGCCGGTCAATCCTACGCCAGGCTCTATCCCGAAACCCTTCGAGCCATGGGCCCTGCCTCGGCCGATTCGATTCTCAAGGGCTACAGCGATCGGCTCTTTCAGCGATGGATGGATGTGGAATCGGGGCGCTGGAAGCCGCAGCCACCTGCGGCCCCGGTCGCCGGCCGGCGGTACCACGGCGCCAACTAGGGTGACGTCGCCACTCCGCCGCCGCGAACTGCCGCAGGTCCCGCTCGCCACGCCGCCGCCATTCCGGCTGCCCGGCGAACACTTCGCGGCCGCCCTGGTCTGGCTTGTGGTCGCGGCAATCCTCCTCCCCTGGCTGGCGCCCCGCCTTGCCGCCGGCCAGGTGCTCGACCCCGCTGTGCTCGCGCTGGTCCACCTCACCGTGCTTGGGGTGCTCGCCTCGGCGATCTTCGGCGCCCTTCTCCAGTTCGTACCCGGCGGCCTCGAGGTTCCTCTCAAGAGTGTTCGCCTCGGTCACGTGGGATTCTGGCTGTTACAGTCGGGCACGGTCGCGCTGGTAGCCGGATTGTGGGCGGGGCTCGGCTGGGTCCAACTGGTCGGCTGGATCCTGATCTTCGGGGCAGTCGGGGCGGTGTCGGTCAATATCCTCCCGGCCCGGCGCCGGTCGATTCACGGCAAACTCGTGGGTCTCTACTTGAGTGTCGCGCACTCGGCCCTCGGCGCCGGGATGGGCATTGCCTTGGCCCGGATCGGCGAGGCGTTAGGCTGGTGGCGGTTCGACCGGCTAGGGGCCATTGCCGCCCATCTGCTCCTTGGGATTGTCGGCTTCGGCACCCTGACCGCGGTTGGGGTCGGAAGCCGGATGGTCCCGACCTTCTTACTGGCCCAAGGCGACGACCGCCGCCGGCTCCATTGGATTCTCGGGCTCGCGACGGCGGGGCTTGTCGTCTTCCCGATCGGCGCGCTGGGCGGCCGGCCCCTGGTGACCCGAATCGGCGCGGCGTTGGTGGCGGCGGCGATCGTCGCCATCCTCGAGCTGGGCTGGCGATGGTTTGGCCGGCGGAACCGCGGCCTCGATCCTTCGCTTCGGCATGTGGCCACCGCGTTCATCGGCCTCGCGGTGGCCCTGGTGTGGGGCGCAGCCCTGGCGGTGACCGATCCGTACGACCTTCCCCGCTGGGCGGCCCTGGTCACCACCGCTCTCCTGGCCTGGCTCCTGATGCTGGTCATTGGCGTCATGGCCAAGATCGTGTCGCACTTGAGCTACCAGCACCTCTTTCGGACCATGCCCGGGTTTGCCCGGGCCGGGAATCCGAACCTCTTGCTGCGGGCCGATTGGATGATGGTATCCTGGGGTCTGCTTACCGCGGGCGCGCTGGCCCTGCCGGTGGGTATCGACCTTGGCAACGGCACCGCCGCCACTGGAGCCGCCGCGATCTGGGCGGCGGGTGTGGCGGTGACCGTGGCGAACTACGTCCGGATGTTTGTCCTTGGGCGGCGGCGCTGAACTACTTCGCGCCGAACGTCAGGGTGGCCCACTTCGACTGGTGGGTGACGCCGTCCGGTTGGGTCGGCAACTTCCGCATGTTGATGAACTTGACGTACCAGACCCCGGGACTGGTCACCGCAATCGCCGCCACGCCATCGGAAGCCGACCGAACGCCCCGCTCAGCGACGATCCCGCCACTGGCCGTTCGGGCGCCGAACGTCACGTATTGGCCGCCCACCGGTTTGCCATCGACGAGCACCCGGACCCGGAGCGTGCCGCCTTTCGCGAGGTCATAGGGATTGTCGACTGGGACGATCTCCGCTGGGTAGCCGAGGACGGTCGCGAATCCGGCGCTCCGGGTGTCGCC
>JAYTTT010000411.1:0-4349 GCA_043744895.1 Gemmatimonadota bacterium | reverse complement strand
CTGCCGGATGTGCCTGGTCGACGTCGAAAAGGCCCCGAAACTAATGCCGGCCTGCGTCACCACGGTCGCCGAAGGCAACGTCATCAACGTCAATAACGAGAAATCGAAAAAAGCTCGCGAATCGGTTCTCGAGTTCCTCTTGATCAACCATCCGCTCGACTGCCCGATCTGCGATCAGGCCGGCGAATGCGAACTCCAGGACTACGTCTTTCAGGAAGGCCGGGCCGAGACCCGGTATGCCGACTACGCCAAACGGTTCAACCCGGTCGAAGACTTCGGACCCGACATCCTCTATATCCCGAATCGCTGCATCCTCTGCACCCGGTGCGTCCGATTCATGGAGAGCGTCGCCGACGAGCCGGTGCTGAACGTCTCCGAACGCGGCGACCGGGCCTATATCGGCATCGATCCGGATCATGAACTGACCCATCCGTGGTCGGGCAATGTGGTCGATCTTTGCCCGGTCGGGTCCCTGATTTCGAAGGATTTCCTCCATAAGGCCCGGGCCTGGGATCTCGACAAGACCGCGAGCATTTGCCCGGGCTGCAGCCAGGGCTGCAACACTATGATCGACACCCGCGACGACATCGTCGTCAGGCTCCGGCCCCGGCCGAACCTCGACGTGAATCGCCACTTCATCTGCGACACCGGCCGCGCCGACTACCGATGGCTCAACCGGGGCGACCGGATCGAGGCGCCGCTGGCTCGGCACTCGGCGGTGGGGTGGGATCTGGCGCTGGGGCAATTGGCGGGGTTGGTGGGGGCGGCGAAGAGTGTCGTGATCTTGGCGTCGGGGCGGGCGTCGACGGAGTCGCTCGGGTGGGTGCGGCGGATGGTCGATGGGTGTACCGTGACGGCGGCGGTCAAGGTACCGACCGGGGCCGAGGCACCGCTGGCGGGGATTCCCAATTTGGCGCTGCGGGCGGAGCGGGTGCCGAACCTCGCGGGGGCCCGCTTGACGGGTTACTCGTCCGAATGGAAGGCGGGCCTGGCCGCGTCCAAGGCGGCTGACTTGACGATCGTTCTCGACGCGGAATTGAGCGATGCGGAAGTGGCCGGACTCGGCACCAATACGGTGGTCATCGGCACGGTCGACGACGACCGGCTCCATGGGGCAGTGCTGCTGCTGCCGACGACCAATATGGCCGAGGAGAACGGCACCTACGTCAATCGGGACCATCGGGTCCAGCGGTATTTCCAGGCCAAGTCGGCGCCCGGAATGGCCCGCCCGGCCTGGTGGATTGCCGCCGAGGCGATCCAGGTCGCGGGGGGAGGGGCCGCCCCGGCTTCGGCGGCTGAGGCGTTTGCGGCGTTAGGTGGTTCGGCTCCGGCGCTGGCCGGGCTGAGCTACGCCGACTTGGGGCACACCGGGCGGGTGGTCACCCCGGCCACTGCGGGGGCGGCTCGATGACACCTGATCTGAAGGGGTTCTTGCTTTTCTCTGTCATCAAGATGCTGGTGGTGTTCACTGTCACGATCGTGGGCGTCGCCCTGCTGACCTTGATGGAACGGAAGGTCTCGGCCTGGATGCAGAACCGGCGCGGACCCAACCGGGTCGGGTGGGCCGGCCTGCTCCAGCCCGCGGCCGACGGCGTCAAGAATATCGTCAAAGAAGAGACCTTTCCGGCCGAGGCGAACACGGCCTTGTTCATCCTTGCGCCGGCCATGGCGTTCATTCCGGCGATGTGTTTGGCCGCGGTCATCCCGTGGGCCGCGCCGATGAACGTCAACGTCGATTGGAACCTTCCCCTCCTCGGCGCGGTGTCCTACCACGGTTCGCTGGCCATGTCGGTCGCTGATCTCCCGATCGGATTTCTGTTCGTCCTCGCCATCAGCTCGCTGGGCGTCTACGGCATTGCGCTGGCCGGCTGGTCGTCCAACAGCAAATACAGCTTGCTCGGAGGTCTCCGGTCGAGCGCGCAGATGATCTCGTATGAAGTGGCGATGGGCATGAGCTTGATCCCGCTGCTCCTGATAACCGGCAACGCGACCTTCAGCGAAGTCATCCGGGCGCAGCAGCAGGGGCTCTGGTTCATCCTGCCCCTGACGATTTCGTTCTTCATTTTCATGGTGGCCGGGTTCGCCGAGACGAACCGGTTGCCGTTCGACTTACCTGAAGCGGAGTCCGAGCTCATCGCCGGCTATCACACCGAGTACAGCGCGATGAAGTTCTCGCTCTTCTTCATCGCCGAGTACGCCAACATGGTGACGGTGTCGGCGATGATGGCAACGCTGTTTTTCGGCGGGTGGGACTTGCCAGGGCGGTGGGACGAGACCGGCACTGGGCTGGCCACCCTCGTCACCGGCCTCGCGATGTTCCTCAAGACCTTCTTTTTTCTGTTCTTCTTCATGTGGATCCGGTGGACCTTGCCCCGGTTTCGCTACGACCAATTGATGGCCCTGGGCTGGAAGTTCCTGATTCCGCTCGCCCTCGCGTACATCATGCTGATCACCATTCTGATCTGGTTGCTCGAGTCGATGTTCGGAATCACCGATCCGAAGATCAAGGCGCTGGTCTTGTTCGGGGTCAACGCCGTCCTGTGTTACGTGGTTTTCTTCATCCTCGATCGCGGCACGCTGTTGTCCGGTTCATACCGGCAGCGGCGGACACCGGCGAACGCGGAGAGCTGAGTCTATGGCGATTGGCGTCAAGGTCATGAAACGCCCCGACCGCGAGAACAGTTACGTCCGCGCGGCTCTCAAGGGCATGGTCCTCACCTTCAAGCACATGTTCCAGACCAAGGTGACGATGCAGTATCCGGAGGAGCGGAGCACCGCCGACGACCGGGGCACCTACACGCTGTCGCCCCGGTGGCGTGGCACCCACCGGATGTTGGCCGACGAGCAGGGCCGCTCGAAGTGCGTCGCCTGCGGGCTCTGTCCCCAGATTTGCCCGGCCAACTGCATCAAGCTGGTCGCGGGCGAAGACGAGGAAGGGAATCGCTACCCCCTGATTTACGAGATCGACGAGTTCCGCTGCGTCTTCTGCGGCTATTGCCAGGAAGTCTGTCCGGAGGAGGCCATTCACGTCGGGGTCCACTTCGAGAACTCCGAGTATAGCCGCGATCGGTTTGTCTACGACCTCGAACGGCTGACCTCCCAAACGCACCAGGTCTCGACCCTCTGGGATCCGGCCGACCCGCGAGGCCAATGATGACGGACATCGTCTTCTACGTCCTCGCGGTATTCACGGTCATCTCGGCCGTCCTCTGCATCACCCAGAAGAACCCGGTCCCCTCGGCGCTGTGGCTGGTGTCGACGATGTTCGCCCTCGCGGGCATCTATGTGCTGCTCAACGCCCAGTTTATCGCGGCCATGCAGATTCTGGTCTACGCCGGCGCGGTCATGGTCCTGTTCATGTTCGTGATCATGCTGCTCAACCTCGGGAAAGACCAAACGGGCGACGTCAAGAAAGGCCCCACCCGGCTCGTGGCCGTGCTCCTCGGCTCCGCTCTGGTAGCCGCACTGCTGACCGTCAGCGGCACCTCGGTGGCCGGCCTCACGGCTCGCCTGACCGAGACGGCCGGCGCGGGAAGTCCGCTGAGCATCATGGCCGGCGGCCAAGTTCAGTCGGCGGCGGCCTTCAGCAACCCGATCGGCGCCGTGGCGCGGCCGATGTTCGAGGTCTACCTGGTGCCGTTCGAGATCACCTCGATTCTCCTCCTGGCCGCGGCAGTCGGTGCGGTCGTCCTCGCAAAGCGGAAGCTCTAGATGCTCCTCGGACCTTCCCTGGCCCTGTCGGCCATCCTGTTCTCGATCGGGGTCATCGGGGTCTTGACCCGTCGCAACGCGATCGTCCTCTTCATGTGCGTGGAGTTGATGCTCAACGCGGTGAATCTGTCGTTCGTCGCCTTCTCGACGGCCCACGGATTCGGCGGACAAGTGATGGTGTTTTTCGTGATGACCGTGGCCGCCGCCGAAGCCGCCGTCGGGCTCGCGATCATCCTGGCCATCTTCCGACACACCAAGTCGGTTGACCTCAAGAACATCAACCTCCTGCAGGGCTGATGAATCCTTCCTGGATTTGGCTCACCATCGCCCTGCCGTTCCTTGGGTTCCTGGCCAACGGCGCCCTCGCCCTGCTCAAGCCGCAGGCAAAACGAGTCGTCTCGCTCGTCGGCCCGGGAGTCCTCCTCGCCGCCTTCGGCATCGCGCTCGCAATCTTCGCGGGCCTCTGGACTCACCCACCCGCGGCGCCGATCATCGTCCCGCTCTGGGCCTGGATCGGGGCTGGTGCCCTGAAGATCAATCTGTCCTTGCAAGTCGACCAGTTGTCGGCGGTCATGATGCTG
The DNA here is from genome assembly GCA_043744895.1 of Gemmatimonadota bacterium. Classification (GTDB taxonomy): domain Bacteria; phylum Gemmatimonadota; class Gemmatimonadetes; order Gemmatimonadales; family GWC2-71-9; genus SHZU01. The sequence continues at coordinate 57 of JAYTTT010000411.1, read as the reverse complement.
GTGATCACCGGGGTCGGGAGCCTGATCCACATTTTCAGCGTCGGGTACATGCATCAG
>JAYTTT010000410.1:0-17128 GCA_043744895.1 Gemmatimonadota bacterium | reverse complement strand
GGGAGTGGTCCGTGACCGAAGGCCCGGGCCAAGCCGAGGGCGGCGGCCCCCTCCTGCTGGATCGAGCCGGGATCGAGATGAACGGCGTCGTCCTCGGCGGTGTGGTATCGCTCGACCCCGTCGGCGAAGGCAAAATTGAGCGCCGGTTTGTCGAGGGCAAAGAACTCCGACAGGTCGGTATCGTTAGGCAAGAACCGATAGACCGTGACCGCGATCGAACTCGCGGTGATGTCGGGCAGCCGGCTCAGCAAACGGATCTGGTCGAGGTTGCCGGGCCCGGTCTGGAACATGACGGCCGGTCCGCCGGTGCCCCGGGCCTCGAAGTTGAGCATCACCCCGACGTCTTTGGCCCAGCGATGCTCCGCCACGAAGGCCGCGGCGCCGAGGAGGCCGCCCTCTTCGATGTCGGTGAAGAGAAAGATCACATCGTGGTCGAGCGGGGCGCCGGCCTTGAGCGCCCGAAGCGTTTCGAGGAGCACCGACGAACCCGAGGCGTCATCGCTGGCGGCGGGCGAGGCGCCAACGCCGTCGTAGTGGGCGGCCAAGAGGATCGCGGGCCCGCCGGGGGTGGTGCCTGGGAGGCGGGCCATGACGTTTTCGACCCGGCCCGCTTCCTGGAACCGGGTCCCGACCGCGGTGGTGCGCTGAACTTCCGGCGCGATGCCCAAGGCAGTGAGCTCGGCGGCGACATAGTCGCGAACCCGGGCATGTTCGGCCGTGCCGGGCGGATGGGGGTGCTTGGATATCGCCCGAACGTGGCGCATGGCCCGGTCCGCTGAGAATACCGAATCGACCGCCGTGGCCGGGACGGAGCGGGGCGGTCCCTTCGCGGCAAAGGCGATGCACCCGGCCGTAAGGGCGGCGGCCACGAGCCCGGTGCCGAATCGACGTTCTATCGTGGGATCATCTCCCGGTTTTCCAGGTTGGCCTCCACCGTCTTCCGGTCGAGCCAAGCTTCCCGCATGGCACCCCGGGCATAGAGCTCGATCTGGTCACCCCGGTGCGGCGATCCCGGCTGGCTCGAATTCCCGTAGGCCATCAGCACCTTGGCGTGGACCGAGTCGCCGAACTCGATGACCGCGTAGAAACCATCGCCGCTGGTGACCCGCATTTTTCCGTCCGAGTCTGGGGTGTAGCCGGCCACCCGAACGCCGCCAAGGGGCTCGCCCCAGGTTCCCTGGGCGGGAAGGTCCTTCCCATCCCACCGGATTCGATAGACGTCTCCCCAGGGCACGTCGAGCGCGCCAAACTGGTGCTCGACGTGGGCTGCCGCCTCGGTGAGGGCCGCGAGCGCTGCCGATTCGTCGGCAATCCCGCGGGGGGTTTCCAGCGGAGCGTCGAAGGTCCACGGCACCCGGAACACGGAAGGTCGCCGGCCCGGTGGCGCCCACCGCTTAACGAACTCGACGAACAGGACCGCGCCCCGGCTTTGCGGCAGCGCTTGGCGATCCCAGCCCGCGAGCAGCGTGGCCGCCCGCCGGGCAAGGCTCGAGCCTTTCGCGCGTGCGAGTTGGGCTAACTCGGGAACAACCCAATCGGCGAGCGGGATGCGGGTTGAGTGTTTGAGGGCAATGAGTTCTTCGAACGTGAAGCTCGAATCGGCGCGCATCAACTGGATCGACCACCGGTTGCGGATCGACATCGACACTGGGGCGACGTACGACGGATACCGTTTCGGATCGAGCGCCATCGGATAGGTACTCGACCAGGGCGCGTCGTTGGTATTCTGGAGCCACCCGGTCGGCGGATCGAGGAGGTGGGGCACCGAATCGTATGACAGGGCCTCAGTCCACAGGGTCGAACTGCTGTCGCCCGGGACCGGGCCGCTCCAGTAGGCCCGGTCGCCATGGGGGCGGCGCGGGGTTCGTCCACCCATGAAGTAGTAGATGTGCCCGTCGCGTCCGGCCGACATCAGGTTGAACGCCGGGAGGTCGAGTCGCTTGACCACCGGTTCGAACTCGGCAAAGTCCCGGGCCTTGGCCATGTCCCACCATTGCTCGAGCATTCCGGGACGATCGAGCGCCGTCAGCCGAATCGCGAAGGCCGCGCTGTCGTTCTCGGCGATGACCGGGCCCTGGACCGACCGCTTCACGATCAGGGTATCGACCCGAAGGGTGCCGTCCGCCAGCCTAACGCCGATTGGCTCGGACCCGGTCTCAAACGGCCGGACCGCTCCGTCGTACCGGTAGCCTCCTGCGGCCTTCACCAGGCGATAGATGTCGGTGCCGTCGAGTGAGGTGCCGTTGCTGGTGTGCGACCAGCCCATCGTCCGATTGAATGCCAGGACCGGCACCGGTAACCCGACCCAGGTAATGCCGTACACCTCCCGGTCCGGGGCCACGAGATGGGCCTCATACCAGACGAACGGATCGGCCCAGGCCAGGTGCGGGTTCATTACCAGCATCGGGTGTCCGCTGGCCGATCGGCTCGGCCCCACGGCCCACATGTTCGACCCGAGCGAGGGGACCTGATCTTGGCGGGCGAGAAACGTGAAGTGAACCGCCCGAATGGCGTGGGTCACCACATCGAGACCGGAGATCGGTGCCACGACCTCGACGCTGTCGGCAATCTGGTCTCGGTGGAGTTCGACATACCGGTTGACGCCGCGGGCAAAGGCGTCGACCGCGTGACGCATTGTTGGAGAGAGGCGCGGGTACCACTCCGCGGCCAATCGAGGGCCGCCGAGGGTCCGAATCCAGCGGTCACTCGCCAGATGCGCCGGCCCCCAGTACTCGGCGGCCCGCCCCCGGGATTGACCATACATGTGAAGGAGGAGGTCGCCGTGACTTTGGGCTTGAGCCCACCCGAATGCCTCGAAGACCTGATCGGAGGAGCCACCGTAGATGTGGGGAACGCCGTAGCGGTCCCAGAGAATCTCGGCGCCCCGGCCACAGCCGATCGCGACCGCGAGGGTGACGAGGACGACGATACGAGTCATCGGAGCCGGGCTATCGCTTGCCGAACAACCGTCCGAACAGTCCAGCGCCCTGGCGGGCCGCGGGGGGAGCCGCCGGCGCTGGGTCGGCCGGGGCCGGGCTGCCGATACCGAGGTCGGCCAGAAACCGATCGACCGACGCCTGCCGAGCCTCCGGGCGCTTTTCGAGCGCCTTGAGGAGGGCCGCGTCGATCGCCGGGCCAAGCTCCTGCCGATGGCGACTGGGCGGATCGGGCACTTGGCCCAGGTGGCCTTGGAGCAGTTGCAGCACGGTGGTGCCGACGAACGGCGGCCGCCCGGTCAGCATCTCGTACCCGACACATGCAAAGCTGTAGAGATCGGCTCGAGGGTCGGCCTCGGCGGCACCGGTGATCTGCTCGGGGCTCATGTACGCGGGGGTCCCAAGCGGCATCCCGGTGCCGGTGAGATTGCTCTGGACGTCGAGGGCCCGAGCCAATCCGAAGTCGACCACCAGGGCGCGTCCCTCGGAGATCATGATATTCTCGGGTTTGAGATCTCGGTGGACGATGCCCTTGCCGTGGGCGTAGGTCAGGGCGCTGCCGACCTGAGCCACGATCTGGAGCGCGTCCGGGATGGCCATCAAGCCGCGGGTAACCAGCGCTTCCCGAACCGTCTCGCCGGCGACGAACGGCATCACGTACCAATAGAGCCCGTCGCCCGTACCGGAGTCGATCAGCGCGAGAATGTTGGGGTGATCGAGCGTCTTGGTGACGGAGATTTCCCGCTGGAATCGTTCGGCGTTCGTGGTGGTCGCCGCTTCGGGCGGGAGGAGCTTGATCGCGACCTGCCGTCCGGTCAGAACCTCGACGGCTTGGTAGACCCGGGCCATCGCGCCCCGTCCCGCTTCCTTCTCGATCCGGTAGCGGCCTTCGATCGCTGCGGCGAGCCGGGCCATCATGACGCCGGGATCGCTCGGCTTCACTGGAGAATGACGTCTTGGGCGAGCGAGCCGGCCGCCCGGCGGAGCGAGTCGGCCAGCACCGGCGCGGGGAACCGTTTGCGGCACCGGACTTGGTAGCGGAGTCCGACCGATCCATCGGGTTGGGCGACTTCGCCCTCGAAGCGCCACTGCTTCGCGTCTTGTTCGAGGGTGGTGTCCATTAGCCGGCGAAGATCGGGGACCAAGCCTGCCCCGGCGGCCACGACGATCATGGCCACTTCCCTTGATTCGGGGGGTGGGGCCGCCGGGAAATTCTTCGTGAGGTTTTGGTTGCGCTGCATTGCCTTGTCGGCCAACGCCTTCAGCTGGTCGGAGGTCATCGACTGGAGCAGGTGCTGGTCGAGTTGCGCGACGTACTCCCCGGTCCGCCGGTCGGGACTTAGGTCCTTCGCCAGTTGGACCCGTTTATGGGCGATCTCGGAAGCGAGCGGCGCCGGGGCCCGGGCAAAATCGGTGGCCCACAGTCCGAGCGCCACCAGGTTGTAGAAGGCGGAGGCGGCCAAAGCCACTGAGTAGGCCTGGACCCCAACCGCCAATCCGAGCGCGATAACAACGAAGACGTAGACGGCATCCTTGGTGTCTTCGAGCCGATGCCGAAACGCCACGGCGCCGACAATGCCGCCAAGCGAAAAGGCCAGTGGCACGCTGTGTTTGACCAGCACCACGACGATCGCCACCACGACCGGGAGAAACACCAGGGTTTGGGCCAGCGACTGCTGGAAACCCCGTTTCTGGCGGGCGAACGTGTAAACCCAAATGACCGGTAGCGTCACGAGCAACGCGGACGCCATCGTCAGCAACGCCGTCACGGCGGCTTCAGCCGGCGTGTCCCGGTTGGGCTCAACTCGGAGATCGATCCCGGTCGCGGTGCTGGCCGGCCGGGGAACCCCCGAGAGGTGGTCGGCCATCCACGGGCTCAACCAGACCAACCCGAGATAGATGGCGATCAGGACGGCGTAGTAGAGCGTCAGGCGGGCGATGGGGCGCCACGTCTGCTCCACCATTCTCATTCGGTCGGAAGATTCGGCCATGTGGAGTGGCAAGATACGATATCCAGGCGGCTCGGGGCAGGGTCCAGGTGCCGCACCTGGCCAAAGGGGGCCGGAGGAGACCCACCGGAAGAACGATGAGACGACCGACTCGCAGCGGGCGGCGTTCCGGAAAGCGGTAGCGGCCGGGGTCAGAATCGGCTATGGTACCGATAGCGGCGTATATCGTTATCCGGGGTGGATCAATCGTTCGAAACGAGGGAGTCAAACGATGAGCGTGACGAGGCGAATTCTTGGGGTGGCAGGGGTTCTGTGGCTCGGTGTCGGGCCGGCTCTGGTGGCCCAGACCGGTCTGATTCGCGGCAAGGTCGTCGATTCCCTCGGGGTCGGCGTGAACGGCGCGATCATCTCCGTCGACCGGACAGCGCTTCGCGTCACCTCGGCGGCCGATGGCCGATACTCGGTTCGCGGCGTTCCGGTCGGTGCCCAGACGGTGCGGGCCCGAGTCATCGGATACCGGCCCACGACGGTTGCCGTGACCGTGGCCGCCAATGCCACCCTCGACCTTGACCTGACCGTCTCTAAGTCGCCGGTCCAGTTGGCCCCGATCGACGTGGTGGTTGGATCGCGAGCCCGACACACCGCGGCCGATGAGCTGGCCGTTCCGGTGGATGTCTTCCCGGCCGAAGTCATCACCAAGCAGGGCACCAGCGAGTTGGGCGCGATCCTCCAAGCGGTCTCGCCCTCGGTCAACTTCCCCCGGCAAAGCGTTACCGACGCCGACGATATCGTCCGGCCGTTCACAATGCGGGGTCTCTCGCCCGATCACACCTTGGTGCTGGTCAATGGGCTGCGACGGCATCGGACGGCCTTGGTCCACACCTTTGCCTTCGGCATGCCCGCCGGCTCGACGGGGGTCGATATGAACGCCCTCCCGGCCAGCGCCATCGACCGGATTGAGGTCCTCCGCGACGGCGCCTCGGCCCAGTACGGATCCGATGCCATTGCCGGCGTCGTCAACTTGGTCATCAAGGACGGGGTCTTCACCCCGTTCATCAATTCCGACATTGGCCGCTATGTAGTCGGGAAGAACTTCCCGGACGACGGGACCACGGCGAACATCAACGCCGGCTGGGGGTTCAAGCTCGGCCGTGGCTCGCTCGGGGTGTTTGCCGAGTACCGCTACCGGGAGCCGACCAACCGGGCCTGGGCCGAAGCCGCCGATCAGTACGTTCCCGGCGATGCCGACGAAGTCGATGCCAATGGCGTGATCACTAAGAAGAACAACGCCGTCGGCCAGCCGAACCATCATGTGGGTGACGGCTTGGCGAAAGATCTGATGACGTTCGTCAATCTCCGGCTGCCGATCAATGCCTCGGGGAGCGCGGAGTTCTACTCGTTTGGCGGCTATACCTATCGCATCGGCACCGGCAACGGGTTCTTTCGGCAGCCGATTTCCGACCGGAACTGGCCGACTATCTACAAGAACGGCTTCTTGCCGGAATTCCGGCCCGACGTGATCGACATCTCGGCGGCCAGCGGCTTCCGGGGTACGACGGGCGGATGGGGCTACGACCTCGGCGCGGCATTCGGGCGGAGCAGCTTCGACTACAATCTCAATCACACGCTCAATGTCTCCCTCGACCCCTGCCTCGACCGTCCCTGCGCGCCCGGACTCGACGGGATCTTCGGGAATGCCGACGATCCCAATATTCCGAATGCCACCAGTTTTTATGCGGGCGGCCTTCGGGCCAACGAGCTCAGCACGACGCTCAATCTGAACAAGCAGGTCGAGATTGGCCTGCCCAACAAGCTCAACGTGGCCGCCGGCCTCGCCTATCGCCGGGAGTCGTTCACCCTCATTGCCGGCGAGAAAGGCTCCTGGATTCAGGGCGGCAACCTGAACCGGTACGGCGAAGTGGCGCCGGGCGGTTCCCAGGTCTTCGGTGGCTTCCGGCCGTCCACGGCGACCGATCGGTCCCGGGGCAACGGTGGCGGGTACCTCGATCTCGAAACCAACCTGAGCAAGCAACTCCTGGTCACCGCGGCGGCCCGGTTCGAGAACTACAGCGACTTCGGCTCGAAGGTCAGCGGCAAGGCGGCGCTCCGGTTCCAGCCCTCCCCGCAAGTGGTGTTCCGGGCCGCTCTGAGCACCGGCTTCCGGGCGCCGTCGCTGGCGCAGAACTACTTCGGGAGCCGGATCACCAACTTCCGCTTCGATCCGGCGACCGGGAGACAGGTCCCGTTCGAAAGTGGGATTTTCGCGGTCACCGATCCGGCGGCCAAGGCGTTAGGTGCCAAGCCCCTCAAAGCCGAAACGGCCCTGAACCTGAGCGGCGGGATGGCCTGGAGCCCGAGCGACCAGGTGACCTTCACCGCCGATGTCTATTTGATCAATCTCGATGACCGGATCCTGCTGACCGGGTTCATCGGCGGCGACAGCGTCGAAAAGATCCTCAAGGCGGCGGGCCAGGCAGTATCGGCGGCGCAATACTTCACCAACATCGTCGATACCCGAACCAAAGGGATCGACCTGACCGGCAACGTCCGCACCCCGGTCGGAGCCGCTGGCGCGCTGACGTTCAACGGCGGGTTCAACTACACCAAGAATCAGATCGTCCGGCAACGGCCACTCCCGACTCAACTGAAGGGCACCGGCGCCGAGCTGGTCGATAAGTTCACCAAGATCCAGATCGAGCGGGAACGGCCGAACTGGCGCGGCACCCTCACCGCCAACTACACCCGGGAACGATTCCACTCGCTGCTCCGGTCGTCGGTCTACGGCAAGTATTCCTCCGCCCCGGGCCTCTGCGACGATTGCGATCAGACCTTTTCGGAGAAGATGCTCATCGATGCCGAAATCGGCCGTCAGTTCGGCCAAGTGAATTGGTCGATCGGGGTCCGGAACTTGTTCGACACCTTCCCCGGGCTCAATAGTATCAACAACGGTTACGGCATCTTCCCCTATCCGGGCGCCTCGCCGTTTGGATTCAACGGCCGGTTCCTCTACGTCCGGGCCGAAGCCCTGCTCGGGAAGTAGCCGGATGGCGCAGACCTTCGGGGGCCAGACCATGTGGGGGCCCCTGAAACGGGTCGTGGTCCGGCGGCCGGACCACGCCTTCGGCGCGGCCGATCCCGCCCGATGGCACTACACCGCGCAACCCGCGATCGTGGCGGCCTGCGGCGAACATCAGGCCTTTGTCGAAACCCTGATGAAATCCGGCGCCGAGATCATCTGGCACGACGAGCCCTTGGCCGACCACGCCGACGCGATCTTCTGCCACGATCCAGTCCTGGTCACCGACGCCGGCGCCATTCTGCTGCGGATGGGCAAGCCACTCCGGCGGGGCGAAGAGGACGCGCTGGGCCGGACCTTGGCCAAAGCCGGCGTGCCGACGGTCGCCAAACTCGACGGTGACGCCCTGGCCGAGTCGGGTGACCTGATGTGGATCGACGAGCAAACCCTGGCGGCGGGGATCGGGTTTCGGACCAACTACGAGGGGGTCGCTGCTCTCACCCGCGCGCTGGGCCCGGGGGTCGAGATCGTCCCCGTCGAGCTGCCGTATTACCACGGCCCGGACGCCTGCCTCCACCTGATGTCGATGATCAGCATGGTGGACCGAGACCTGGCCGTTGCCTACCCGGGGCTGTTGCCGGTGTCGTTCGTCCAGCTGCTCGAACACCGGGGCATCCGGCTGGTCGAGGTGCCCGAATCTGAATTCCTCACCATGGGCACCAACGTCCTGGCCCTCGGGCCGCGGCAGTGCCTGATGCTCGAGGACAATCCAGTCACTCAAGGTCGGCTCGAAGCCGCGGGATGCACGGTCTCGACCTATCGGGGCCGGGAACTGTCGCTCAAGGCCGAAGGCGGGGCTACCTGTTTGACGCGGCCGGTACTTAGGAGCTCGGCACTCGGCACTCGGCACTCGGCGCTCGGCACTCGGCGCTCGGCACTCGGCGCTCGGCACTCAACGAAGTGGGGTGATCAATTGCGAGGTTTTCTTTTTCTTGCGCTGATTCTGTGGCCGCTCGCGGTGGCGGGGCAGGCCCGCCGGGCGGCGGCGCCGGTTGCGCCGGTGGTAGCGCTGGAGCAGCCGGCGGGGCTCAAGAACCTCAAGTTCCGGTTGGTTGGTCCGTTCGACGGCGGTCGGGCTTCGCGGGCGGCCGGAGTGCCGGGCGATCCGACGACCTATTACATGGCCACGGCGTCGGGTGGCGTGTGGAAGTCGACCGACGGCGGGATCACTTGGCTGCCGATCTTCGACGATCAGTCGGTCGCGTCGATCGGATCGCTCGCGGTGGCGCCGAGCGATCCGAATGTGATTTACGTCGGCTCCGGTGAGGCGAACGTCCGCGGAAACACGACCCCGGGCAACGGGATCTACACGTCGGTCGATGCCGGCAAGACTTGGACCCATGTTTGGAAGCAAGAGGGCCAGATCGGCACCATGGCAGTCCATCCCCGCAATGCCGAGATCGCGTTCGCCGCGGTGTTGGGCCGGGCCTTCGCCGCGAACCCGGAGCGGGGGGTCTATCGGACCCAAGACGGTGGCAAGACCTGGCGGCAGGTGCTCAAGAAAGACGACCGGGCTGGGGCGTCCGACGTGGCGATCGATCCGAGTAATCCGAACATCGTCTATGCCGGTTTTTGGGAGATGCGCCGTTACCCCTGGGATTTGACGAGTGGCGGCCCCGGGAGCGGTCTCTATCAGTCACGGGACGGCGGCGATACCTGGAAACAGCTGACCGGGACCGGGCTGCCGACCGGGACCTGGGGCAAGGTCGGCGTGGCGGTGGCCCCGTCGGACGGCCGCCGGGTCTACGCCCTGATCGAGGCCGATAGCGGTGGGCTCTTCCGTTCGGACAACGGGGGTGAGTCGTGGACCAGGATCAGCGCGTCCCGTCTGGTTCGGCAACGGGCCTGGTACTACTCGACCCTGACGGTCAATCCGAAGAATCCCGACGAGGTCTGGTTCCCGCAGGTGCCGATGGTCAAGACCATCGATGGCGGCAAGACCCTCACGTTGGTCGACAGTATTCCCCACGGCGACAACCACGATCTCTGGTTCGACCCGACGAATCCGAAACGGATGATCGTTGCCAATGACGGCGGAACCGCCATCACGGTGAACGGCGGCGGTTCGTGGCTCGCGGTTCGGCTCCCGATTGGCCAATGCTATCACATTGCCGCCGACAATCGCGATCCCTACCACGTGGCCTGCGCCGAACAGGACCTCGGCACCGCGCAGGGGCCTAGCAATAGTTTGAGCCGAGGCGGCATCGGCGCCAGCCTCTGGCACGATGTCGGTGGCGGCGAGGCCGGTCACATCGTGTCGAAGGCTGATGATCCGAATATCGTCATTGCCGGCGAATACCTCGGCATCATCACCTACTACGACCACAAGACCGGACAATCGCGGAACGTCTCGGCCTATCCCGAGAATCCCAGCGGGCACGGCCCGGCCGATTTCAAGTACCGGTTCCAATGGACGGCACCGATTGCAGCGTCACCCCACGATCCGAACGTCATCTATCACGCCGCGCAGGTGCTCTTCAAGACGGTCGACGGGGGCCAGTCCTGGACGGCCATCAGCGGCGACCTGACCCGGAACGATAAGTCGAAGCAGCAATGGGCCGGCGGGCCGATTACCGGCGACAATACCGGAGTCGAGTTCTATTCGACCATCTTCGCGGTGGCCGAGTCCCCAAAGCAAAAAGGGCTGATCTGGACCGGGAGCGATGACGGGTTGGTGCACCTGACCCGCGACGGTGGCACGACCTGGAAGAACGTGACCGCCGCGATGCCCGGATTCCCGGAATGGGGCACGGTCAGCATCATCGAACCCTCCCCGCACGATCCGGCCACCGCCTATGTGGTCGTCAAGAACTACCGCTTGGGTGACAACGCCCCCTATCTCTTCCGGACCTCCGACTACGGCGCGACCTGGAAGCGGCTCGATGGTTCGCTCCCGCGCGATCTGTTTCTCCACTCGGTCCGCGAAGATCCCGTCAAGCGAGGATTGCTCTACCTCGGCACCGAGAAGGGAGTCATGGTCTCGTGGGACGACGGCGCCACCTGGCGGCCTCTTCGTCTCAACCTGCCCACCGTGCAAGTGGCCGATTTGATCGTCAAGAACGACGACCTCGTCCTCGGCACCCACGGGCGGGGCATTTGGATCCTCGATGACCTCACGCCGATTCGGGAGTGGAGCGACGCGGTCGCGGCCCAGCCGTTACACCTGTTCCAGCCGGTGGCCGGCACGGCCTGGCGCCGGCGAGGCGGAACCGGCGAACGGCAGGCCGGCCAGAACCCACCGGCCGGCGTCGTCCTCACGTATCATCAGAAGGACGAGGCCAAAGCCCCGGTCACCCTCGAGATCCTCGACGACCGGGGCCTCGTGATCCGGTCGATGAGCAGCGTGCCCAAGCCCAACGACAATCACAGCGAATACGAATCCACGCCCAAGCCAGAACTCGAGGCCGGTGCCGGCCTTCATCGGGTGGCCTGGGACTTGTCAATGGAAGGGGCCCGCCGAATCCGGGGCGGCAAAGTCGACACCGGCGACCCCGCCGCGCGTCCGGGGGCTCCGCCCGGCCGCTACACCGCCCGCCTCACGGCGAATGGCGCGACCGAAACCACTTCGATCACCTTTCGCGCCGATCCGCGGGTCAAGGTCAGCGCCGCCGATCGCGCCGCCCAGTTGGCGTTCGGCAACGAGCTCCGTGACGCCCTGAATCGAATGGCCGACGCCGTCAACCAGCTCCAAGACCTCCGGACCCAGCTCAAGGACCGGAACACAGCCCTCGGCACCAACGCCGCCGCCAAGGACCTGATCGGCCTTGCCGGCGCCCTGGTGGCCAAGTTCGACTCCCTCGAGGCCCGAATCCACAACCCCGCCGCCGAGGTGACCTACGACATTCTGGCCCAGCGCGGCGGCGCCCGCCTCTACTCGCGCCTGGTCCCCGTCTACATCTGGTCCATCGAAGGCGACGGCGCCCCGACCCAAGGCATGAAGGAAGTCTCCGCCGACCAACGCAAGGAACTCGACCGCCATCTCGCCGAACTCCGCCTCCTCATCGACCGCGACCTAGCCGAAATCAACACCCGCGCCACCCAACTAGGCATCGGCCACATCATCGTCCCCGCCCAACGACCCATCCCCTAACCGAACCCGGCGCCGAGTGCCGAGCGCCGAGTGCCGAGTGCCGAGTGCCGAGAATGTGGATCTCCCAAGTACCAATGACCGAAGCAAGCGACGCCCTCCGCCGCGCCGTCGAAGACCAAATGGGCCTCTACCCCGCCGAGTACAACCGCCCGGTCCATCCGGCCGGAGGCGGAACGTCGGGCATTGTCGCCTCGCACAGCCTGATCCCGAACGCATTGAAGCACGCCTTCTCGACCTTCGGGGCCTTGATGGACCCCGAGCTGCCGCTCAGCCGCCGGCACCACGAGTTGATCGCGACGATGGTGTCCGTTACCAACCGATGTCGATATTGAATTGACTCTCACGCAGAGTTTCTGCGTCGGGTTACGCTGGATGAACGGCTGATCGCCGCGGTCACGGCCGACCATACCACGGCGCCGTTGACCGATGCCGAGCGGGTGATGGTCGACTACGTCATCCAGGTTACCAAGGATGCCACCCAGGTGACGCCCTCGCACCACGAGCGGCTCCGGGCCGTCGGCTTCGACGATCGCGGGATCCTCCAAATCACCCTGATCGCCTCCTGGTTCAACTACATCAACCGGGTCGCCGATGCCCTCGGCGTGGGCCGAGACTAGCGGAGCAGGGGCGTGATGTCCGCCTCGATATCCTCCGGCGTCTGCTTGGACGCATAACGCTCCAGCACGGTGCCGTCCGCGTCGACCAGGAACTTGGTGAAGTTCCACTTGATCGATTCAGTCCCAAGGATGCCCTTCTGGGCTGACTTCAGATACTGGTAGAGCGGGTGGGCGTGGTCGCCGTTGACGTCGATCTTGGCGAACATCGGGAACGTCACATCGTACGTGGTCCCGCAGAACCGCATGATCTCGACCTCAGTTCCCGGCTCCTGATGGGCGAATTGATCACACGGGAAACCGAGCACCGAGAATTTTCGGTCCTTCAACCGCCGGTGCAACGCCTCGAGCTCCTTGTACTGGGGTGTGAACCCACATTTGCTCGCCACATTGACGATCAACAGGACTTGGCCCCGGAAATCGGCCAGCGCACGTTCCTTCCCGTCAATCGTCTTGGCGGAATAGTCGTAAATGGACATCGGTCACCCTTCGCGTGATTGAGAAGACACGGCCCGCCAAGATCGCCGCTCCGGCCCGACCCGGCAACTGCAGCCGTTTCTGGTACCGAGGTCCGGAAGTTGCCCTTTCGGTTGGGATGGTGGACTTACCCTAGGGGCTTCTGGCCCCGTAGCAGGGTGAGCACTTGGCCAAGGATTATCCGTTGCGAGCTTGCAGCAACCGACTGCAAACGATTGTTTTCATTGGACTTGCGCTTGTTGGCGCCGGCCCAGTGACCGCTCTTTTCGGTCAGGCCAGCTCGTTCGAGTCCTATTTCCACCGGGTTATTGACCGGGATGACGGGTTGCCGGAAACCCAGGTCAATGCGTTGGCCCAGACTCCCGACGGCTACCTCTGGCTCGGCACCCGCCGGGGCCTGGTTCGCTATGACGGGCTCCGATTCCAATTGTGGGCCCCTGCCGGCAGCGGCGCGATGGCCTCGGAATGGATCAACAGCCTGGCGGCCGATCACCGGGGCCGGCTTTGGGTCGGCACTACGCTGGGCCTCTTCCGAATCGAGCTGGGCGCGGCCAAACCAGTGCCGAACCCGACCCTTCCAACCGAGGCCATCCTGTCGTTGCTGGAGGATCGGCTGGGCCGAATCTGGGTCGGTACCGCCACCGCGCTTTACCGTTCCGACGGGGCCGGGTTTCGGCGGATTCGCGGCACCACTGGCGAAGGCATCCACGCGTTAGGTATGGATGCCGCCGGCCGAATTTGGTTCGGCGGGCCGGGCCAGTTCGGCGTGGTCAGCGCCGATTCGGCCGCCCTCTTTCCGGACCAAGAGGCACGGCTTGGCCAGGCCGTGCTGGCCATCGCGGATGACCGACGGGGCGGCCTTTGGGTCGGGACCCGTGATGGCCTTCGCTCGGTTCGAATCGATTCCGCCGGTCACCCGGCCCTGGCGGCGCTGATTCCGACTGGGGACAAGCAGTCGGCCCATCCGGTCTTGGCGGTGGTCACTACCGGGGAAGGACTCGTCTGGGCCGGAACCGCGACCGGCGGCGTGATGACCTGGGATGGCACGTCGTTGAGTCGTTTCGGGGTCAGCAAGGGCTTGAGTTCCCGGCAGATCTTCAGCCTCTTCGTTGATTCTCGCGAACGGGTATGGGCCGGATCTGGGGCCGGCATGGATCGGTTCCAGCGGACCGCCTTCGCCACCTTCGGCGCCGAACAAGGGCTGCCGGAAGAATCGATCTGGGCTGTTCTTGGCAGGGGCCGCTCGGTTTGGGCCACCGCGTTCGACGGCAGCGTCCATCAATTCACGGGCGGGAAATTCACGCCGGTCGTTCGATCGACCGAACCGGACTCCGGGTCGATTCCGGCCTGGCCGACTCGCGATGGGTCGCTCCTCGTCGCGGAGGAATCGCGGCGGATCGTTCGCCATTCGGCGCGCGGGGTTCAGGACCTGACGGCGGGGCTCCGGCTTCCCGACGGACCGGTGTTAGCCATCTTCGAGGACCACCTTGGGGCACTCTGGTTCTCGACCGCGACCGGTCTCTACCGATCCACCGGTGGGGCCGCTCTGCCGATGTCGGCTCGGCTTGGGCTGCCGTTGGGGCCGGGCCCTCGGGTCATGGTCGAGGACAGTGCCGGCCGGTTGCTACTCGGCCGGCCCGGGCTCACCATCGTCGAGGGTGATTCGGCCCGGAGGTTTGGCGTGGCCGAGGGGCTGGTGGATCTCGGGGTTTTCGCCCTCTTGCCGGATGGGCCGAATCTTTGGATCGCTACGGTTGACAGCGGACTCTTCGTTCTCCGGCATGGCCGGATCAGCCAGCTGGGGCGCCGGGATCACCGGCTCGGTACCGAGACGCTCGGGATCGTGGCGGACGACCTTGGCTATCTCTGGATGACCTCGAGCTATGGGCTGCTTCGGGCGTCCCGGGCCGAGCTTGAGGCCGCGGCGGACGGCACCGGTAGTGCGATCGCGATCCGGAGCTTCGATCGGAACGACGGGCTGCCGACGACCGAGTTCAACGGGGCCTACCAGTCAACCCTGTTCAAAGATCCCGACGGACGGCTCTGGCTTCCGAGCTACGCCGGCGTGGTCCGGGTCGATCCCGATCAACTCAGGGCTGACTCACTGCCGCCTCGGGTCCTGATCGAGAGGGTCGTGGTCGACGGCGTCGTTCGTGACCCCGCGATTCCCCTCTCGCTTCCTCCCCGGGTTGACCGGCTCGAGGTGGCCTTCACCGCCACCGAAGCGCTGGTGCCGGCCCGGGTCAGGATTCAATATCGGCTGATTGGTGTCGATCGTGACTGGGTCGAGGCCGGCGACAAGCGCACGGCGTCCTACGGGCCGCTCGAGGGTGGCAACTACCGGTTTGTGGTTCGGGCCGCGAACGAGGACGGGCACTGGAACCCGACCGAGGTCGGATTCAGTTTCGGTGTCGCCACCAAAGTGTTCGACCGGCCGTGGTTCCTTCCTCTGGTGGTGCTCGGGCTTGGGCTTGCTGGCGTTGCGTTCAATCGGATGCGAGTCCGCCAGATGCAAGTCCGCGAGCGAGAGTTGAGCGACCAGGTCGACGATCGAACCCGCGACCTGATCGCCGCCCGGGCCAACCTCGAACTTCGGGTTGAACAGCGGACCGCCCAGCTCGCCGAGGAGTTGGCCGAGCGGAAGCGGCTCGAGCACCAGTTGCTCCAGTCCCAAAAGCTCGAGAGCATCGGGCGCTTGGCGGGTGGCGTGGCTCACGAAATCAACAACATGATGACCGGGGTGCTCGGGTTTGCCGAACTGGCCGAGGCCGCGGCCCACGATCGCCCCGACATCCTGGCCGACCTCCAACAAATTCGCCAAGCCGGCGAGCGGGCGGCGCTGGTCACCAAGCAACTGCTCGTGTTTGCCCGCCGCCAGCAAGCCCAGCGCTCGGCCATCCTGCTGCCCGAGGTGATCGCCGATCTCGAACGATTCCTCCATCGGCTCGGCGGCGACCAGGTGAAGCTGGCCATCGAGCTGGCGGCCGATCTGGCACCGGTCAGTGCCGATCGGGCCCAAGTCGACCAGCTGATCATCAACCTGATGATGAATGCCCGGGATGCCATGCCGACCGGCGGCCGAGTCACGATCCGGGCCGCCAACGTCGCCCTCGCCGCGGTGCAGCAAGTGGGCAGCACCGAGCTCCTCCCCGGTGACTATGTTCGGATCGAGGTGGCGGACGAGGGGGTCGGCATGTCGGCCGAGGTCAAGGCCCGGTTGTTCGAGCCGTTCTTCACGACCAAGGAGGTTTCCCGGGGAACCGGGCTCAGCCTTGCCGTGTGCTACGGCATCGCGACCCAGCACGGCGGCGCCATCGGAGTCGAGTCGGAACTGGGCAAGGGCAGTCGCTTCGAAGTATGGCTCCCGGTGGGCGTCGTCGTCGAGGAACCGGCGCGGGTGACGGACCCGGCACCCCGAGGCTCCGAGGTGGTGCTCGTGGTGGAGGATGAGGCCTCGGTGCGGTCGGTGGCCGTGCGGATCTTGAGCAACCTCGGCTATCAGGTCCTCGAGGCCCCCGATGGGGCGGCGGCACTCGAAGGGTTCGGCCATCGGTTGTCGGACATCGATGTGGTGGTGACCGACGTGCTGATGCCGAGACTCGGCGGGGTCGAACTGGCCCGGGCCCTTCGAGCCCGGCGGCCCGATCTGCCGATCGTCTTCATGTCAGGGTTTGCCGGCCGGGATTCGGCCTGGGCGGGTGAGAATGCGCTCCTCGGTCCGATGCTGGCCAAGCCGTTTACCCGGGCCGGCCTGGCCGATGCGGTACGGCGGCGCCTCGACCTGGCCAAGCTGGCGTCGGTCTCGCAGGCCTAACGGGTCCACATCACGATTGCCCCGCAGCTATTGTCCCGAAACTCCGGCGGGACCAGGCTCTGGCGCTGGTAGATTTCGATCGCCTCGACATCGGATGGAGCGATCAGCGGCAGGACCTCCCCCACGTCGCCGGACATCCTCTGGCCGTCGATCCAGATACTCACGTTGGCCG
>JAYTTT010000409.1:0-4360 GCA_043744895.1 Gemmatimonadota bacterium | reverse complement strand
CAAGAGCGGTGAGCGACCCGCGCCAACGAGGCCGATCCGGCCGGCGGCGATCCGGCCGCGGGTGGTGACGACGCCGGTGACCCGGTTGCCATCTTTTTCGAAGCCGGTCACTTCGCAATTCTGGAGCAGATCGACGCCGAGTCGGTTGGCAGCCCGGGCCAAAGCAAAGACCACGGCATCGTGACGGGCAATCCCGCCGCGCCGCTGGAGGGTACCCCCGATGACCGGGTAGCGGACGTCGGGCGACAGGTTGATGAGCGGGCAGAACTCCTTGACCGATTGGGCATCGAGGCATTCGCCGTCGATCCCGTTCAGATGGTTGGCAAAGATCCGGCGTTGGCCCTGCCGCAGCTCCGATTGGTTATGCTCGAGGTTGAGGACCCCCCGTTGGTCGAAGAGCAGGTCGTAGTCGAGCTCCTGGCCCCAAGTCTCCCAGAGCTTGAGGCCATGTTCGTAGAGTGCCGCACTCTCGTCGCGGAGGTAATTCGATCGAACTACCGTCGTGTTCCGGACGGCATTGCCGTTGCCGAGCCAGGCCCGTTCGACGACGGCGATGTTGGTGATCCCGTGGTTCCTGGCCAGATAGTACGCGGTCGACAGCCCATGAAGCCCACCGCCGACGATGATGATGTCATAGGCCGGCTTGGGATCCGGATTTCGCCACAGAAAATCAGGATTGTGGGCCGCATGTTCATTGGGGTGCATGGGGTGTAAAGTACGCTAAGGCGTTTCGTCAGACTAGGAGGTTCCATGACCCATTTGTTCAGCTTCTTTGCCGAGAGCTACGAGACCGAGCGGCTCAAGACCCTGTCGGTCTGGAGTGAGTTCCGCGACGACGAACTGGGCTTCCGGCCGGCGCCACTGGCCCGGACGCCCCTGGAGCAGATGATCCATCAGTGTGTCTCGGAGCACGGGTGGATGGTGCGGATGCTCGGCATCGATGCCGGCTGGCCCGAATTGCCGCCGACGGAAGACCGGCTCTCGTTTCTCCGCCACTACGCCGAGGTGTCCGGGCTGCGACGGGAGGCACTCGAGACCAAGGGGCCGGACTGGTTCGGAGAGGAGACGACCTTCTTCGCTGTCCGCCGTTCGCGCGCGTGGGTGCTGACCCGGCGACTGGTGCACTCGGCCCATCACCGGGCCCAACTGACGGTCTACCTCCGGTTGTTGGGCCGTCCGCTCTACTCGACGTACGGCCCCACCGCCGACACCGGTGGGCTCTTCCAGCACGGGGCCCCAGTCGTCTACCGCTACGAGTCGTCCGACGCGCTGCTCGAGGCGGAAGCGGCCGGGGGGGCTTGGCCCGCGCTTCCCGGTCCCGGCTCGTGGCCGCCGACGGAACGCCCCTGACCGGTCAGGAAATCGTCTTGGGCTTCTTCTGCCGGCTCTTCAAGTGGTCTTCCATCTTGAGCCGGGGAATTCCTTCCTTCATCCAATCGGGGGCCGGTAGTCCTTTCAGGTAGTGATCGAAGTACTCCTGCATCCGGACCGTGTAGTCCTTCTGATTCTTGGGCAATTGGAGGCCGTGGTTCTCACCGACGTACTGGAGCATGATCACGTCCTTGTCCTGCTCCCGCAGCGAATTGAAAAACGTGATCCCCTGGTTGAAGTCGACCGCTCCATCCTTTTCGTTATGCAGAATCATCACCGGCGTTTCCACCCGGTTGACGAAGAAAGCCGGCGAATTGCGGATGTAGGCCTCGTGGTTGTCGAGGTAACTGCCCTTGAACCGGCCTTGGGAACTTTCGAAGATCGCCATGTCGGCGGTGCCGGTGTTCCAGTAGACCGAGTTGTACATCGAGATCATGTCGGTGAGCGGAGCGCCCGTCACGATGCCGCTGAACAGCTTGCCGGTCTGGGTGGCCAGGAAGGACGACTGGTAACCACCCCAGGAATGACCGTGGAGGCCGACCTTGGCCGGATCGACGATGCCGGTGGCGATCGCGGCTTTCACGGCCGGGACGACGCACCACACCGACGACATTCCGGGGTCGTTGATCCGGTAGACGATGTCCGGCTGGAACACCGCATAGCCTCGGCTGGTGTAGATACTCGGGTTGAAGGCCCGGGTCTCGTTCGGCACGGCATAGCTATGGAGGCCTTGGGACAGCTTCTCGTAGATGTAGACGACGGTCGGATATTTCTTGCCCGCCTCGTAGTTGGCCGGCAGATAGAGGGCGCCTTGGAGACTGTCACCCTTGTCGGAGACGTAGTTCACCAGCTGGGCGCCGGACGACCAGGCATAGTCTTTCTGCTGGGGATTGGCGTCGGTGAGCCGGACCGGGTTGGCGAGCTTGGCGTCGGCCGCCCAGTAGTCCGGGAACTCCTTCACCGTCTGCCTGGTGTAGACCCAGGACTCGGCGTCCCGCGCACGGGTGACAAACACCTTGGCGTCGTCCCAGAGCAGCGTTTCGGCTCCGGGCTTCGCCGGCATCACCCGGGCGAGCCCTTCCTTCTTGGTCCACTCGCCGTAAGTCTGGAGGTAGATCGGCTTCGAGAGGTCGATCCCTTTCTCCTTCGGGTCGATGACCAGCCGCCGGGTGAATCGAATCTTGTCGCGCTTTCCTGTCCCAGTCAGGTTGACAAAGCTCCCGCCCACCGCAGGGACCCGCCAAACATCCCAGTTGTCGAACAGGAGCACGAACCGGCTGTCCGACGACCAGCCTAACGGGGCCACCGGGGGCCGGTCGACGTTGTGATCGTCCTCGGTGTCGATGAACGTGGTGGGCGCGCCGGCGGTGATGGCCTTGGATTGTCCGGTGACGAAATCGTAGACGTGATATTCGCCGTGGTCGTAGAACAGCGCCTTGGTGCCGTCGGGCGACGGGGCCAGTTGGTACCCGGCCGATTTCTTGATCGGCGTTCGCACGCCGGTCTTCAGGTCGATCGCGTAGTAGTCCCGTCGCTGGCCGCCGTCGATGTTGTCGCGCCGCTCATAGGCCCGACGGTCGGCGCCGAAGGCGTATCGATCCCGCGGGGTCAGCTGGACGTCGCGGAGGTCCTCGTCCGCGAGCGCCAGGAACTTCCGTTCGGCGACCCGGTAGAGCGCCAGGGACGAGAAGCTCTTGTCTCGCGCTTCTTCCACCTGTTGCTGGGACTGGAGCCGGGGTTCCTTGCCGTGCCAAATCACCAAGGTCGGCAAATCGTCCTCGGTGCCGCCGGCTCCCGCCGGGGTCTGCATCATGCCGGGGGTTCCGGCGACCGGCTTGAGGTCCGGCCGGCCGGTCTTGGACTCGGGGGCGTTGCGCCGAGCCGTCGTCCCAAACGCCAGGGCGGTGAAATCGGTGGTCCAACGTGGGGTCCGGTCGGGACTGATCCGCCGATCGGCGGGGAGGCCGTCTTCGGGTTTGGGTTCGAAGACGACCTTGGTATTGGCCCCGCCGACACCGGTAATGCCGACGACGGCGAAGACCGTGTCGCCCCGGGCGCTATCGGGCCGGCCCCGGAGGACCGCGAGGGCCAAGCCGCTGTCGGCCCAGGCGAGCCGCCGGTAAACGGCCTTGTCGATCTCGAGGGTCTTGACCTGGTCGGTGGCCAGGTTCCGGAGTTGCACGCCGTTACCGACCAAGTCCTTGGCCTCGGTGGTCCAGGCCAACCAGCCGCCGGTTTCGTCGAGGGCATAGTCGGCCACCGAGCCGATGGTGCCGACGGTGCCGGCTCGGAGGTCGAGGAGCACCAGGTCCGAGGCCGCCGCGCCTTCGGCCGGATATCGCTTCATCACCAGCGAGGACGGGTTCTCGCCGGCAAAGCTGAACCGCTGGATTTTCTCGAATTCACGCTTCTCTCCGGTGGCCAGGTTGACGACGACGAGCCCGTTCTGGACCGGCTTCTTGTCTTTCTTGAGTTTCTTGGTGTCCTGGGCGCTTGGGTAGGTCGAGAAGGCGCTCCATTTGGCATCGCCCGAAATCGCCAACGGGGCGGCGCGCGGTGCCGGATCGAAGGGGTTGAACGGGAGCACGGCCGGCTCCCCGATCGGGAACCGCCATTCTTTGGCCCCCGCGCTGGTGGGCCGAATGACGACCTCGCCATCGCCCTCGTTCGGGGCCAGCACCGAGGCAAACCAGCGGCCGTCGTTCGAGGTCGTGGCATTTCGGATCGATCGCCAGAAGCTCAGATCGGTGACGTCGAGGGTTTTTGCCCCGCCCGCCTGCTGGGCCGGCGCCGGCGTGGCGGAGAACGCGACCAACCAACAGAGCGGGAGGCAACGGAGTCGACGCATGGGGTCCTCGAATGGCGAATATGGTGGGGATCGTCGGGTTCAATAATGGCGTCAGTTCCCGGTAACGGCTAGGTGGCGAAACCAGCGGAGCGGGGCTAGAATCACCGGATGGACTCGAACTTTGTGACTCGCGAACGCGAA
>JAYTTT010000408.1:0-4366 GCA_043744895.1 Gemmatimonadota bacterium | reverse complement strand
AACACCACCGCCATACCGCCTCGGCCCAGTTCACCGTCGAGTTGATAGCGGTCGCCCAGCGCGGCCTGCAGAGACCCGGCCAGATCCACCATGACTCGCAATCTCTACCTTTGGGGGCGGTCGCGCCAGCGGCATTAGAAACCGTCCTCTTTCGAGGCCGTTCGGTGGACGGCTCCATTCGGTCGCGTTGTTCTCGCAGCCAACGCTCGGTAGGTTACAGTGCCTCGCTTACCGCGATCACCCGGTGAGCACAACTGGAGTTCGCCGTGGAGGATCGACTGACCGCAATGAGCGCCAAGACCAAGAACCTCGCCTTCATGCTCGCCATGATGGGCACCCCGGCCGCCGCCATCGCCCAGGCCCCCCGCTTTCGAGTCGAAGAAGCCACCATCGCCGAGGTCCACGCCGCCTTCCAAAGCGGCCTCCTGACATGCCGGGGCCTGGTGACCGAGTATCTGGCCCGAATCAACGACTTCGACAAGCGGGGGCCCGCGATCAACGCCATCATCACCGTGAACGCGCACGCGCTCGCGGAGGCCGATTCGCTCGACGGGGTGTTCAGGCGGCGGGGGCCACTCGGTTCGTTGCACTGCGTTCCGATGATCGTCAAGGACAACTTCACCACGGCCGGAGTCCAGACCACGGCGGGATCGCTCGCGCTCCAGGGGTTCATACCCGAGCGCGACGCGTTCCAAGTGAAGCGGGTCCGTGAGGCGGGGG
This sequence comes from Gemmatimonadota bacterium, assembly GCA_043744895.1. Classification (GTDB taxonomy): domain Bacteria; phylum Gemmatimonadota; class Gemmatimonadetes; order Gemmatimonadales; family GWC2-71-9; genus SHZU01. Next base: position 3,646 of record JAYTTT010000408.1, on the reverse strand, counting down.
CCATCGTCCTCGCCAAGAGCAACATGGACGAGTTCGCATGGAGCCCGTACGAAACGGTCAGCTCGATCCTGCCGGGGTACACCAAGAACCCCTATGCGCTCGATCGAGTCACCGCCGGCTCGAGTGGCGGCACCGCCGCCGCCGTCGCCGCCAGCTTCGGGTTGGTCGGGCTCGGCACCGACACCGGTAACTCGATCCGGGGGCCTTCCTCGCATCAGGCGCTGGTCGGCATTCGCTCAACCATCGGCCTGACGAGCCGGGCCGGCGTGGTGCCGCTCGGCCTAACGTTCGACATTGCCGGCCCGATGGCCCGAACGGTGGCCGATGCAGTCCGGGTCCTCCAGGTCGTCGCCGGCACAGATCCTGACGATCCGGTGACCGGAGCGATCAAGGATCATCCGATTCCCGACTATTCGGCCTCGTTGGTCCGCGGCGGCCTCACGGGCGCCCGAATCGGAGTTCTGCACCAAGCCTACGACACCCCGACCACCGATCCCGAAATCAGGGCGCTGTTCGCTCGGGCCCTGGCCGACCTCGCGGTGCAGGGCGCCGTCATCGTCGACCCCGCGACGGTCGAGGGCTTCGACCGCCTGCCCTCGGACGACGACGGCTGCCTCGGATTCAAGGCGGATCTGAACCGGTTCCTCGCGGCCCAAGGAGATCGGGTCTCGGTCAAGACCCTGAAGGAGATTCTCGCCTCCGGGAAGTTTCACCCATCGATCGGGTCGGCCATGCGGAAGGCAGAGGCGGACGATCGGATCCCGGCCACTGATCCGGCCTGCCGCAACGACTGGGTCGCCCGCCGGCAACTGGGCCTCGCGGTGACGACGTTGATGGACCGCGAGCGACTCGATGCGCTGGTCTATCCAACCTGGAGCAATCCGCCCCGGCTGATCGGCGACCTCAACACGCCGCCTGGAGACAACAATCAGGTCTTTTCACCGGTCACCGGATTTCCAGCGATGACGGTCCCCATGGGCTATACCCGGGGCGGGACCCTGCCGGCGGGGCTCCAGTTCTTTGGGCGGGGATGGGACGAGGCGCGGCTGATCAAGCTGGCCTACGACTACGAGCAGGCGACCCGGCACCGCAAAGCCCCGGCGATCCTGGCGGGCGAACCAACGTTCATCGCCATCTATTGGAAGGCCCGCCCCGGAAAGGAAGCCGAGTACGAGGAGTACATCCGCCGAGTCGCCAAGCCGATCGACGACGAGGCCGAGCGCGCCGGGGCCTTTGAGGAACTCCGCACCTACGTCCCGGCGGAGCCGAACGGGCCGTGGACCCACCTCCGGGTCTTTCGCCTCAGGGACCAAGCCCAAGTGGACGCGTTCCCGGCGGCCATGGATGCCGCCGGCAAGCGTCTCTACCCCGACCCCACGAAACGGCCCAAAGCGGACGACCTGCGCGACCTCGTCAAGCGCGAGATGTGGCGGGGGTTCCCGTGAGCCCGGGGCCGTCGACCACGTAGGCCTCCATCGCGAAGTACTCGGCCAACCCGAGCCGGTCGAGCGACGCGGCAGTCTCCTTATTGCGGGCTTCGACCCGTTGCCAGAACTCGCGCTCGTCGAGCCCCGGAAACGGGGCCGAGTCTTTTTGTGACTGGTGCTTGAAGATCGCCTGGATTTTGAGCGACAGTTCCTCCTGCGACAGCGGCACCAGCCAGGTCGCTTCGGTCACCGACCACTCCTGCCACGCACCCCGGTAGAGCCAGACCTCCGGCCGCCGAGCGACCCGGGCCAGGGCCAGATCGATGGCCTCTTTGCAGGTCCGGTGGGTCCCGTGCGGGTCGGAGAGATCGCCCGCGACGAACACCAGATCCGGCTCGATCTCCTCGAGCAGGGACTGCACGATCGCCACGTCGGCGGGGCCGACCGGGTCCTTCCGGACCTTCCCCGTCCGGTAGAACGGCAGGTTGAGGAACCGGGCGGCTGACCGGGCCATGCCTAACGTCTCGATCCCGCTCACCGCTTCGCTCTCCCGGATCATCCGCTTGAGGTCCTGCGCCTCGGCACTGTCGACCTGACCGGGCCGTTTGGCCGCGAGGAACCCCGCCACTCGGGCGGCCAGGGCAGCGGTCGCGTCCGCGGCGACCCCGAACCCCACTGAGAACCGGGCCAGAAAGTCGAGATACCGGCGGAGGTCGTGGTCGAAGACCGCGATATTGCCGCTCGTCAAATAGGCCACCGTGATCTCGTTCTCGTTCACGACCAGCTTCCGGAGCATCCCACCCATCGAAATCACGTCGTCGTCGGGATGGGGCGAGAAGCAGATCACCTTCTGGTTCCGGGGCAGCTTCGAACGGCCCCGGATCTTGGCGCCCAGGGCGTTGAAGGCAAACCCGTTGACATCGCCGGGGGTCCCGAATTGGGCGAGCAATGAGGACAGGCGGTGCTCGACATAGTCCCGCTGGGTCAATTTGAGGATGCCGCGGCCCGCCTGCTGCGCGAGCCAAACGACCGCCTCGAGCGCCAATCGGTCGTCCCACGCCACTTCGTCCACCAGCCACGGGGTCGCAATCCGGGTCAGGCCGGCGGCCGCCGCCCGATCGAGGTAGAACGTGGTCGCCGGATGGCTCTGGAGGAAGGTTGCCGCCACTTCGGTATCGACCCCGCCTTCGACCGCGCGCCGGACAATGCCGGCCTTGTGTTCTCCGGTGGCAAGAATCGCGATCTGCCGAGCTTCGAGGATCGTGCTCACCCCCATCGTCACGGCTTCGCGCGGAACGAACTCCTCCCCGAAGAAGTCGGCTGCGGCGTCCCGCCGAGTCACGGCGTCGAGGGTCACCAGCCGGGTCCGGCTCTTCGACCCGGAACCGGGTTCGTTGAAGCCGATGTGTCCGGTCTTCCCGATGCCCAGCAGCTGGAGGTCGATCCCGCCGGCAGCCTTGATCGCGGCTTCGTACTCGGCACAGTGGGCGGCGAGTTCGGCCCGCGGCACCGTGCCGGATGGGAGGTGGATGGCGGACGGCCCGATGTCGATGTGATCGAAGAGGTGCTCCCGCATGAACCGGTGGTACGAATGGAGGTTCTCCGGCTCCATCGGGTAGTACTCGTCGAGATTGAAGGTCACGACCCGGGCAAACGAGAGGTCCTCGTCGCGATGGAGGCGAATCAGTTCCCGGTAGACGCCAACCGGAGTCGACCCGGTGGCGAGCCCGAGCACGGCATGACGGCCCTCGGCGTTCGCGGTGCGGATCACCGCGGCCATGGCTGCGGCAACCTCCCGGGCGAGCGCCTCGTGATCATCGTGGACCACGGTCCGGATCTTTTCCATTGGTGTTCGCCTCGAAAATGGGTCGCCCCATGAATATGCCGATAGGTGGGTGAGGGGCGCATCAATTAGCGCCGGACTGACCCGCTCCTACCTTGAACTATCCTTCACAACCCAGTCGGTCCCGCAGTCGGCCCCCTCGTCCCTCCCGCAAAGGAGTCCCGTATGGCGTTGCGTACCCGCATGATGGTCAGTCTTTCCGGTCTGCTCGCGCTCGCTGGTTGCTCGGAGGCGATCCCCACCGCCACCGAGTCGAACCCGACCACTCCGCCTTTCAGCAACGGGGCCAGCCAGGCAGCCGACGTCGGCAAGCGCCACGTGTTCGAACTGCGGAACTCGCCCGGCGCCCGAAGCGCGGCCGGCCGAAAAGGCGGCG
>JAYTTT010000407.1:0-4398 GCA_043744895.1 Gemmatimonadota bacterium | reverse complement strand
AAGTCGGCGGCTTACCGGGCGGACCGGGTGCGGGATTTGTGGGGCGGAGAGCGTGGCCGAGGTGCTGAAAACGGTGCACCGGGTGCCGGAAGGCCGGGCGATTGGGCCGGCGGCGATCCGGGATGCGGTCGCCGGCCTCTCGGCTCGCCAGCCGCTCAACGACGCGGCCGGCGCGGTCCACGCGGCGGGGTGGGCCACGGCGGCCGGCGTCATCGAATTGGTGCGGGAAGATGTCGGGCGGCACAACGCGCTCGACAAGCTGGTGGGTGCCGTGCTCACCAAGGGCATCGATCCCGCGAGCGGGTTCGTCGTCGTGACCAGCCGAGCCAGTTTTGAAATGGTCCAGAAGACGGCGACGCTCGGCGCTCCGCTCCTGGCCGCCATCTCCGGTCCGACCGGGCTCGCGGTCCGGGTGGCCGAGCAGTCGGGGCTGACGTTGGTGGGGTTTGCCCGGGGCACCGGCCTGACCGTCTACACCCGGTCCGACCGGGTTCGTTAGGCGGGCCGAGCCCGCCGGTTGCCGCTCGACACGTACTGCCAGCCGAACCGGCCTTTGATGCAGAGGTTGCCGAGCGTCACCTCATGATCGAGCGGCGAGGTGACTTTGACGATTTCATTGTCCTGGACGTGCAGTTCGAGGGTGCAACCCACCCCGCAATAGGGACAGATCGTCGGCGTCATCGTCTGGCGGGACTCGTCCCAGGTTCCCGCCTCGCGAAGATCATGCTCCGACTTGAACATCAGCGCCCCGGTCGGGCACACCGCAATGCAGTTGCCGCAATAGACGCAGGCTGACTTCGGCAACTCCACCGCAAACTCGGTCGAAATTCTGGCATCGAAGCCCCGGCCCGCGACGGTCAGGGCGAAGGTATTCTGATGATCGGGCCCGCAGGCCTCGACACACTTGTAACAGAGAATGCACTTCCCGTAGTCCCGGACATAGAGCTCGTTGTCAATCTTGACCGGCTGGGCCACGGTGGCTCGAAACGCCGGATCGGGTGGGGCGTGATGGCCCGGCATGAGGGTATCCCGATGGCCGGCCGCCGCTCTGGGTGCCGGCGGCCCATAGCGTTCCGGGTCGGCCCCATAGGTTTCCAGCCATTCCATGACGTCCGGCGTGGTCGAGAGATCGACCGACGAGGCCAAGAATTCGAGCACCATCTTCCGGCTGTGCCTGACCCGCTCCGAGTCGGTCTTGACTACCATCCCGGCTTCGACCTTCCGGGAACAGCTCGGCACCAACACCCTCGACCCCTCGACCTCGACCACGCAGACCCGGCAGACGTTCACCGGCCGGAGCGTTTCCAGATAGCATAACGTCGGGATCGACCGGCCCAGCTGCTTCGACGCCTCGAAAATAGTGGTGCCTTCCGGGGCGACGACCTTCTCGCCGTCGATCGTCAGCTCCACGGTCCGCCGGCGCGGTTCGAGCTGAACCAAGGCACTCATGAGGTCCGAGCTCCCGGGAAGAGGTGCAGCCGTTTGATGGCGGACTCGACCGCGCTGTAGGCGGTTTGACCGAGGCCGCAGATCGAGGCGTCCTTCATCGCGACTCCGATCTCCTCGAGCAGCGCCAACTCGGTCGCGAGTCCACCCCGGGCGCGGTCCGCCTTCAGGCGATGGAGGGCTTCCTCCTGCCGCACCGTGCCGACCCGGCACGGGACGCATTGCCCGCACGACTCGTCCCGAAAGAACGAGGCCACCCGGAGCACGATATCGAGCAGGTCCACTGAATCATCGAAGACCATGATGACGCCGGAACCTAACGTGGCCCCCGCCGCCCGGGCGCCTTCGAAGGTCAGCGGGATGTCGAGTTCGTCGGGGCGGACGAACCCGCCGGCCGCTCCCCCAAGGAGCACCGCTTGGAGCGGCCGCCCGCCCGCGACCCCGCCCGCGAGGCCGAGCAGATCGCGGAGGGTGGCCCCGAACGCCACCTCATACACGCCCGGGCGGGTCACGGATCCGGACAAGCAGAAGAGCCGGGGGCCGGTCGAGCCTTCGGTCCCGATGGCGGCGTACGCCGGACCGCCGATCCGGAGGATCTCGAGGACATTCACGAGCGTCTCGACGTTGTTCACGAGGGTCGGCTTGCCGAACAAGCCGGCCTGGAACGGAAACGGCGGCTTGTTCCGCGGTTCGCCCCGGAACCCTTCAATCGAGTTGAAGATCGCCGTCTCCTCGCCGCAGATATACGCCCCGGCACCTTCTCGGATCTCGATGTCGAACCGCCAGGTCCGTCCCATCACGCTCGAGCCGAGCAGCCCGTGGCGCCGGGCGATCTCGATGGCATGGCCCAATCGCTCGCGCGCCTCCGGGTACTCGCCGCGGAGGTAGATGAACCCCTGCTCACACCCGGTCGCGAACGCCGCGATCGTCATCGATTCGACGATCGAGTAGGGGTCGCCCTCCATCAGGGCCCGGTCCTTGAACGTCCCCGGCTCCGATTCATCCGCGTTGCAAATGAGATAGTGCGGACGGCCGCCCTGCCCCGCGACCGCCGCCCACTTGCGCCCGGTCGGAAACGCGGCGCCTCCCCGCCCCGCCAGCTTGGCGTCGGTAACCTCCCGGATCACCGCCTCGGGCCCGATCTGGAGCGCGTGCCGAAGCGCCTGATACCCGCCATGAGCCCGGTAATCGTCGAGACTGGCCGGGTCGATCACATCGACCCGCCGAAGCAGGCGAAGCGATGGATGGCCGGCCTGGGGAATCGGGATCCGGTTCGGGCCGGCTGGGACGTCGTCGCCCCGGAGGACCGAGAGGGCGGTGGCGGAGGTGAGGCCGCCAAACAGCCGGTCAACCGGCTCCGGCCCAGCGACCGTCAGCAACGCCGCGGGCCCGTGATCGCAGAGACCGAGGCACGGGCTCCGGATCCAGACCGTTGCCTCCGGAATGGCGTGATGGGTGCCCTCGGGCCCGTGGTACGCCGGTCCGGCGGCCCGCTCGACCTCCCGGCACAATGCCTCCGCGCCCCGGCACCGGCAGGCGATGTCGTCGCACACATGGAGCACCCGCATCGGACGGGGCACGGTCGAGAGCAGGCCGTAGAACGTGGCCACCCCGAAGATATCGGCCGGTGGGACCGTGAGGCGCTCAGCGAGATAGTTGAGCGCGCCTTCGCTGATCCAGCCAATCCGAGACTGAATGGCATGGAGCGCGGGCAGCAACCGATGTCGCTCGGCGCGAGCGGCGTGACCGCCGGCGGCCGTGTGGGCGTCGCGGGGCTGGCGGGTCCCACCGTCCCATCCTCCGGCCGGGGCGCCGAGATGGCCATCGACGGCGGCGCGCTCGGCCAGGGTTGGGGCGGCTTTGAGCAGGTGTAGATCCACGAACCCCCTAGGCGCTTATCGGTTCGAGCTGGACCGCACAGGCTTTGAACTCGGCCGTGCCGGATTTCGGGTCGGTGGCGTCGATCGTGAGCAGGTTGGTCTTGACTTCGTCCTGAAAGTGAAGGGTCATGAACACAAGGCCGGCACGAAGGCTCCGATCGATCCGGGCCGGCGCGATCACCGCCCCGCGCCGCGACGACACCCGGACCGGGGCGCCATCGACGAGGCCGAGCTTGGTGGCATCCTCCGGCGAAAGATCGATCGATTCACCCCGGCGCAGCGGCGAGGCGTACCCCGCCGTCTGCACCCCGGTGTTGTACGAATCGAGTCGCCGGCCGGTCGTGAGCTGAAACGGGTACGCCGCGTCCGGCATCTCGACGGGAGGGTCGTGCTCCACCACCGAGAACGGCGCCGCCGGGCCCTCCCGTGGCTCCTTCCACAGGCGGCTATGCAAATACGTCTCGCCCGGGTGGGCCTCGTCATAGCAAGGCCAATGCAACCCGCCCTCCCGCTCGAGCCGCTCGTAGCTCATGCCGGCCAGCATCGGAGCCAGGGAGCGGACCTCGTTCCAGACCGCTTCTCCGGACGGATGGCCCCAATCGTGGCCAAGGCGCCGGGCGATTTCGCCAATGATCCACCGGTCATCCCGCGCGTTGCCGGGTGGGTCGAGCGCCTTCCGGACCCGCTGAACCCGGCGCTCGCTGTTGGTCACCGTGCCTTCCGACTCGCACCAACTCGACGAGGCCGGAAGGACCACGTGAGCGAACTCGGCAGTTCGGGTCAGGAAGATGTCCTGGACCACGAGATGATCGAGCCCGGTGAGCAGCCGTTCGGTGCGGCCTTGGTCCGCTTCCGACTGAGCCGGATTTTCTCCGATCGCGTACACGGCCCGGAGTTCGCCGTGCTCCATGGCCTCGAACATCTCAGTCAGATTCTTGCCATACGTGGGGGCCATGTCGATGCCCCAGGCTTGGTCGAATTTTGCCTTGACGGCCGGGTCCTTGGTCCAGTCCTGGAAACCGGCCAGCCGGTTGGGAATGGCGCCCATGTCCCCGCCGCCCTGGACGTTGTT
>JAYTTT010000406.1:0-17351 GCA_043744895.1 Gemmatimonadota bacterium | reverse complement strand
TGCGTTGGGACCCCATGGCGCGGTGCTCCGGAGCGAGAGTGGACGGGATGGCTTTGAAATATAGTACGTCGTTAGGCGCTTGTGCAGAGATTCCCTAGGACCGAGACCGTGGGGTACATCACATCGCTCGGGCGCCCAGAATGCGGCAAACCCAGGGCGTGACCAATTTCGTGCAGGGCGACCGAGCGAGTCTCCGCGAGTCCAAGAACCCGGCCGTGTCGATCGGTTCGGGCCAGCGAAATCCGGACGAGTTTGATCTCTCCAGCCCCGTCCGACCGGACCTCGGCGAGCCCGGTCCGGTCGGATCCGGAGTCGGAAACCCAGCCGACCAGCACGTTTGCCTCCGCGCTATCCTGAGTCTCTACAATGGTCGGCCCGAGTCGCAGTTCTGCCCAGACTCGGAGCGCTTGGCCGACGGCATCCACGACAGGTGACGCCTCGGGAGGTCTCCCGATCAAAACCCGCATCACAGCGGCCTCGCCCCATCGCCGGACTATGGAATCGGGACCGATGAACAGCGAGTCGAGATACACCGCGCCGCCGGCCAAGTACAGGCGGCGGCGAGCCTCGAGCCGGGCCAACTGCGCGATCAACGGGGTCCGGTTCTCCTCGCTCTGGGCGGGAACCGAACGAGCGGCGGCTCGTCCCGTCACCTCAGGCGGCTTGACGGGCGACGGTTTGTCCGGCAACCGAGCCGCGACAACCGGCCCGATTGGAGCTGGCCGATGGTCGGTCAGCCTGCCAACCATCAGGAGTAGGCCGAGCGCAAGGACCAGGAACAAGAAGAGTCTTGCCACGGCCGGATCCGGGTTGCAAGATGGAAGCCCGCGCCAGTACCGATGGGTCAGATTCCTGGCCTGGGTCCTTGGAACCCCTTACATTGCCAGCGTTTGCGATTCGCCCCTCGGTGAGCTGGAGCCCCAGTTGATCCTATCGAGCTTCGCCAAAGCCGTGGTGCGGTGGCGCTGGATTGTGATCGCCTGCTGGGCGGTGGCTGCGGTCATTGCATTTATCCAGGCGCCAAAAACGCCGGACCGGCTCGCCCTCCAAGGCGGTTCCGACGAACTCAGTGAGGCACGGACAGCGGATCGAATGCTGTCCAGCCGATTCGCTCGGCCGTTTGGTGAGTTTTTCGTGGTAGCCGTCGAGGGCCCCACCTCATTCGCGGACGGAGCCGCCCGTGCGGTCCTCGACACCCTGACCAAGGCGGCCGCCCGCCTTTCCTACGTCCAAAATGTCGTCTCGTACCTGACTCGGAACGACACGCTGTTTGTCTCCGGCGATGGCCGGGCGAGTTTCTTCCTGGTATCGCTCAACATCAGGGGCGACAGCGTGGGCCGCAGGGTGACGGAGTTCAGGGCCACGATGAATCAGGCCCTTTCGCAGGTACCGAACCGGCCGTCATACCGGATGTACGTGACCGGACGCGCGGCGCTCGACTTCGATGTCCGGACGGTGAGTGCCGAAGACGGCAAGCGATTCGAGTTGCGTCTCCTGCCGATCACCTTGATCATTCTCGTTCTGGCGTTCGGCGCCCTGGTCGCCGCGTTACTTCCCCTGGCGATCGGCGTCCTTGCGATCGCGATCTCGCTCTCAGTGGTCGGAATGCTCGCGACCACCATGCCCATGTCCGTGTTCGTCCTCAATCTCACCACGATGATCGGGTTGGGTGTCGGGATCGACTATTCGCTGCTGATGGTCACCCGCTTTCGCGAGGAGCTGGCCCGGGGGTATCGGCGGCGGGAGGCGGCCGAGCGGACGCTCATGACTGCCGGAATCGCCGTCGTCAATTCGGGGCTCACGGTGATCGTCGGCTTTGGGGCGCTTTTGCTTACCCCAATGGTGGAGACTCGGAGCGTCGGAATCGGCGGCTTGATCGTGGTGGGCGTGGCGGTCCTGCTCTGCGTCACCTTGCTGCCGGCGGTCTTGGCCGCGCTCGGGCGGTCGATCGACAAACCGCGATGGCTGGCTCGACGGCTGACCTGGTACCATGCGCCGCAGGTCTGGGAGAAATGGGCCCGCTCCCTCGCCCGCCACCCGGTCCGAGCATTGGTTGTCGGCGGGTCGATTATCGGGATTCTGACCCTTCCCGTGTTCTGGATCCGGATCGGCCTGCCGGCTCGGAATTGGTGGCCCAGCCAAACCGAGGCCGGCGCCGGAGTCGAAGCCCTGTCCCGAATGGGGGTCTCCGGCTACATCACGCCGCTCCGAATCATCGTCGAAGTGCCCTCAGGCCAATCGGCCACCCAAGCGGTCAGCTTGCGTGGCCTCCGAGGGTTGTCGGACTCGATGCGGGCCGATCCGCGGGTTCTCGACGTACGAAGTATCGTCGATCTCGAGCCTGGAACCTCGATTCTGGCCTATTCATTACTGTATTCCGATCTTGATTCCGCCCGAGTGCGCCACGGCGAGTTCCTGGATGCCTATTTGAGCCGAGACGGCCAGTTGGCCCTCGTCGACATCATTCTCCGCGACACGACGTCACTGACCTCAGCCATGTCGGTCGTCGAGCGAATTCGCCACCTCGCCACCTCGAAGAGCATCCGACAGTTGCGAACCAGCCAGGTGTTCGTCGGTGGATACGTGGCGGCGAGTCTCGACTTGCAAGCCGAGATGTTGCGCCGCTTCCCCGGGCTGATCGCACTCGTGCTCGGCGCCACCGGCTTGATGCTGGCGGTCGCCTTTCGATCCGTGCTCGTGCCGGTCAAGGCTGTCCTCATGAACTCGTTGTCCGTCGGCGCAACGTTCGGCCTGATCGTGCTCGTCTTTCAGTACGGATTTGGAAGCCGCCTCCTCCGGCTGTCGGGGCCGACCGAGGCAATCTTCGTTCTCATTCCGGTGTTGGTGTTTGCCGTCGTTTTCGGACTCAGTATGGACTATGAAGTGTTCCTCCTCAGTCGGATCAAAGAAGCCTTCGATCGAACCGGGAAGAACACCGAGGCGACCATGGAGGGGCTGAGCGCCACCGCCTCGGTCATCAGCTCGGCCGCGCTGATCATGATCGTCGTCTTCGGGGCCTTCGCGTTTGCCCGAGTCCTGATCATGCAATTCCTCGGATTCGGCTTGGCACTCGCCGTTCTCCTTGACGCCACCGTGATCCGGATGGTGCTTGTCCCCGCCTTCATGCAGCTGATGGGTCGATGGAACTGGTGGCCTGGAGGTCGACGACCGCCCCCGGAGCGGCTCCACTGAGCTAGTGTTTGGCCTCGAGCCAGTTGGGCCCGACTCCGACATCGACGACCAGTGGCACCTTCAACTCCGCCACCCCGACCATACAATCTCGAACGATCTCAGCCACCCGGTTGACCTCGCCCGCAGGAGCCTCGAGGACGAGTTCATCATGGACTTGGAGCAGAATCCTCGCTTGGAATCCGTCCTGCCGAAGAGCCTGCCCGAGACGCACCATTGCGATCTTGATCAGATCGGCGGCGGACCCTTGAAGCGGTGAGTTCTGGCTGAGCCGTTCCCCGAAGGCTCGGGTATTGAAGTTCTTATCCTTGACTTCCGGAATGTAGCGCCGACGCTTGAACAACGTTTCCACGTATCCATGGGCCCGGGCCACCTCGACTTGACGATCGAGATACGCCCGCACCCCGGCAAATCGCTCGAAGTAGTCGGCGATGAACTTCTTGGCGTCGTCGAGCGAAATACCCAGCTGTTTCGAGAGGGCAAAGGGCCCCTGCCCGTAAATCGTGCCGAAGTTGATCGTCTTGGCCTGGGCCCGCATCTCGGCCGTCACCGCGCCCAAATCCACCCCGAAGATGATGGCCGCCGTCTGCCGATGGATGTCCTCGCCTTGGTTGAACGCCGCGACGAAGGCCGGATCCCCCGACAAATGGGCCATGAGCCGGAGTTCGATCTGAGAATAGTCGGCCACCACAAAGCTCCACCCCTCGCTGGGGATAAATCCCCGGCGAATGGCCTCGCCGCGCGCCGATCGCACCGGGATGTTCTGGAGGTTCGGGTCCGACGACGAGAGCCGCCCAGTGGCCGCTCCCGTCTGATTGAAGCTGGTGTGGATTCGCCCCGTCCGCTGATTCACCCGCGCCGGGAGAACGTCCACGTACGTTGACTTTAGTTTTTGAAGCTCCCGGTACTCAAGCAGGAGTCGGGGTACGACGTGGCCCATATCGGACAGCTGTTCGAGAACATCGGCATCAGTCGATGGACCGGTCTTGGTTTTCTTGAGGACCGGCAACTGAAGCTTCTCAAACAGGACCACGGCCAGTTGTTTCGGGCTGTTGAGATTGATCGACCCGCCCGCTTCCTTGGTAATCTCGGCCTCGAGCCGGATGAGGTCGCTCGTCAGTTCCCGAGACAAGCGTTCGAACACTTCCCGATCGATCCGAATCCCGGTCCACTCCATATCGACGAGCACCCTCACCAGCGGTATTTCGATTTCGCGGAGCAGCGGCTGCAGCGATGTTTCGGCAAGTCGCGGGGTGAAGTACTCCTCCAATTCAAGTACCATCGCGCAGTCGGCGCCACAGGACCGCGACGCCACCTCGACGGCCACCTCAGCGAACGGGGCGCCCTTCTTCTTGACGGTCAGGTCGGGGTCCAGAGGCTTTGAGCGACCGAGCAGATCGAGACTCAAGGTATCCAGGCCATGCGATCGACGACCTGGGTCCAGAACAAAACTGGCCAGCATCGAGTCGAACCCGACCCCCGCCAGTTCGACCCCGTGGTTCCGGAGTACTTGCCAATCGAACTTGAGGTCGTGTCCAGCCTTGGGCCGGGCGGGATCCTGGAGAAAGGCCACCAAGTCGGCACAGGCTGGATCGCCCAGCGACGGCAAGTTGCGAACCGGGGCCGGCGCAGCCAGCTCACCGTCCTCTGGCCGGTGCCCGAACGGGAGGTACCACACCTCGGCGGGGCTCGCCGCCAATCCGAGGCCGATCAGTTCAGCCGTGTGCGGTTCTGACGAACTCGTTTGAGTGTCGAGCGCCACGAGGGAGGCCCGCCGCAGACGCGCCAGCAGCTCCGGTAGCGCGGCAGGATCATCGACCACTCGCACGGCAACGGCAGGGCTTCCAACAGACGGAGCGGCGCCGTCTACCATCGCCGCGGGCGCCTCCGGTTCGTCGGCCAAGGCAAGCCGGGTAACCAACGAGTGGAATTCGAGCCGGGTCAGCACGGTGCGAAGGGCCGAACGATCGGGCTCCCGCCGCACCGCTTCGGCCAGCGCAATCCCTACCGGCACATCGGTCTTGATCGTCACCAGCTGTCGCGACAGCCTCGCCTTGTCGGCCTCCGCCAACAACGCTTCCCTCGGCCGCTTGCCCTTCACCTCCCCGGCCCTGGCAAGGATCGTGTCAAGATCCCCGAACTCGCCCAGGAGCTGGGCCGCCGTCTTCTCGCCGACGCCCCGGACCCCGGGCACGTTGTCGGACGCGTCCCCAACCAACGCCAAGTAGTCGATCACTTGGAGGGGGGGAACACCCAGGCGCTCGGCGGCATTGGTTTCATCAACCCATTGTTCCTCCACCCCAGCCGGCCCACCGCGCCCGGGGTTAAGCAATGCGATCCGGGGTCCAATCAGCTGATAGAAATCCTTGTCGCCGGACACGATGACGACCTGGAGTCCCCGATCGGCCTCTCGGCGGGCCAGGGTGCCGATCACATCATCGGCCTCGTACCCGTCGATCGCCACCACCGGAACCCGGAACGCCTCCAGAATTTCTCGGGTATGCTCGAGGGCCAGATCAAAGTCCTGTTGAAGCTCGGCGTCCAGCTTCTCTCGGGTCGACTTGTATTCGGCGTACATCACGGATCGGAACGAATCGCCCTTATCAAGAACCCAAATCAAGTAATCGGGTCGATATTTCGACTGGAGTCGGAGCAGGAAGTTCACGACCCCCCAGGCCGCCGAGGTGTTCTCGCCCCGGGAAGTTCGGAGGGGCCGGCTGATCATGGCAAAGAACGACCGATAGATCAGGGCATGACCATCAATCAAGAACAGGCGGGGAAGTTCGGGATCTGGCATAGATCGAAAGGTAAGCTGGAAAAACGATAGGGCGCCCGGATCCGAGCCGAGCGCCCCACCATCGAATCAACCTCGAGGAACTACCGGGCTCGAGCGTCGCGAACCACCAACGACCGGGCTCGGGCAAACTCGGCTCGAGAATTCGGCGTCAGCCGCATCCGGGAAAATCCGAGCGTTCCTTCGAAGTCAATGATCGCTCGGTACTCATTGAAGTACCAGCGAATGATCCGCCGATCACTGGAGGGGGGGTTTTCAAGAGCCTGGTCCGGCTCTCCGAGGGTCACGAACACCTCGCCCCGATCCGTCCGCCACCCTTCCCCGCCCTCATCCCGAAATCGCTCGTTGGCAATGGCGATTCTCGTAAAGTAGCGATCCAAGGCTTCGTTATTGCTCGTCTCGGGAATCGGGTCGGTCGTCACGAAGAACTGCCGCCACAACCTGGCCCGGTCAGCCGGCTTGGCATTCCGAAGGTCGCCGAGCAACCCCGGCTCATAGGGAAAGAACCGGAGCAGGGTCAAGAGGTTTTCGTAGTTGGTAACGACCCAGCCCTTGGCAAATGACACCAGAGCCTGGACGGTGCGAGCCGATGGACCTTCGCCAAACTGAATCTTCAGTTCACCAAGCGGCGGGGCATCCGAGCCAAAACGGACCACCCTGCCCTCGACACTCCTGCCCCCCGCAAACTGGACCTCGGACCGGTACACCACACTATCTCGATCGTCCCGAACCGTCACCGGGATTTGAGTGGGGCCGGAAAATCGATACCCCTCCACATAGATAAACAGGGTGTCGCCGCCTCCGTGCGAAACCGTGCCCCGAGAATTCAGTACCGCGTACAGCGAATCGCTCACCGACGTACGGGCTTTCACTTCGTACACCATAGTCGGCGTTGAAATGGACCCAGCCGGGAAGCTAGGAACTTCCACGACTTTCTCGACCCGGCTTGCCGCCGTGGAGGCCGGATCCCGAACGATGACCGCAAGGGTATACGACCCGGGTGCCAGCAAGAACGCCTGGCTGAAGAAAATGCTCTCGTCGTTTCGCTGAGTTTCCGGAAAGGAATTCACCCGGACCACTTCGGTCTTGCTGACCGTGATCGGCGGGGCACCAACCCGGGTCAGCGAAACATCAACCCGGAATCGGGCCGCGAAACTCCCTTGATCGCGCTGAAAGGAAATGGCGCGGTTCTCAAACGACAGGCCGACGTTCATCAAGGTCGAATCGCCTCGGCCGGCCAACAAGGCCACATTGCCGACAAACGGGATCGGGCCCGTGGCGGCCAGGCGACCGAGCCGCTGAAAAACCGTCGAGAGGCTGAATAGTTCCGTCAGCGTCTGGTCGGTCGCGGTCCCAGGAGTCCGACCAGGGCCCCCCCTTCCGGCCGAGCATCCCGGGCCGAACAGCAGCGGGGCTATCGCAATTAGGAAACGGAGACGAAGTTTCATGGAGCAGCGATCCTTCGAAAGCTTAGGTGGGGGAACCGAGACGGACGATCGTCAACGACTCCTTGCTTAAGCCCTTGGGCGGTGTATACCTTGAACCGATCCAATGAGCCAAGATAACCTCGGCGGCCGAACTGTGGCCGGTTATACGCTCCTCGCCTTTGTTGGCGAGGGTGGAACCGCAACAGTTTATCGTGCCCAACATTCAACGCGCGGGTTGGCGGCCGTCAAGATTCTCCGATCCCGGATGAGCCACGACCCGGTGGCCGTCAAACGATTCCTCCGCGAAGCGGAGTTTGGCGCCCGGCTCGACCACCCCAACATCGTCCGAACCTACGACTACGGCGAGTCCGAGGGCATGTACTACCTCGCCCTCGAATGGGCTAAAGGGGAGCCACTTGCCAACTTCTTGACAGCTGCCGGGCCGTTGGCCCCTGACTTGACCGCCAAGATCATCCGGCAACTGAGCGATGCCCTGGCCGTTGCCCATCGGGCCGGGATCATCCACCGAGATTTAAAGCCGGCGAACATCATGTACGATCCGGAGTCGCAAACCGCTCGGCTCCTTGATTTCGGGATCGCTCGCGACGCCGAGGACGACCCGTCGCAACGGCTCACGAAGGCAGGTTTCTTCGTCGGGACCCTTCAATACGTGGCGCCGGAGGCGTTGAGCGGTGAACTGGTGAAGGAACAGGCCGACGTGTATAGCCTGGCAACGATCGCCTACCACCTTCTTTGCGGTCAGCTACCATACCCCGGGAAAAACCCACGAGAGTTGTTTCAGCAACTACTATCAAAACCGCCAGTTCCATTGAATCTGGCCAACAAGGATCTCAAGTTCCCCATTGAGCTCGAGACTGCCGTGATGCGAGGTCTGGACCGAGATCTCTCGAAGCGGTGGAAGACGGTAGAGGACTTCGCCGTCGCTTTCTGTGAAGCCGCGCAGCAGGACCCGAAAGGGAAGGGCGGCTTCTTGTCGTCCTGGTTCCGGCGCCGCAAGGAATGAGCGACCTCGAGGCCCTCGAGGCCGTGCTTCGCCAACGCTCCCTCGAGTTCGGCGATTTCGTCCTCTCCTCGGGCCAGCGGTCTTCTTATTACATCGATGCTCGAAAAACCACCATGGCTGCACTCGGGCAACGCCTTATCGGCACCCTTGGTCTCGAACTAATTCGAAACCAACATTGGGCACCGGTCTCGGTCGGAGGCTTGACGATGGGGGCCGACCCAGTGGCCTATGCGATCGCCCGAGCCAGTCTTGAATTCCCGCCAGTGATTGATGGGTTTAGCGTTCGGAAGGCCACCAAGGAGCATGGCACCAAGAAACGGGTCGAAGGTAACTTTGGGCCCGGGTTCGCCGTGGTGATCGCAGAGGACGTAATGACTTCCGGGGGCTCCGCCATTCAAGCGATCGAGGCGGTTCGCTCAGAGGGTGGGATCGTCCTCGGCGTCTTGGCGGTCGTTGACCGCGAACAGGGAGGTCTCGAGGCGGTCCGTCGGCACGGGGTTGACGTTGCCTGCATCACAACCATATCTAGACTAGGGGTGAGCCAACCGGGAACACGATAGGTAGTAGCTTAGAATACTAATCCGCTTAACGCCTTGGTTCCGCCTGGCTCGGTCGCAGCCGATCCGGACCCGGCCGGCCGCCCCGGGCGACCAAGTTCCATCGGGTGAAACTCCTGCCACACCAAGTGGTACGGTTCAATCAGCAGCGCCACAAACCGGTCAATCGCGGCCTCGAAATTGAATCGGCGTCGGAATTCGCCCGGTGTGATGCCGAGCATTGCTCGAAGGTGTCGCCCGAAGCTCTGAGGCGACGAGCATTCGAGGCGATAGGCCACGTCGGTGATCGAGAGACCTTCGTTCTCGAAGAACTGGGCGGCGTAGACCAGGCGCAGCGCGGCCATGTATGTCTTGGGCGAGGGCAGGCCGGCTCGGGCAAAGCGCGACACCATCGTACTAGGCCGCATCCGTGCGTGCACTGCCACCTGACGGGCCACGGGCGTGGACGGAGCCAAACGGACCATCAGCTCCAAAAAGATTCTCGCGTCCGGAGGCACCTCGGGAATCGCGTCAAGTACCCGAGCCAGGATCCGCGCGGCGGGGCGGGAGGCGGGTTCCGCCAGCAGGTGTCGAAGCCGGCGCCACCCGCTTGGCCCGGTCACGTCGATCACATGACGGACCCCGGTGGCCCCGAGTCTGAGTAGGGTCTCTGGGACCGCCGGATCAGCCCGAGTGACCAGCACGATCGTTGGAATATCAGGAAATCGCCGGACCAGGTTGTCGATGTCCTCAACCGCCTGCCCATGGCACTCGTGGACTGAAAAGACAACCGCGTCGACCGGGTGTTCGCGAACCGCTCGGGCCGCCGCCGGCACGCTCGACCGGTGAACCACCGCGAAACACCCCACCCCCGCGGCATCGAGGCCCCGCCGTTCAGCCTCGGTCAACACCGCGGCAACGGTAATGCGCCCTCGCTCAAGCACGGTCACGACACCCTCCCGATCAAGGTCGGCTTGAAACTGCACCTGAGGGCTCAACCGAGGATCAACTGGCACCCGGATCCAAATGACTCAATACGGTCCCAAACGCGACCGGAGCGCGAAGTCGGACATCTTTGCCGTCAGTGTATCTTGGAACTGATGAGCCCTCGGTTCGGTCGGCCATGAACCCCGCATTTCCCGCGTCGTTGCAGGCGGCGTTGGGGCGCCAGTACCGGATCGAGCGCGAGCTCGGGCGGGGTGGGATGGGAGTGGTCTACCTTGCCAAAGACCTGACCCTGGAGCGACTCGTCGCGGTCAAGGTCGTTCACCCCGATCTCTCCACCAACCGGATCGTATCCGCCCGATTTTTGACTGAAGCGCGAACCATCGCCAAGATCCGCCACCCCAACATCGTTTCGGTCCATGCCGCGGGTGAAATCGACGGTCAGCTCTACTACGTCATGGACTACCTTCCGGGCGAGACACTCCGACAGCGACTATCCCGGGAGAAGCGCCTCTCTCCCGACACGGTCATTCGAATCGGATCCGACATCGCCGACGCATTGGACGCGGCGAGCCAAGCGGGGGTGGTTCACCGCGATCTCAAACCTGAAAACATCCTCCTTGAGGGGTCCTCAGCCGAACCGCGTGCGCTGCTCGCCGACTTCGGCATCGCCCGACTCGTCGAGGGCGGTGGAGGCCACACGGGCCCTGGTACCGTAATGGGTACACCGGCGTACATGAGTCCCGAACAGGCCGCGGGCGAAGACCTCGACGGCCGGAGCGACCTGTACTCGCTGGGGATCGTTTGCTACGAGATGCTGGCGGGCGCCCCGCCCTTTGGGGGGGGCCATCGTTCGGTGATATCCAAGCAGATCCTCGATCCGCCCACACCGCTCGAGACGATTCGGCCCGATCTCGCCCTTGGTTTGGCGCGGGCCGTCATGCGGGCGCTTGAGAAAACCCCGGACGAGCGGTGGCCCACCGGCAAGGCCTTCCGGCGAGCCTTGACCGGCGATGGGGCGATGCCAACCCCGTCCCCGCCACGTCAACCCAGCGCCCGTTGCGCCGCCTGGCACCGTGGCTGGTGGGCCTCGCCGCGGTCCTGGTCCTCGGACTCCGTTTCTTTCACGGTACCGAGGGTCCGCCTCCCGGTGTCGATCCGCGCCGGTCGATCTTGGTGCTTCCATTCGAAAATCTCCGCGATGCGAAGCCATTTGGCTGGCTCCGAAACGGCAGCGTCAACATGCTGTCACTGGCTTTGTCGCAGTGGCGGGACCTCACGGTGGTCGACCAGGCGCGGGTCCACGACTTGCTCGAAAACGCCCGAATTCCCGACTCGGCCGCCATCGGCCTCGAGGCGGCCCGTCGACTCGCTCGTGAGGGACGCGTGTGGACGGTCATCTTGGGTGACTTCTCCCAGGTCGAGGATTCGATCCACTTGGTCGCCCGCCCCTACGACGTCGCCTCCGGCAAGTCATTGGACGTGGTTCGGGTTGACGGGCTCGCCGCGGCCGACGTCAGACCCCTATTCGACGAACTGGCCGCCAAGTTGTTGGACCTGACGGGAGCCCCGAAGACGAACTGGGCGTCGCTCACCTCGGTCACGACCGAGTCGCTCCAAGCCTACCACGCCTACCTCCGAGGGGTCGACGCACTGAACCACTGGCGATTGGCCGAGGCGAGCGACGAACTCAAGGCCTCGGTGCGACTCGACAGCACCTTCAGCTTAGCGAACTACAAGCTGGCGATAACCAGGGGGTGGATCAGCCCGGTCGACACGACGGGGCTCGCTGCAATTCGGCGGGCCTCTCGGACGTCAGGACGCCTGCCGACCCGGGATCGACAATTGATCGAGGCCTATCAGACGTTTGCTACCGGAGACTATCTCCGCGGGATGGCCAGCTACGGTCAGCTCGTTCGCCAAGATTCCTCGGATGTCGAGGCCTGGTTCGGAGTAGCCGACGCGGCCTTCCACGCCGGATACACCGCCCGACCGAAGGTGGCACTCTTGAGCCAGTCGCTCAAGGGCTTTCGCCGACTCATCGGCCTCGACTCGACTTATGGATTGGCCTACGAACACATCGGCGCTTTGCTGAATGACGCCAGCGGATCGAATGGTTGGCTCCGACTGGTCGGAGATGACTCCCTGGTGCTGGTTCGCGACCAAACGACCGTGGATTCCGCCACCCTGCAACAGGCCAGGAATCGCGCGATTGACCAGGCAATCGGTCTGGCGCAGACCTGGACCCGGCTCCAACCGAACACCGCCAGGGCCTACTACCATCTCTACAAAGCGTTGCTCTCCGGCGAGCGGATCGCCGAGGCCCAACGGACGTTGAGCCAACTGCGGAGCCTCTTCCCGGATTCGGTCCAGGCCTTCTTCGGTTTGCTCGAAGCGAGGACCCAGTTCGTCGCCAATGACATTCGAGGAGCGGCGGAGACCATTCGCAAGGCCCTGCCGCAAGTCCGCCCCGATGTCTTCAGCGAGCTAGATCTTGCTCCCGAACCGCTCCTGGACGCCATGACCGGCATCGCGGCCCTGGGCTACTTCGGCGACGTGCAGGGGGCGACATCCCTGATCCGGCTCGGACGAGAACTGCGGCGACAGCGTCCGGAGGACCGGGACTCGACCCAGAAGAGCCGGGAGGACGATCTCTGGGAGCTGTCCCGATTGGCAACGTTGTACGGTGCCACCGGCACCCGGACCGACCGATTGCGGGCCGTCTGGAGTCGAGAACTTGAGCTCGTAAAGACCGCAACGCCAGAGAACCGAGCCGCCGATCTTTCCATGATCGTGCCGGCAGCCGTCGGGCTCTTAATCGGCCCGACCGGCGATCGCTCAGCCGTTGACGAGCTCGACCGACTGACGGAACGAAGCGCGCCGGCCGTGCTCCGTGCCCTGATGGCTGCCAGGGCAGGGGACTCGGCCACCGCCCGATCGCTGCTGGGCGACGCCGGGACGGCCAGCGGCACCGCCGGTTCGTGGGACTGGGATGGCGACGTCCGGCCGATCGTTGCCGAGACCTACTTCGAATTGGGAGACTATCAGAAGGTGATCACGACCCTGAGGGATTTCCAACCGACAGGATTCAGCAAGCGGGGGTTCGATCCGCGGTGAATCCTGCTTCCCCGGGTTCAGCTTCTCCGCGGCCAAGCCCTGGAGCGAACCGGCCAGAACGCCACCGCCGCGGTCGAGTATCGGGCCGTGATTGCCCAGTGGGCCGGTGCCGACGCCGAATTGTTGACCGTCGTCCAGCAAGCCCGGCACCGCCTCGCCATCGTCACCGGAACACCCGAAGGGCGCTGACCCGATTACTTTACCGCCTGGGGTCGATGGGATAGTCGCGGGCGGGTTATTCGTCCCGAGGAAAGTCCGAGCTCCATTGGGTAGACTGCCAGGTAACGCCTGGGCGCCGAAAGGCGACGGATCGGGCCACAGAAAACAAACCGCCACTTGGGTTTAGGCCCCGGTGGCAAGGGTGAAAAGGTGGGGTAAGAGCCCACCGCGTCGCTGGTAACAGCAACGGCACGGTAACCCCCAGTCGGAGCAAGGCCAAATAAGCGGCGAGGTGCGACCCACACCGTCCACGTCCTTCGGGACGAGCCGCGGGTAGGCTGCTTGAGGCGACTGGTAACGGTCGTCCTAGAGAGATGACTATCCGGATGCCTTCGGGCATCCGAACAAAACTCGGCTTACGGTCGACCCCAACAACCCCCTTGACGGGGGTTGTTTCAACGGCAACCGACAATAGTTTTTTCCTTCGAGGAGCCTTATGTCTGGACGATTCTTGGCCGGTGTGGTTCCGTTCCTATTAGTGGGAGCATTTTCTGCCGTCCATCCGGGCGCCCCGAGCACCACTCGGTATCGGATCGACACCAAACTCGAACAGATCGTCGACTTGAGCGCGATGGGGCAGGGCAACCAGAGGTCTTCCTTCGGCCAACTGGCCCTGATTTCGGTGACGCTTTCCGATACGGTCGGCGGGCAGATCATGCACGTCGTGATCGACAGCCTCACCTCCGATGCACCGATCCCCCCGGAGACGATTGTGAAGGCCCGCGGGGCTTGGCTCCACGGGATGATTGACGCCTGGGGCCGAGGCAAGGTCACGGGAACATCGGCCGATTCGAATGACATGGTTTCCCAGCTCAAGGGGACGATGGCCCGGTTTTTTCCGATCGTCAAACCCGGCGCCAAGCAGGGTGACTCATGGCTCGATACGGCAAAGGTCGACACCAAGACACCCGCCCAATCAATGAAGTCGATGACCATCACGACCTACACCCACGGCGGTTCGGCAACCCATGAGGGGATGGCGGCCGTCCGAATTGATGCGGCGTCCTCGACGACCGGGGCCGGCACGATGGAAAACCCCATGGCGGGCACCATGGATGTCGAACTTCATGACACGGCCATGGCTTCGTACATCGTCGGATCCGACGGGCGATTTCTCGGTGGTGAATCGAAGTCGGACGGGAAGAGCCTGGTGCGGACTCCGATGTCGCCTGATCCGATCCCGGTTGCCATCAAGCGGACCACCACGATTTCGGTCATAAAGTAAGGCCTGGGCCCGGTTCCGTTGGGGCCGGGCGTTGCTGTCTTGAAACCGACGGACGTCCCCTCACCGCCGAGACGATCCTGGCTCAAGCGGATCAGCCTCGGGGCGCTGGCCGCCGGATCGTTGTTCTGGCTCTGGATGTTCTCAGTTTGGCCCCCCCCGCTTTGGTACCGCTGGTACTGGCCCCGGCAAACGGCTTTCATGGCCATGCGAGCCGACCAACGGGATAGCCTATCAAACCATGGGCAGCGCCGGCGCCAAGCCGTCGACGGGAAGTTGCCGAGACTTTACGGCCCCGTTGAACTCGATCGGATCGCGCCGGCCGTTCCCCAGGCCGTGTTGATCGCCGAAGACCATCGATTTCTTGAGCATGGGGGCATCGATTTCCAGGCGATTCGGCAGGCGCTCGGTTATCGAAGAGATGACTTCGAGCTCAACAACCCGCGTGACCGGACCGAGATGGGTCGGGTCATCGGTCAGGCTTGGTCCCGCCGGAACCGGATCAGAGGTGCGAGCACCATCACCCAGCAGCTGGCGAAGAATCTCTACCTCTCGTCTTCCCGCAACCCGCTCCGAAAATTCAAGGAAGCCCTCACCGCCTACCGGTTGGAAAGCGCGATGAGCAAGGCCAGGATTCTCGAGTTATATCTCAATGTGGTGGAATTTGGCCCTGAGATTTGGGGCATTGATGCGGCGGCTCACGTCTATTTTGGTCGATCAGCCGATCGGCTGACGGTCGAGCAAGCCGCCGCCCTCGCCGGCTCGCTACCGTTCCCGCTACGGTCCAATCCCGGCTTCAGGCCCACTCGGATGCAGTGGCGGCAACAACTGATCCTTCGCCGGATGCGAGGTGAATCGATCCAAATTCCGAACGATGGCGAAGTTCCTGAGGGAAAGGAGCCGGTCGAACCCGACTCCACCGGCTCCCAATAGCTAATCCAACAGCCGGAGCGGCATCACCAACGAGAGATAACTGGCGGGGTCATCCCAACCGACCGGCTCGCAAGTCGCGGCCCGCTCTGGGGCTTTGAAGCTCATGCGGACCTCGTCAGTCGGCATGTATTTCAGCACTTCCAGGACGTAGGCCGCGTTGAACCCGATCTCCAGTGGATCGCCCTCGTATGCCACCGTCATTTCTTCCTGAGCCTCGCCCAAATCGGGAGTGGTCACCGATAGTTTGCAGGCGCCGTTGGCAAAGGCCATTCGAATTCGATGGGTCTGGTCGCTCGCCACGATACTCATCCGGCGGAGCGCGGCGGCCAAAGCCGCCTTGTCCGCCGTCATGATCTTGTCATTTTCGCGCGGAATGACCTGTTCATAATTTGGGTACGGGCCCTCGATCAGTCGAGTGTACACTTGGGTTCCCGACGATCGAAACCCGAGATGGTTGTCGCTTCGGGCAATCTCGATCTCTTCGTCTGGTCCATACAAGCGCCGAATTTGCTCCAGGGCCTTGGGCGGCACGATGAGATCGGCTTGGCCTGAGCCCTTCAGCGGGACGTCCATTCGGGCGAGTCGGTGCCCATTCGTGGCCACCATCCTCATCCGGTCACTCCGAAGCTCCCAGAGCACTCCATTCAGAATTGGGCGACTCTCTTCGGTGCTGGCGGCGAAGGCCACATGGCCAATCAGTTTTTGGAGTTCTTTCGCAGCGACCTTCCAGGCCCCATCGAACTTCACCGCTGGAAAGGCCGGAAATTCGTCGCGTGAGAGCCCCAGAAGTTTGAACCGGGAGCGGCCGCACTCTATTTGGACTCGTTGTTCACCCGACCCTGTGAACCGGATGGCCGCGCTCGGCAATTCTCGGACGATCTCCACTAATTTTCGGGCCGGGAGCGTCGTAGCGCCTTCTTGGTCGACCTGGGCTGGGATGATCGTGCTGACGGCGATGTCCAGATCGGTCCCTGATAAGCGGAGACCGTCTTTGGTTGCTTCAACCAGGATGTTCGAGAGTACTGGCAATGTTGTTTTAGACGGGATGCTGGCAGCAACCGCCCCCAAGCCCTCGTGCAGTTTTTCTCGGGTAATGGTGAACTTCATTTTGGATTACTCTCCACCCAGTCTTGAGTTATCACCACGGGCTATTAGAACAGCAGTACCTATATAATAAAATAGTAGTAGTCGTAGAGAGAGTCATTTGTTGAAGACCGGACCAATTGCCGACGCTCCAGCGAGTTGCTCTCCAGACAACACCGTCACTCAATGTGCACAGCGGGGAAAGGTCTTGAAACCCTGCTTGGATATCCCCGTGATCCACATCCGACACAGGTAACTCACACGACGGATGAGGTTAATTCTACGCGGGCCGAATCGACGCGATCTCGGAACCCGCGGTCACGTGCCAACTGGCGTTGAACCTTGTCGACGCTATGGATCACCGTTGAGTGATCCCGGCCCCCAAAGGCTTGCCCGATTTCGACCAACTGCATGTTGAGGACCTCGCGAGCCAAGTACATGGCAATCTGCCGCGGCACTGTGAGACTCTTGATCCGGGCCTTGGAGCGAAGGCCCTCCGGGGTCACCCCCCATCGGCGGGCCACCACGTCTTGGACCTTATCGATCGAGGGCAGAGCTTTGGGGCGATCACCGCCAGTAACCTGGCTGGGTCGAATCCGGTCGGCCAAGGCTTCGCGGGCGAGGTCGACCGAGATCTCCCGGTGCCGAAGCGACGCATAGAGCAACAGCTTGATAATAGAGCCTTCGAGCTCCCGGACATTGGAATAGACGTGTTCGGCAATGAAGGTAAGGACATCATCCGGAATCGTCGTCTCGAGGTGGTCTTGCTCTTGTTTCTTCCGAAGAATGGCAATCCGGTGTTCGAGGTCCGGCATTCCCACATCGGCGACCATACCCCACCCAAACCGGCTGACCAGGCGGT
>JAYTTT010000405.1:0-17363 GCA_043744895.1 Gemmatimonadota bacterium | reverse complement strand
GATCTGTTTGGGGAGGATCCCGGCGTGGAGGCGAGCGAGAATGTCCACTTGGCGGTGGGTCAGGTGGACGGCGGGGTTGAGCTGCGAACAGACCGTGCCGGAGGTCGACATTGGGCTCCCTGGATTGGGCGGGATCGTCCAATCTGGAAAATTCGTGGGGGGAGAACAAGCTAGGAAAAAACCTTGCTTTCGGCGCGGGGCGAATTCGCGCCATCGATAGGGCCGTGTGGCTCTGTCTAAATCTTGATACCCCCAACTTTGGGGGATTGCTCGGCGTGGCCCCCGGGCTGACCTTGGGATCGTCGCTCGCCACACCGAAGGTCGGTCGGGAACGCCCCAAGAATGCGCCGGTCGTTGCCTGAACCGATCGGAGCTTGGTCTCTCCGAGGAGGACGCCGTCATGAAAGGCCTGGTTGGAGTTGTCAGGGCGTGTTGTGCTCCCACCGGGGCGGCGGCCTTCTGGATTTGGGTCGCTCCCGGATCCTGCGCGCTTGGGTCGCGGCCGAATGAGGAAGTCGATTCCGGGCAAATAGGCGTGTCGCGTCCGGTGGGTGACAGCGCCTCTTCCTGGTCAGAGGTGACGCTGATTTTCCTTGGCGCCTCGTGGTGCGCCGGTGTGAATACACCAGGCCTCGCCGAGTCCGTTCGCCGTGCCTCAATCGACTTCGCTGCATCCGCAACCCGTGCCGGTGTCTCTGCGCGAGTGATCGGCATTTCCCTCGACCACAAATGGGCTACTGGGGTGAAATTCCTTGAGCGCTTCGGGCCTTTCTCCGAGATTGTCTCCGGGGGTGCTTGGCTCAACACAGGTAGCCTGAGGTACCTCTGGAGCGACCTGGCCGGGGCCCCGTCCATGCCCCAACTCATCGTGACGTCCCGGAGAATTGAGAGGGCATTTGGCGGACTAACGATCGGCCAAGAGAATCTCATTGCGAGATACGTCGGCGTAAGGGAAATAATGGCGGAGAGTACGAGAAAGCGGATGGCCCTAGTCGCGGGGCGAGTGGCAACGGATGGGTCGATCGGCCAACCCGGCGGATCCAGATAGCCTTTGGAGACCTGGCAGGTCTCAGTGGGAAACCTCGAACCCTGATGGGAGCGTCAAGATGAACAAGAAAATGATTGCGGTTATCGTTGGCGGCGGCACGATCGCCGCTTTCAGCATCGGCCGACCGGCAAAGGCCGCCGCGGAAGCAGCAATGTCCTGCTCGGAGACTTGGTGCATGACTTGGCCATCGCCGGGCACAACGTGTTCGTGGATGCCAAACTGGCAATGCAGCCTAGCTGGCGGATCCTGCAAGGGCAGCACAACTTGTGGTGGTAAGTACTAACGCTGGACCCGATTGTCATCGAACCTGCCAGCTCTCCACCTTGGAATTGGCCATGAAATTTCCGCAGGTCTTGGTACCCGTACTGATGCTAGTCGTTCAGCCAACCGCCGCCGCCGGTCAGCCGCCGACCAATCCGCAGCCGCCTCGAATAATTGCAGAGTTTGGCGTTGCGAGCGGGGATCCCGCTCAGGAGATTGGCAATATCGCCGACGTAGTACGGGGTCCAAATCGATCGATCATCCTCCTGGACGACAGGTTGAATCGAATATGGGTGCTCGACTCGAATGGAAAGTTCCAACGGACCTTCGGTCGCTCCGGGGCCGGCCCCGGCGAGTTTCGGAACCCGATCGCGATGGCTGTTGACCCTTCGACGCAGTTCCTCTATGTCCTTGATCAAGGCCTAGCCCGAGTCTCTATTGTTGGGCTGGCCGATGGTGATCTGAGGCTCAAGGCCACTTTCCAGGTTACTCCATACGCCGTCGATATCTGCGCTCTCCAAGGACAACTTGTTATTTATTCGCCCGGTGGTGACGACCGGCCAGTCTTGCAGGTGACCGATTCGGTAGGCGCCCCGATCCACCTATTCGGTCAGGCGTTTGGTCAGAAGCTTGGGCCAAATGGACAGATGGCGATGCGCGGCGCCCTCGTCGAGTGCTTGGCTTCGAGCCAAACAATCGTCTTGGTCTCTCAACTCGAGCCGGAGATACGGGCTTTCTCGCCCGCTGGGAAGCTCCTCTGGACCCGGTCCATGTCCGGATTCCTACCTGTCAAGATCAATCTGCTGGAGAATGGCTTTCGCGTTGACACAACATCGGTCGGCCCTGCTGACTACACCGATCAGGTCTTCGTTCTGAACGACAGCACGTTGGTGGTGCAGAGCCAACGGAAGACACCGCCCTGGGCGCCTCGTTCGCTCCAGAAGCCAACCTCCCGAGTCTCGCGGTTTCTGGCGGCCGCTGATGGGGCCACCAATTCAACGACCGACGCCCTTCCGCGGATCGCATGGGTCGACAACGGACGCATCATCGCAATCCAGAACGACCCGTTTCCGAAACTAACGATCTATCGGAACGAGGGCTCGACGTTCGTTAAGCAGTGAACCGACCGAACAATCCGGCTTTCAAGTGCGGCTGCGCGCGGGCCGACCGGAAGGTCGACTGCGCGAGGACGGCGTGAGAGGTGAGGGGAGCCGGGTCTTGTTCGTTCCCAACCCTCCCGAGGCGGGGTGAGAATGCTGACGCCGCTCTATGATCGATGGCTAGCCGTAGTCTTACCACAAGGCCTTCCGGTCGAGCCGCACGCGACGTGTGAGCAGTGCGCCATGTGCTCAACCGTCAAGGCCGACGCAGACCAGTCGTTTCGAGCCGACGTCAAGTGCTGTACGTACCTTCCCTGGCTGCCCAACTTCTCAGTTGGGGGCGTACTCTCCGATGAGGGCCCTGGTAGCCGTGAGGCGCAAGAGTCTGTTCGCCGCCGGATGGGGGACCAGCGGTGGGTCACTCCTCTAGGCCTCGCTCGCAGGCCAACGGCCCGCCACTTGGGAGAATTGGGTGGGCAAGGGTCATTTGGGCGGGAGAAATCGCTACTTTGCCCGCACTTCAACGACGAAGCCAGTGGCTCTTGTTCGATCTGGCGGCATCGTAATTCGGTATGCGCCACGTGGTACTGTAAGCATGCCCGAGGCAGGGTTGGGCAGAGTTTCTGGAACGCTCTGAAGGGCCTGTTAGGTACTGCGGAAGAGCACGTATCGGTGTGGTGCGCATTGGAGCTCGGGATCTCGCCGATGGCCATCAGTCGAGCGCAGGAAGTTGAGCGGGTGCCGGTCGTAGCCCAGGTCGCGAACGAACTCGCCGCCCCGGCCGAGGACCTGCAGGATCTACAGGACATTTGGGGAGATTGGATGGGGAGGCCTGAGGAGTACTACCGCGCCTGTGCAGAGGCAGCGACACGTCTCAGTTGGCCTGACATCGTCTCGGCCGGTGGCATATCGATTTTGGTGAAGGTGGCGAACGTGCAGGCCGCCTACGCGGCCGTCAATTCTCCCCTGGAACCGGACTCTCCGATTTTCCTGGGTGTCGCAGCATACCCTGCCTCCGGTGGGTTGAGCCGCTTGGCGACGTACAGCCCTTACGACCCGTTGCTTGTTCCTTCGATACTCCCATACTTCCTGACGGCTTTCGATGGCCGCCCGTTTCGCGAGGTTGCAGCACAGATCTACCGCGACCATGAAATGGATATCGACCTTGAATTAGTACGTCGCTTGATCGACTTTGGGGTCCTCTCTGGAGGGCCGAAGCCCCACTTACTCGCCGACGCGGAATCAGCGCCGCAGGGGGAGGCGGTTGCCAGCTCATCTCCACAGTAACCCGGCGCAGGGCCGGTCAGGTCAACGGAAGGGCGCATGGGACCCCCCGGACATTGGGTCCGGGCCGGGCGGTCCCTTCGAGTAGTGTTGCATGGCCTCACAGCGTCCGCTTGTCTTGGGGTTCGATCCCCGGTCGCCGCCCAGCCAGCAATTTGGCGGCTTTCCGCCAGCCCTGCCCTAACGATTGACGAGACTGGTGGGCCCCAGGGTGAATTCCTTCGGATTTCGGGCCTTGCCAGGCTCGCCAGTGGTGGCATTGCCGTTGCCAATGGCGCCACAGCGGAGATCCGCCTGTTCACTGGAACGGGTGGTTACCTCCGGACCCTGGGTCGACGCGGTGGCGGCCCGGGCGAGTTCCGTGCCATCTCATGGATGGGCGTGTCCGGGGACACGATCCTCGTCGCCGATCGGACCGGCGCCCGAATTACCAGGTACCTAAAGGGGTTGTGTCCCGCAAGTTGTAGAAATGTGTTTGGATGATCCCGTCGGGCTCCCCGGTTACGCGGCCTGATGCCGCGTGGTGTCGGTGATCGTGTGATAGCCGTCCAGCTTCCGCAGCCGAATCCCGCCCGTCGCGAGCGTCCCCCACAGCACCGTCGTAATCGCCTCCGGGGTGGGCAGCACACCCTGGGTCTTGGTCCGGCGCCGAAACTCGCTGAAGATCCGCTCGATCGCGTTGGTCGTACGGAGGCTCTTCCACTGCGCCGGGGGATACGCCGTGAAGGCCGTCAGCCCCGCGCCCGCTTCGTCCAGC
The DNA here is from genome assembly GCA_043744895.1 of Gemmatimonadota bacterium. GTDB lineage: Bacteria > Gemmatimonadota > Gemmatimonadetes > Gemmatimonadales > GWC2-71-9 > SHZU01. Next base: position 12,913 of record JAYTTT010000405.1, on the reverse strand, counting down.
GAGACGACCACCGCGCTCCACCGGCGCGCCCACGTGCGGCGCACCGTGGCGATCGCCGTGCGCACCGCCGCCACCGTGGGGGCCTGCGTGATCGTCTGGAAGTCTCGCACCACCGCCGCCCGCAGGGAGCGCGGCACACACGCCACCAGGTTCCGCAGCTTGTGCACGAGGCACCGCTGATGCGCGATTCCCGACCACGTGGCCTCCAACGCCGCTGCCGCGCCCGGGCTGCCATCGCTGATGACCAGCTGGGGCCGGCCCAGCCCCCGCTGCGTCAGATCCTCGAGCAGGCTCGCCCACGCCGCGGTCTGCTCGCCCCCGACGACGCGAAGCCCCAGCACGACCTTCTCCCCCGTCGTCCGCACGCCGAGCGCCATCAGCACCGAGCACCAGGCCCCCCGGCCCGCGGCGCGGACCCGGTGCCGCTGGCCATCGAGCAGCAGGTACGCGATCGGCTCGGCCGCGAGCGACCGCCGCTGCCAGAGCCGGTACTCGCCCTGCAGGCGCGTCACGACCCGCGACACCGCGCTCTTCGACAGCGCCGTCGCCCCGAACAGCGGGGCGACCGCCCGGCGCAGATCCCGCGTGCTGGCGCCACTCAGGTACAGCCGCGCCACGGTCGCGTCGAGCGCGGGCGTCCGGCGGGCGTAGCGGGGCAGCACCGTACTGCGCCACTCCTGGGTCGTCCCGTCCGGTTGCTGTAACCGGCCCCGGGGCAGCGTCAGCGCCACCGGCCCGGCCCCGGTCACCACCGTCCGGGTGATCGTGCCATGCCGGTAGCCCGTCGTGGTCACCGCCCGCTCCCACGCCGCCCGCCCCAGCGCCACCGTCAGCTCGTGCTCCACCGCCGCCTCAATCGCGCCCCGCACGGCCAGCCGGACCACCGCGCTCAATCCATCTACCGGCATGCCTAGCGCCGGCACCGCCAACGTCGTATCGTCCACCATCGGGTGTACTCCTCGTCGGAAAGGGCTGCGTCAACAGCCCGTGGTGAAGGGATTTCACCGACAAGGATGCACCCGATTTTCACTTTTCTACAGCTATAGGGACATTACCCGCCGCTAAGCCGGAAACTTGCAGGCTCTTCCCCTTCAATCAGTTCCGGCTTCTTGGGCGCTATTTGATCGTGAGCCCGCATTCGACGCTGTGCCCCTTGGGGATTGGGCAGCCCGGATCCCACAGCAACGAGTCAGACCACGACACCCTGATTGAGGCGATGGCGGCAAGCGGAGTTGCCGCGCGGATTGAGAGTAGGACCACCAGCCACATGCCAGACGAGGTCATCAGCCTCGAACGGGAGATTGTGGCAACGTCGGAACGCTACGCGGTATCGGGTACCTACCGGTCGTTTCTCCAAGATCAGCTCCTTCTCACAAGGGCCCGTTTCCCAAGAATCTCAGGAACCGATGACGGCCTTGACTACGTCATGCGCTGCGCGTCCGATCTTCTTGGACTGTCCGCAGGGTCATTGGCCGCAGGGAGCGTAGTTGAGCGTGTGATTGCCGCGATGACGCCATTTGTCCGCGCACAACTGATCCTTGAGCGGCTGCATTCAACGAAGCAGCCGGCGCCGCTTCCGCTGTGCTTCGATAGAATCCCGCACGCTCTGTCGGTCCTTTACCTGCTGACACTCTGCGCGCAGGGCGCAGGGATGGCGGAGGTCACGTTCCAGACTGTCTCTCGCCTGCACCAGCAGGATGCCAATCTGATCCAGCTGCTCGCTCACTTGGACGCGGTCGTTGGCATGCGCCGCGATGGGCCTATCGAAATACCGGCTTTTTCACGACCAAAGCACCGCCGGTCGTTCCTAATACTCGTAAAGGCCCTACTGAGGAACCGATCGCCAGGTGGTGTCCGGCTTGGCGACCTGCTCCTCGAATATCCGCGACCCAATCCACGAACGCGTCCTGTTCCTCCGCCAGACTGCCGCGAGTGTTGCCGGCAGCCTCGTGTCAATGGAGGATGGAAAAGGCGTTGGCCCCGCCGCCCGCAGTACCGTGTCCGGTGCGCTTCAGCGGTGGGCGCTTCGCAACGTGTCTGGGCCGCTGCTCGAGGCAGCGTACGAGCGACGGCTCGGTACATCGAAGGGCCCTGCGGCCCGTTCGCCCGCAAGCTGACAAGGCCAGGCGCCGAGTGCGTACAACGGCCCATCGTGAACACCCAGATCGGATCATCGTGAACAGCTAGATCGGCCATCGTGAACACCTGGATCGGTCTCGTGAACACCCAGATCGGGATCGTGAACAGGTAGATCGGCCATCGTGAACAGGCACCTTTCCCCGGTCGGGGCGGGTGTCTGGGAGTGAGGCGACGCTGGAGAGTCCAGTGGTCCACCGGCCCCTTGAGGGGGGCACGGGATGACGACCGAGCGACTGTTCAGACAGGTTGGTTCGTTCTATCAAGGCAATCAACGTATCAGTGGTCACAATCGGGTGGCGAACCCACCCGCGCGGCGGAATTCGAACCGCCATAAACGGCAGCACCCCTACGTTGTATTCTTCAGACAACCGGCGAACGAAGAACGCCGAGAATTGGCGCTGGAGCGGATTCCGCGGCGATGGAATCTTGACTCGGCCAGTGCTCGGCTGCGGTCCGGACCACCTCGGCCTCCACCCTCACAACGAATGGAGTCCAACGATGAAAAACCTCGTCCGAAGTATCCTGATTGCCAGCGCACTTGGCGGACTGGCGCTGTCCGTGACGCCGTCCAGGGCCCATGCGGCAAAATGGGCAAATGTCTGGCCGTTTCCTGACTGCGTGTACTCCTGCGGCAACCAACCATTTCACGCTCAATGCACCTGCTAACTGCATTTTAGCTGTAGCATCTAGGTAACCGGAGCAACCCTGGTGGTCCAGATCTTAGGCTTGAGGTCGGTCCCGCTGCTCAAAGGCAGCGGGTTTCGCAACAAGTTGGTGTTCGTCCTCGCCGTCGACTTGTTGCTTGCGTCCTGTGCCGACTCGCCTCAAGGCTTCAGCGGCGGGCCCATCGTCTCGCTGATAGACTCCGTGGTGCTCCAGGAGCCTGATAGCGCGGTGGTAGGTCGTTTCGCGAATGTCACCCACGATCGATTCGGCCGCACCTATCTCGCGGACCTCACCGGGGGCCGGGTGGTTCGATTCAATCGGGATGGAACATTCAGCGGTACTATCGGCCGCTCTGGGGCTGGGCCAGGCGAGCTCCAGGCGGCCGGCCAGCCTGGCCTATTGAGCAACGACTCAATATTGGCGGTACCTGATCCGAAAGCTGCCACGGTAAGTCTGTTCGAGGCGGGGACCGGGCGGTTCCTGCGCCGTAACCGGATGTCGTTCCTTGATGCTGGGCGGTCGTGGACCGAGGTAGGTGACACCGTTGTCGTTGGCCTCCAGTTCGCCGCGGGCATCGTCGCCCGCTGGCGCTGGGTGGACAGCGGCGCTACGATCGTTGGGGCCATACCGGCGAGGTTGGCGAAAGCGGGCCCGTTGCCGCTTCGATACGGAAAGATTGACGCCGTCCCATTCCCCAATGGCTACGTCGTGTTGCTCCCTCTCGATCCCGGGCTTCAGCTGCTTGATCGGAAGGGTAAGCCGCTGGGCCGCGTTATCCTTCCACGGCGGGTCCGCCGCGGGAACGACGAAGGGCTCTTGGCAAAGCAGGTCGCCCGAGAAGCCCAGGGTCGGCCGTTCGAATATCTCGGCTCGATGGCCGCCGGCCTCTCTCGCCTGAGCAGCGGCCATTTTGCGGTGCTCATGCTGGATGTCGACGCCGCCCGAGACGGGTCCGGAGCAGAACCAACGGGGGCGCGATACTATCTTGTGGTGGTCGACTCCGACTTCCGAAAAGCCTGCGTTGACGGCCTGGTGCCGTTGGTCAGCGACGCGCCGCTCCCTTTCCCTGGCTTTGTGCATGACACCCTTGTCGCGCTGGCCCGCCAAGTTGCCCCGGGGAATACTGTTCGCTCCGTGGTCTACCGCTACGGCGTGTCCCTCTCGCGGTGCCGTTGGCTCGAGACGGGAGGCGTTCGTCCGCCGGATCCCTAGCCGAATGGCCGGCCTTTTCGGCTTGGTCATCGCGCTTGGCTGCTCATCGTCCTATCGAGTCCCACGGTCGACCCGCGGTCCGACCGTCACCCTCGTTGACTCGATCCAGTTGATGGTGCCCGACTCGATCCCGCTCGGGGGGCTGCTCCATGCAACCAGGTGGGCCGCCCGATCCTACCTTGTCCACGATATCGACCGGTTCAGGATCCTGGTTTTCGATGCGCAGGGCCAGCTCGTGCGGATTTTCCCGACCCGAACAACGGAATTCAACGACCATGGAGGGGAGTCGTCCGCGCCATACGTGCTCCCGGGGGACACCGTGGTTGCCGTGCACGACTGGTGGCAGAAGGCTTTCCGGGCCTACCGCATTAGCGACGGCCGCAAAGTTGCGGAGATCCCAGCGGAGATTCTCCGCGTGGCGCCGCAATATTCGGCTCGCGGCGACACATTGTACTTTGGTACCGTGGTGTACCCGGGCGCGGGGCCCGCCGTGCTTCCTGGACCAGTCGCGCGATGGATCGTGGGCTCAGAATCGATCGCGTCGATCGGCACGAGCCCGCCGTCTCTCCGAAATAACGTCGTTGTGTGGGTCACCCACGGCAACTCCGGCGTGGTGATTCACGACAATGGCCTGGTCGCCGTCTTGGGGTCTGAAGCGGGACTCAGGGTTCTTGATTCGCTCGGGGTGGAGCGGCGCCGGGTCTTGATTCCAGCTGCCCGCCGGCGGGGCACGCCGCCGGGGCTGTTCCGGCGGGCCGTCGTGCCGAAGACCACTCAGTGGCGACAACTGTTGGGATCAAAGCTTCGGAGCCTGTCGGCTCGGCCGTCGGGCGAGTTGGTTCTTACCTATTTGGATTTCGACCAAATTGTGCCGGATTCGCTGTCGAACGTCGACGCCTTCGATGGTCGGTTCCACGACTATGTCTCGGTGATCTCAAGCGATCTGTCGCGAGTCTGTCTGGATGGCGAAGTTCCCGCCGATCCGGACGAGGGCGCCAGCGTTCTCTGGCGTGGGGATACCCTGGAACGGCTCAGCAGAGTCCGCCCAGGGCTCCAGACGAAGCCGCTGATCATTCGGCTCTTCCGCTTGGACACCGAGCGGTGCGATTGGGTTCCGACCGGGCAATGGAGACCGTGAGCCAACGCCGGTCTCCAGCTTGGCCGATGGAGGCCGGCGCTACTCAACGACGCCTCCCAGCCACCAGGGGGGAGGCCGCGGCCGTCGCTCTCAGTGCCCAGATGAGGCTTGCGTTGCCTCGCTGGATGTTGCCTTGGGTTGCTCTGAGCCGTCGAACACGTGGATCACGCATGCCCCGTGGGTGTGGCTCCCAACGGTGCTGGTGCTGGCGGCCTTGACTGGACACCTCCTGGAGTACCGCCGGCTCACTGCAGGGGATCTCCAACGTGGCTGACTTCGACCATATCAAGTACCGGCGGCACCCGTTGGACCACGGCACGGTGTTGACGAACTAACAAACGAATACTGGCCAGACCGACTCACAAGTGGGGGAGCATGGGGTTTCGATTTCTAGGGCGCCGGGCTGGGCCCAGCCGGTTCCTTCGGCCAGTGTTTCACGGCCTCACAGCGTCCGCTTGTCTTGGGCTTCGATCCCCGGTTGCCGCCCAGCCGGCCACGTGGCGGCTTTCCGCCAGTCCTGCCCTAACGATTGACGAGACTGGTGGGCCTCACGGTGAATTCCTTCGGATTTCTGGCCTTGCCAGGCTCTCCAGTGGCGTCATTGCCGTTGCCAATGGCGCCACGGCGGAGATCCGCCTGTTCACTGGAACGGGTGGTTACCTCCGGACCCTTGGTCGACGCGGTGGCGGCCCGGGGGAGTTCCGTGAAATCTCGTGGATGGGCGTGTCCGGGGACACGATCCTCGTCGCCGATGGGACGGCCGCCCGCGTTACTCGGTACCTCGAGGACGGTAGTGTCATCGGGACGGCGCCAATCACGGCGAACGACAGCGTGGGTCGTTTCTCCGTCGTTGGGCGCTTGACAGACGGGCGCTGGTTGGTGCAGACGCTGCTTAACCCGAGGATCGACGGCCCAGAGCGTCTCTACCGCGACACCATGACGGTTGGGCTGCTCGCCGCCGACGGGACTCGGGTCAGATGGATAGCCAGGCTTCCGGCTTTGTCGGTATATGTCTACAACCCCCGGGGAACCCCGAGCGGGGCCGCCACCGGGATTGCGCCGTTAGGGCCAAGCGGCTTCATCGCGGGAGCGGGCAGTCATGTCGCGGCGGGAGACGGAGCGACGCCGGCGATCACACTCTACAATGATCGTGGCGGTATCGAGCGAACCTTCGCCCTGCCGTATGTCGTCGGCCAGTTCGAGGATCCCGAGGTCGCGGCGGCGCGGCGTCTCCGCCTCGAGGAGGCCACGAGTGAGTTCGGCCGCTCGCTGTTTGAGGCGGTCTACTCGAAGACCGCTCGACCCGCGACCAAGCCAGTCCTCGGCGGGTTGAGACGGGGGACCGACGGCAGCCTCTGGGTCTGGCCATTTTCGGTGGCCGCCGATGCGGCCACGACGTACCATGTCGTGACCGCGAATGGCGAACTCGTCGCCACGGTGGCCGGTCCGGCCCGGTTTAGGCTTCGGGAGGCCGGCATGGACTATCTCTTGGGGGTGAGCACCGATGCCGAGGGGGTGGAGCGGGTGGTCCTCTATCGTTTGGAACGGTGGAAGCGGTGATGACGATGCTGGGCCGGGGCTCACCTCCAGACTGCTCGGTCGGGGGAGCACGATGCCCGGTCGTCCCGGTGCCCTGGGACGGCCGGGCGTCCATTCCTCGGTGTCATGCTGCTTGTGCGTCCCTTTCTGCCGGCGGAGCGGCCGGCCTGCTGCGGAACGGGCCGGCCACGCCTTACCAGGCCTGCCTCCTTCTCGGGGTCGTCTCGGAACCGATAGCGGCTCATTCCGTCGAGGACGCCGACTAGCTTCATGATGTCGCCGACCGTGTCTTCGTGATTGGCCCGGGTGCCAACGTGGGCTGGCGGCCGCGGCGTCGGCGGTTTCGAGTTGACCAAACACTCGCCCAGGCGCTCCAGAGAGTTGGCCGAGAGGCCATGCTTCGCGAGTAGCTCGACATTGCTCCCGGACCACCTCGAGCATCGACCGCACCGACGTGAGGAAGACTGCATGGCGGCTGGTCGACTTCGGGAGGAGCTGGCGAGTGCGGTGGAGGACCCGGGCCGAGGTCGGGTGTGATCAGCCCGGCGGGCCGGGTGATCGAAGTGGTGACATATAGTGGGAGTCAGCGCCCGAAGTCTGGTTGGTTGCCCGGGGCGAGGCCCACCTCCGAAATAGTCTCCGCGAGGTTTAATGAATCCCGAGGAGGAACAGCGTCTAGAACCTATCGGGGGGGCTACCGATCCGACCGGGTACCCCAGGCGCCTGCGGCGGACGCACTGGCCAGGTTGATTGACAGATGCGCTGGAGCCCTCGCAGCGAAATAGGGGTTGACAGCTTCCCGCCGCGCCGAATCCGGCTCCTAAAGCATTGGCTGATACGTCGCCGAGGCTGCGAGTTCTTGGGCGAGGGACTGCCGTTCCTCCTTCTCACCAGGCCAACCGACGATCACGGCATGGTGCGGCGGCGGTTCATCCACGATTACTTGAAGGCGAAGGCCGATAGGCCCGGCGGCCCGGCACCGCGTGATGCCGTAACACTTCCGTCCCTTGTCTATGATGTGTTCTTGCGCGATCTGCCTGATCTCATTGTCGGTGAGGCCCTCCGAGCGCCAGACGGACGTTTCAAATCGGCCCTCGCTGTGGTTGAACTCAGGCTCATAGTGCCTCGCCTTGACCGAACCGTCATGGCGAAAGTGATTGCTTTGGTGCGGAAAACGGGCGAGTTGCTCCCAGGGTGCGACGAGGTCCCCGTTCGCCACACCTAGGCGCCAGGCTGGAGATTTCGCAGGAAGGCGACGATGGGCTCGGCGGTACTGTCGCCAAGAATAGCCTTGCCATGGACCCGGTCAGCGCCGTTCAGGCCAGCGAACGAAATCGTAGACGACGCGCCTATGTTCACCAGCAGGACACACCGCGGGTTCTTGTACCACTCAAGAGTGACCTCGCCGTCGTCCCCGACCTCGATAGTCGAAGGCGTCGGGAACACCTGCGGCAATCGTGACACGAAACTCTTTGCCCCTTCGATAGCAGCCGTGGGCACGTCCTCGCAATCGGCGAGGGCCTGCTTGAGTTGGGCAGCTGTGGCCAGGTCACGGATGGTTGCCGGGGGATGGTGTTGCACGGTCGTGTGGATCCCTGGCAGATGGCCTTGGGGGCAGGGAGTCAGCGACGGCGATGGCTTCGTGAACAGGTCCAGGATCATACGAAGGTCCGGTTGATGTAGTCGGCGTTCACCGCGCCGAAGAAGATCTCGTTCTTGTAAGCACGGAGATGCCTCAGTGCCGGTTCGACGGCGTCGTCGGCAAATCCGGCTTCGTTAATCGTATACGCATCGATGTCGAGGACGACGACCGCCTCGGCTGGCCGGGATCCAGGTTGCAACGCCTGGGTCAGGCGGGCATGGAGGTCTCGGTTTTCGTCGCGGATGACCAGAAGCGATTGGAAGGCCTCGACGACCTGAGGCAGCTCCGACGGCACAGCGGGCGGGGCGGTGAGAAAGTCACCGATGTCGCCTGCGGTTGGCACCGGCAGAAGGTTGATGTAGCGGACGGCAAGGCGAACGGCCGGAGCATTCCCGATTGCTGCTCGGTAGCGCCGCCAATGCTTGAGGGCTTCCGGGAAGATGTCGTCCCATTTCGTGTACGGCCGCAGGCGGTTCAGTGTGAACCCATCTCGTCTGAATTGGACCAGCGTTAGGCGGTCTGCCGACTTGCAGACATAGCCATGGATCCCTTTTCGCTCTGAGTTCGCGGTATGACTTACCTGGCCGTCGGCGGCTGCGACTGCCAACGTTGCCTCAAAGGCCGTCTGCTCGTCGAGGTGGGGGTAGTCGCCTCCAATCTCATCGGCGAGCTGCTTCAGGATGGCCTGGTCAATAGGTGTGACCGGGGCGACACGCCAATCAATGATCGCCTCATTGATTGGCGCCCGGCTGAGGTGGCGAATGCCGCTCGGTGGAGGCGGCGAGGCCGTCGGCCCGGCGTCAGTCATCGTACGGGTAGTATAGTGGGGACCTGGCGGCCGGCCAACAGGGCCTTAAAAAACGCATCTTCCTTGATTTCAGTCTCCGCCAGCAAGGATTCGCTAAGTCGCTGTCCCGAAGATGGCCCCCTGGTTCGGCCCCCTGTGCCGCCCACTCTCGCTCCGGCATCGCCCAGCTCGGTGGGAGTGGGGAATCAATCGTCGGAATGGCGATGCTCGAGTCGTCGATGGCCGAGACTCGCCCTGACACCCCGATGGCGCGGGCCAGATTGGCCTCCGCTTGGGCCTGTTGGCTCTCTTCGGTGAGGAGCCGGAGCCGCGCCTGGGACACTTCGACCACGGCTTGGAGCGAGTCGGACACCGTGGCGCCCCGGGTCCGGAGCCGGGCGACCGCGATGGCGAGTTGTTCCTCGGCGCGCCGGATGCCGTCGCGCCTAACGCGGACCAGTTCGCCGTTCTGGAGGGCGAACCGAGTAATCGTGGGGTCCGAGAACGTGCCCACCAACTCCATGATTCGAGGGCCGGTTGGCCTGTTCGTAGAAGCTGTTTCAGATCGGCGGTCCGTCCAGGATCGGCTCGGGAGAGCTGGTTCCCTTCGCCTCGCGTCAGCCGCCGTTGCCGACTTCGAGCCGGTTACCGTCGTCACTGGAGGCAACTAGAATGAGGCACATCGTAAGCGGGCTTGCCTGTGCTGTCTCTATCGTAAGCATGGGGTGCGGCATTAACATTGGCTACCCCGATCCGCAGAGCAAGTGCACGGTGATCGATAGGGGCAAGTGGGTGTCGACGGGCCTCGGGCAATCCAACGTAGCGAATCCGTATTGCGCGGTCATCGTTACATTCAACGATTATCCCCAGAGCTACTTGATCAATGTCATTGCTAGCGACATGACCAAAATCGGCTTTCCGGTAGTCCGCGTCTCTTTCGTCGACGCAAACACCGCCCCGATACCGCCCGACTACATTCACCAGGACAAGCAGTTCGCGTTTGCGGGGAATACGGCACAAGCCTTTGGCAGCTACTACGCTGCTCACGCCGGCAACGCCAACGGCAACAAGGACTACGCTCGGGTTCGCGTCCCTCTGCTTGCTTTCGGTGACAGCGCCAGAGCGGAAGCAATTCTCGACTACCGATTCCATGCCCAGTCGACCGTCAGTGCACCCGAGACCGCGACCCCCAATCAGGCTGTGACGGTCGTTGCCGATGCGTTGTCTGAGTTTCGACCGAGCACGTATCAATGGTGGATAGACGGCGTCTCCCAAGGTCCGGCCGGCTCCTTGTCCGTACTGACGACGACGTTTCCCAGTGGGCCCCATTCGGTTCGCGTAGTCATGCAAGCGGCCGATGGGCATTCGTATGACATTACGAAGTACATCACGGTCGAGAACTGCCCAGGTGGTCAGATCTTCTGTTGAGTCGCTCGCTGGTCTGAGGTGGTCCTAGTGACGACGGCCTTGAGCGGCCTCGAAAACCGGAGGAGGCGTAGATCAAACTCGGCTTTGTGGTCTTCTCGCTGTTGGTCGTGATCACTAGTCCTGAGCCAATCGAGGCTCAGGGCCCGTCGTCGCGAGGAGCTTGGACGGTAGGGGGTTCCGCCCGGTTCTCTCGGCTGCACGACCGCGGAAACGATGCCGTGGAGACCGGTTTCGAATTCTTCCCAGATGTTGGCATTTTTGTCATGGACGGGTTCCTGGTGTCAGTGGGAGCCCGTTTTGGCTGGGCCAATCGAAGCGGGGTCGGGAGCGCGTCGACGCTTGGCATTGGGCCTGCCATTTCCTACTACCTCGGTAGGAGAGGAGCAACGCTACTGCCGTTTGTCTCGGTCCGAACACTCTGGGAGACCGTCCGGTTTTCTTCAGCGGCTAGCAACCAGGCCCCGTCACAGGTCATACACGACAACCTGTGGGCGGTTAGCGTTGGTGCGGCGAAATTCCTGGCGAAAAATGTGGCGGTAACGGGCGAACTCTACTCGAGCTGGTTCTCGACCGAAACAATTCGCAATGAGCCTGTGCCAGGGCGTCTGCGGAACTCGTCTCAGGAGTTCGGTGTCCGCTTCGGCCTTAGGGTCTTTCTCTGGTAACGCGGGCTGTTCGCGAGTTAGAACTGCAGGATAGCGTCGCCGGGTGGCGGTCAGGGCGTCGCCGATTCACGATATTGCCCTCCCGCTGAGACCCCGCACCAGAAAGGGCCCATTTGGCAACCTCCATTCCCTCTCGGTTTGCCTTCAATCGTCCAACCATGTCGGCGCGATTCCTGGGCCTGGCGCTCGCCGGGTCATCGCTGGTCGCGGCCTGCTCGTCTACTCCGGCGACATCAGGGATGCGCGCCCCTGAGGCAGACTCACGACGGCTGCCCGTTGTCCTGCTGCCGCCAGTAGACGACACTCGGGTTGAGGCGTGGGCCACCTCCGTGGTCTACACGACTCAGTCTGTTGATTCGCTGCAACTGGGCGCCGGGGGGCCGTCTATGCTCGTTTCGATAAGGACAACGGACTACTCATCGCGAACGGCGGTGAGATCGTCCGCCTCGGCCCAGATGGCCGTCTTGACCGCCTGTTTGCCAGGACCAGGGGATGGGCCTGGCGGCGCGGCGAATCCCGTCGCGCCGGACCCGGACCAGTTCGCCGTTCTGGAGGGCGCTGAAGAATTCGCGGCTGGTGTTGAACGCCGTCTGCCATTTGCGGGCGTCGAGTGCCGCGTGGGTCCGGTCGCCCTCGGCCCGGGCGGCCGAGAGTTCGGCGCCGCGGCGGAACCCGGTGAAGAGGTCGATCCCGGCGCTTAGCTGGAGATTGACCGACGTGGTGGTGTTGTTGGCGCCGACCAGTTGCCCGGTGCGGGGGTCGACCCGCTGGAACTCGGACCGGCTCTTGCCGCCGCCGGCGCCGGCCGAGACGGTTGGGAGGAACGATCCGTAGCGGGCCCGGGTTTCGGCTCCGGCTGAGCGGACGTCGCCCTCGGCTTGGACCACGTTGGGGTCGTGTTTTTGGGCCAGGGCAATGGCTTCGGCCAGGGACACGGCCCGTTGCTGGGCGGTGGCGTGGGCGGGGGCCAGGGCCGCGGCCAAGAGCAGGCCGAGCCGGGGGAACGGTCGTGGATTCATGACCTCATTCTACTTGTCAGGTGGAGCGGGGATAAGGAGGCCCGCTCTTTAGGGATCGGCCTTAGGATGCGCTGGGGGTTGAAAAGGATGCACGGCTAGGGGTTAGCCGGCGGTGGCGTCGGGTTGATCCGAGGTTGGGGGGGGGGAGAGACCCGTGGATGAAGCCATGTTCGATGGCGGCGTTGATGAGGGGCACGCGCCCGTGGGTATTGAGCGTGGCGCCGGCGCGGTCGAGGTGTTCGACGACGGTGTGGTAGGAAAGGTTGAGTTCGGTGGCGATCTGTTTGGGAAGAATCCCGTCGTGGAGGCGAGCGAGGATGTCCACCTGCCGTTGGGTCAGGTGGACTGTTGGGTCGAGTTGCGAACAAACCCTGCCGGAGGTCGACATCGCACATCCTTGATTGGGCGGGATCGTCCAATTTGGGAAACTTCTTGAGACAGAACAAGCTAGGAGAAAACCTTGCTTTCGCCGGGGGACGAATTCGGACCACCGATAGGGCCGAGTGGCTCTATCAAAGGGTGATACCCCCAACTTTGGGGGATTGTCGGCGCTTCCGAGCAATCAGAGCTTGAGTCCACTGCCCGTGAGCCCTTGTCAATAGGTGTGTAATCGGCATCAGGCGGCGCGCAGCTCTCGGGTCGGGGTCAACTCGCGGACGCCGTCGCGGTAGAGCACGC
>JAYTTT010000404.1:0-17375 GCA_043744895.1 Gemmatimonadota bacterium | reverse complement strand
TCACGACCCCAAGGTGCTCAAACACCGGCCACTTTGGCCGAAGGGACCGCGGAACCTTGCTGTCTTGCATACACCGCACCACCAACCGGCTTCCCCGCCCCCGAATCGGCCGAATTCGATCGCCCGGCCGCCAGGGACGAACCACCAAACTCGCCTCCGGGGCGACCCAGGTGGCAAACCCGCCCCGAGGGATCCGATCGGGCGGCGCGCTCCGACAGCAGGCCAGCCGCCAGTCCCCGATTTCGGCGGTGGCGATTTCGCCCGCCACCGGCAGCTGGTACTCCGGACGATGCGGTGGCCCCCGATACAGTCGGAGACGATCAAACGCCAACTCGCCCCGGCCGCCCCCTACCAGATCGACGGTTTGACCGGTATGTCCTTGCAACACAAGCCGTTGAAGGCGGTCCACTTGGCCTTTGCCGAGCCCGGCTCCAATCCTGAAACCGAGCGCCCGGAGCAGCGACCGAACGACGGCCGAAGAATACCCTCGGAGGGGGGCCGCAGCAACGGAGATCCCGCCCTCCTCCACCCTCACTTCAAGCACCGAAAGCTGGTCGAGCAGATCATCCCAGCCGCGGCGGTTCTCGTCGAAGACGCCGGTCGCGGCCTGGAGGTTGGCGCGGACCTGGGGAACTCGCGCTTCGATCCGGGGCAGCAGCTCGTGGCGGACCCAACTCCGGAAGTGCCGCTGGTCCGAATTGCTCGGGTCCTGCCACGATGCGAGACCCCGGTCGGCTAGGTACGAGTCGATCTCTTGGCGGGTAGTATCGAGGAGGGGCCGGACCCATCGGTCCCGGCGGCGGCTAATGCCGGCCAGACCCGCCGGACCCGATCCCTTGAGGAACCGCATAATCATGGTCTCGACTTGGTCGTCCCGGTGATGGGCCGTGAGGATGAAGGCCGCGCCCTCCTCATCAGCCACCCGCTCGAGCCAGGCGAGCCGAGCGCGCCGAGCGACGGTCTCGGTGGCGTCGGGGCCGAGCTCGACGCGGTGGATCCGATGGCGGAGCCCATACCCGGCCGCCGCCCGGGCAACCCGATTGGCGACCTCGGCGCTGTCCGGATGAATCCCGTGATCGAAGTGAGCGACCACGGCTCTCAAGCTCAACCCGCCGACGGCCGTCGCCACCAAGTCGAGCAGGGCGATCGAATCGGGCCCACCCGACACGGCAATGACGGCGGTTTCCGGACCCGGTCCGAGCGCCGCCACCGCCCCCTCGAATCGCTCCTGGATCGGGGTCAGGGCGACAAGCGATCCCGAACCCAGAGGCCGGCGTCGCGCCGGTACCGAATTCGATCGTGCAGCCGACTGGGCCGTCCTTGCCAAAACTCGACTGTGTCGGGAATCACCCGATATCCGCCCCAATGCGATGGACAGGGAACGGATTGGCCTCGGAATCGCATCTCGACGTCGGCCAGCTCCCGGTCGAGGACGCCCCGATCGGGAATGGGACTGCTCTGATGCGAGGTCCAGGCACCCAGCTTGCTGCCCGCGGGTCGCGAATCGAAATACCCCTCGGACTCGGCCCGACTCACCCGCTCGACCGGCCCGACCACCCGGACCTGGCGTTCGAGCGGCTGCCAGAAGAACACCAAGGCCGCCTCCGGGTTCCGATCGAGTTCGGTTCCCTTCTGGCTCCGATAGTCGGTGAAGAAAACGAACCCGCGGTCGTCGACCCCTTTGAGCAGCACGACCCGGGCCGACGGCCGGCCCTCGAACGCGGTCGCCAGCGTCATGGCGTTCGGCTCCGGCACCGCGGCGTCGATGGCGGCCTGATACCACTTGCGAAACTGAGCCAGGGGCTCGGGCGCCACCGTGGACTCGTCGAGGCGCCCTTGCCGATATTCGATCCGCTGGTCCATTGCCGGTCTCCTCTCAGATTCTCGTTAGGCGGCCGCGATGATGCCCCGGCACTCTCCCAAGCCGATCCGGGCGGCGCCTTCCCGTTCGCAGGCCCCCCGGAGAATGACCTCGTCGCCGTCGAGGAGAAACCGGCGAAGCTCGCCGGTCGGCAAGGTGATCGGCTCGGCGCCCCGCCACGTCATTTCCAGCAGGCAGCCGCGGCTATCCTGCGTCGGGCCTGAGATGGTACCGCTCCCGAGGAGGTCACCGGGGCGAAGATTGCAGCCGTTGCTGGCATGATGGGCCACCAGTTGGGCAAAGGTCCAGTACATGGTGGCCAGCCTGCCGACGCTGAGGCGGACCGGCGGGAGACCGTCGGTCCGCATCTGCACGCTCGACAGCAGGACCTCGACGGCGACGTCGATTCCCCCACCGCGCCGGTCGGCCTCAGCGTGGAGATACGGGAGCGGGTCCGGATCGCCGGCCGGCCGGTCGAACGAGGAAACCCGGAACGGGGCGAGGGCGTCCATCGTCACGACCCACGGCGAGACCGAGGTCGCGAAATTCTTGGCCAGAAACGGTCCGAGCGGCTGGTATTCCCAGCTCTGAATGTCGCGGGCGGACCAGTCGTTCAGCAGGCAGATACCGAACAGCCGGGATTCCGCCTGGGCCATCGGCACTTCGGTGCCTAACGGGTTGGCACCACAAAGGTAGGCGCCAATCTCGCATTCGTAGTCGAGCGACCGGCTCGGGCCAAACACCGGATCGGGCGCTTGCCCCTCCTTGATCTGCCCCATCGGGCGCCGCACCGCCGTGCCGCTCGGCACGATCGAGGAGGCCCGGCCGTGGTACCCGATCGGGACGTACTTGTAGTTCGGGAGGAGTGGATTCTCCGGCCGGAACATGCTCCCGACGTTGGTGGCGTGGAAGATCGAGGCGTAGAAGTCGGTATAGTCCCCGATGTCGGCCGGCACGAGGAGCTCGACCGTTTCAACCGGCACTAAGCACTCGGACGTCGCCTGGCGGTCGGACGCCCCGTCCCGAAGCAGCGCGAATAACCGATGGCGGAGCTCGGTGGCCGCCCCCCGACCAAGCGCCATCAGGGGGTTCAGGGTTCGGGCCGCAATGGCCGCCTGTAGTTCCGGCTGGAACCCCGCCAGGAGGCCCTGCCCCGCCGCTCGATTGAGATCGACGACCTCGTCGCCGATGGCCACGCCAAGCCGGGCCCCGTCGGGGCGAGCCCGGCGGCGAAAAACGCCCAGGGGCAAGTTTTGGATGGGAAAATCCGCGCCGGGGCGGCGGGCGGAGTCGACCCACGATTGGACGGCTGGATCGTGGGTGTGGTCGAGGATTCTGGTCATGGGGTCAGCACGAGTCCTAGTTCGTCGATCGGTTCACGAAACGAGCACGATCCAAACCCATGGAAACCGGTCCGGCATCGGTCGAACTCGCTCAGACGATAATGACGCCAGCGGAGCTCTCCAGCCTGGATTGCGACCGAGTGGGGATCGGATTCGAGCAGGGCGTCCCGAATGTCGGCGGCCTTGGCTACCCGTTGAGCCAGCATCGTCGCGAGCATCAGATTCAGGTAGCCGTACATGAAGCCGGAGTGGCTGTCGGCAAGATAGGTGAGCCGATACGAGCCTCGGAGCGGGTGATGCAGCCCGGCGGTGGCCTTGAAGGGAAGCGCTCGGGCCGTCACCGCAAGCAGAAAGGCGACCACCGGGTCGGGACCAGGAAAGAGGTCGGCCGTAGTGCCGCCCATCCGGATCTTGGCGAACCCTCCCCCGGCCGCGATCGCATCGAGGACCGGGTCGTACCGAGCTGCCAGATCGACCTCGCCGTACCACGCCATGGAGGGGGCCACCGAGCGGGCCAGCGCGGCCACGTCGGCCGGATCGGCCACCCGGGCCTCGACCGCAACGACCGCGGCGCCGGCCAACCCGTGGTTCGCCTCGGCGACGACTCGGGCGGCCTCGGCCGGATCAGCGCCGAACGTTGCCGACAGACCCCAACCTGTCGGATTGACCCCGGCGACCGTGACGGCCGCCGGGAACTCGGCCAAGCGGGCCGCCGGGACGATCAGATGTCCGAGCGCCCACCGGTCGGGCCCGGTCCGGTAGGCGGCGTAGTTCCGGACGACCTGGTCAAGAGACAGGCCGGCCGGTGGGAAGAGGCCGGCGTAATCGATTCCGTGGTCGAGTAGCGTGGCGAGCGGCGCCGCGAACCGAGACGATTCCATGGCCCGAAACATAGTCATCATCGCTTCGAATCGGCCCCCGGGTCGGCCGCGGCAGCATTTGCCGGAGCCGGACCGGATTGTCGGCGGCACCTTCCACAATCCCTAACGTAAGTTGCTTGGCTGCAATTACTTGGTGTACTGGAGATGGAATTGGCACAAGGTCTGCCTTCCGAACAGCATCCGGGCCCTGATTACCGAAGGGGCGAGGAGCATCCGATGGGCAGACTGAGGAGTAACCAAGTGCGAGTGCCAAACGCGTTGACCACGACCGGCCAGAGCCCCTTGTTGACGGGCCGTCTCCGGCTCGCTGGCTCCGGGGCCCGGCCGGACGGCTCGCTGACCGTCTTGTTGGTCGAAGACAATCCGGTCGACGCCATGCGAGTGCGTCAATTGCTGGCCCGGGCTCGGTCGAGCCATTTCGTGGTCGAGTCGGTGGCGAGCCTCCGATCGGCGCTGGATCGTCTTGGCGGCGGTGGCATCGACCTCGTGCTGCTCGACCTCGATCTGCCCGATAGCTTGGGGCTCGAGACCTACTCGGCTTTGGCCGGCGCGGTCCCGACCGTTCCGACCGTGGTCCTGGCCCGCCCGCAGGATGAGGCCCGCGGATTCGAAGCGATCCAACTTGGGGCGCAAGATGTCGTTCTCAAGACCCACGCCAGCGCCGAGGGGCTGGCACGGGTGATTCGATGCGCGGTGGAGCGGCACCGAGTCGTGGCGTCGTTGCGGGGGCTCTCGCTCACCGACGAGTTGACCGGACTGCTCAACCGGCGGGGCTTTACGACCATTGCCCAAGGCCACCTTCGGCTGGCCAGTCGGACCGGGCAGCGGTTCCTATTGTTATTCGCGGACGTGGACGGTCTCAAGCACATCAACGATACCTATGGCCACCATGAGGGCGATCGGGCCCTGGCCCGGGTGAGCGAGGTCCTGCGGCGAACCTTTCGGCAATCCGACGTCGTGGCCCGTTACGGAGGCGATGAATTCGCGATCCTGGCGCTGGACAGCAGTGGCGACGAAGGGGCGACGATCCGGCGCCGGTTGACGGCCAGTTTGGCGACCGAGGCCGAAAGCGGACCGGAACCCTATCCACTGGCGGTCAGTGTCGGGGTCATCGCGTTCGAGGGACGTCTGGAGGAACCGTTAGGCGCGCTCTTGGCTCGGGCGGACGTTGCGTTATATCGGGAAAAGCGGGCCCGGCCCCTCGGTCGGGCTCCGGCTACCGCGCGGCCGACGCTGGAAGGCGCTGAAAGATCGTAACGGAGAACACCTGGTCGCCGGCGCGGAAGGCGGATTGGAGCACCTGGGCGGCATTCGGGACCTGGAGCCGGAAGTCAGTGCTGACGACCGTTTCCGGCGCCGAGAGTGCACCGGGCCCCGGCACTAATGTCTGGAAGCCTTCCGCGACCATCCGGGCCAGGTCGCCGACGGTCGTAGGCCGCAGTCGTTGGATCAAAGACTCCGCGCACTGGACCGCGACCGACCCTTCCCACGCGCCGGAGAGATGGACGATGCCGACGGCGGTCAGGGCCTGCCGGCCGGCGAGAGACGCCGGGTCCTCCGGTGTGACTCGGATCTCGAACAGCGATAGCCAAATGCCTTCGACGATGTCGGCCAGCTCATAACCCAAGCCCGGCATGACCCCCCCGATCAGTGAGTGAAGTGTCGCGCTCGTTCGCCGATCGCTCCGACCTCGCTCAGAATTTGGTCTCGTTCCGACCCCGGCACGTCGAGGCGGTCGAACACCTCAACCGGCGTGGTACTGGCTTGGCCCTCCTGGGGCAGTTCCAGCCCTTGCGCGGTGCAGAGCGCCTCGGCGGCCCACACGAGGTGGGCCAGCGGACTGACGTCCTCCGAGGCGAGTTCAGGCCGGTGATGGACGCCAACCGCTTCGCGGACCGCGCCGGGCAGCTGCCAGCGTTCGAGGACCCGCCCGCCGATCCCGCCGTGGTCCATCCCCAACCGGGTCAGTTCGACGGCGCACCGGGGCGCCATCTCGAGCTCCATTTCTTCCTGGACCCCGGCGAAATCTTCCGGAAAGAACTGGTCGACGATCAGGAGGCCGACATCGTGAAGTAGGCCTGCTGTATAGGCTTCCGATCCGTCGACTTCGGCATATCGCTTGCTCAGAGAGGTGAGCCGCTCGGCGACGAGCCCGACGGCGGCAGAGTGTTCCCAGTACCGCTTGTGATCGAGACGCTGGCCCGCGTTGCCAAAGGCGCGAACGACTCCAACTGCGAGACACAAAGAACGAACGTGCCCCATTCCGAGCCGACCAATCGCGGCCCCCACCGCCGTTACCGGATCGCCCCGCGAAAAGGCGGCCGAGTTCGCGACCCGAAGGAGCCGGGCCGTGAGCGCGGGGTCGCGGTCGATGATTTGCCCGATGTCACGCACCCCGGACATTTCGTTGGCAATGGCCCGGTGGACCTGGACCACCAGGACGGGGAGGGTCGGGAGTTGTTTGCCGCTGGCCAGGAGGGCCTCGAGGGCTGGCCGGAACTCCGCTCTCTCGGTCTTCATCCTCGTATCACTCCAGGACTTGGCTGGCTCAACCCCCTCAAGATGCCCCTGCGAGAAACCGATACTCCCGTGCCAATAGGCAAGGCGTAAGGGACTAAAGGCATGCTCGCACTTATTGGCATCATCGTCGTCCTCGGATCGGTTCTCGGCGGCTTTACCATCGCCGGGGGCAGTATTCCGTCGTTATTCCACATTTCCGAACTCATCACCATTCTGGGTACGGCGGTCGGGACGGTCATGATTTCGACCCCGATGCCGGTCCTCAAAGGAATGATCGGAAAGATCGTCTCAGTTCTGAAGGGCGCAGGGGTCAAACCAGAGGTTTACCTCGAAACGCTCAAGATGTTGTACGAGCTGTTCCAGATCGCCCGGAAGGACGGGCTGGTGGCAATCGAGGCCCACATCGAAGGGCCGGACAAGAGTGCCGTCTTCAAGAAATACCCTGCAGTCCTCGCCAATCATCATGCCATGGAGTTCCTTTGCGACAACCTTCGGCTGGTGCTGGTCGGGAGCGTGCCGCCCCATGACCTCGACGGTTTGATGGACGCAGAAATCGACCTCCATCACCACCACGACGAGGCGATGTCGGGGGCCCTCCAGAAGGTCTCGGACGCGCTGCCGGGCATCGGAATCGTGGCCGCGGTGCTCGGCATCATCGTGACGATGGCCGCGATTTCGGGGCCGGTCGAACAGATCGGCGAGAAGGTCGGCGCCGCGTTGACTGGTACCATGCTCGGGGTACTCTTTGCCTACGGTTTCTTCGGACCGCTGGCCACGGCGATCGAACACCTCAACGCCACCGAGGCCCACGCCTACCAAGTGCTCAAGGCCGCCGTGGTCGCGTTCGCCAAGGGGTTCGCACCGATCGTGGCCGTCGAATTTGCCCGGCGGGCCGTTCCCGCGGACTCTCGCCCGACCTTCCAGGCCATGGAAACGGCCTGCAAGTCCCTCAAGGGGAAGTAGCGGGGCCCAATGGCTAGCAAGGACCGCGAACAACCGATCATCATCATCAAGAAAGTGGTGCGTGGCCACGCCCATCATGGGGGCGCTTGGAAGGTGGCGTTTGCCGACTTCATGACCGCGATGTTCGCGCTGTTCCTGGTCCTGTGGATGGTCAACCAAAGCTCGGACGTCAAAACCGCGATTGCCGGGTACTTTCAAGATCCCCTCGGCCGGGCCAACGAGTCCGGCTCCTCGATCGTTCCCGGGGAGGGCGCGCAGACCCAAATGGCGCGGCCGCTGGCACCGATGCAGATCATCGATATCCGGATCGACCGGCTTCAGAAGATCTCGGAGTCGATCCGGGAGAAGCTCGGGAAGATTCCGTTACTCGACTCGCTCAAGAATCACATCGAAATTACGATGACCGAGGAGGGTCTCCGGATCGAACTGCTGGAGGATTCGACGGCGCAGTTCTTCCAATCCGGCAGCGCCGCCATGAGCCCGAAGGGGCAGCAATTGCTCACGGTGATCGGCACCGAACTGGCGACCGACTCCAACCTGGTTCAGCTCGAAGGCCATACCGATGCCAGGCCCTACGCCGCCAAGAACGGATATTCCAACTGGGAGCTCTCCGCCGACCGCGCCAACAGTGCCCGCCGGATCTTGAACGCCGCGGGGGTGTCGGGCAACCGGGTCGCGGCCATTCGGGGCATGGCCGACCGGAACCTCCGGTATCCCGAAGCGCCGTTCGATCCCCGGAACCGCCGGATCAGCATCACGGTCATGCTGGATCGGCGGGTCGGTGCGAAGGAGGTGTCGCCCGACAGCATCCGGGCGGCGCTCCGGCCCCGGCCATGACCCTCATGGGCACGGTGCTGTTGGTCGACGACGACGCCGCGGTCGTTCTGGGTTATGCCGAGTTGCTGGCGCGTCACTCCGGCCTCCAGGTGCTCACGGCTGATTCGGCCGAGGCGGGCCTCGACGCGGCCCGGATTCACCGGCCTGACTTGATTTTGAGCGACCTGCGGATGGAGGGTGCCGACGGGTTCGAGTTCTGCCGGCAGGTTCGGCGGGAGCCGACCCTCGAAGGCACGATGTTCGTGATCGTGACCGGGGCCCCGGATGCGTTCGCCGGCCTCGATCCAAGCACCGGCGTCGACGACCTGATGGTCAAACCGGTCAGTGCCGCGGAACTGGAAGCCAAGGTCGGGGCGATGCTCCGCCTCAAGCGGCTCCACGATCAGTTGCGGGCCGACAAACTGGAACTCGAACGGCTCCATCGAGCCGTCGAGGACCGGGCGGTCCGGTTCCTCGACCTCCTCGCCCAAATCGTCGATCTCAGCGTTCCCGGGGCGGCTCTCCGCGGAACCGAAACGGCCCGGCTCGCGGCTCGGCTGGCCGAGCGATTCGAGATTCCCGAGCCGCTGCTGCGAGATCTCGAGGTCGCGGCGCGGCTTCACGAGATCGGCAAAGTGATTCTCGCGGCCGACCGGACCAGCGGAGACGGACCCGAAGATGTCATTGAGGGTGACGCCTGGCGCTATGCGGTGGCCGCGAAAGAATTGTTGGAGCGAACCGACGGCCTGGAAGGCGCGGCCGAGTTGATCGGCGGCATCTACGAGAATTGGGATGGGACCGGCCATCCGGACCGGCTTCGGCAGGGTCAGATTCCCCTTCGCTCCCGGATTCTCCGCCTCGTGATCGACTACCAGCGGGCCGTACCACCCGGGATGGAACGCCTCCACGACTCTGCCGGGACCCGGTACGATCCGCTGGCGGTCGCCTACTTCGACGCGATCATTCAAGCGTCGAGCCGCCCCGATTGGCAGGAAGCGCGGCTGCGGGTGCCGGTCGGCGATCTCGAGGCGGCGATGGTCCTGGCCGACGACCTGTTCACCAGCTCCGGGGTGAAGTTGCTGGCGAAAGGCGCCACGCTCAACGCCGCCACGCTCGAGACGATTCTCCGCCGGCATCGCAGCGATCCCATCATTCATGGGGCCTGGATCGAACGGGAAACCAACCGAACCTAACGCGGGCACCCACCTTGTAACCCGACCGAGGGCCACCTATCATCTTCGCCCATGACCGACGGCGCCGGCCCCCCACTCCCAAGTCTCATCGCACTCAACCGGGCCCTACAGGCGCAGCAGCTGTTGCGAGGCGTCGCGCACGATCTCCGGAACAATTTGCAGGTGGTGGCGCTGGGGTCGAGCCTCGGGGCGGAGAGCCAGGGATCGGCCGTGGCCGTTCGGGTCGAACGGTCGCTGGAGGAGATGGTCGGATCGCTGGAGCTGCTGAGCCGCCTCGGACGGGCAACCGTGGACAAGCTGGCGTCGACTGACCTCGGCGGAGCGTTCGACGACATCCGGATCCTCGCCGACTTGCAGCGGAATGTCGCGACGCTCCGCCTCCGGATCGATAAGCCAATAGCGCCGACGGTCGTGACCGCGCCGAAGACGGCCGTTCAGCAAATGCTGCTCAACCTGATCACCAACGCCAAGGAAGCCGGGGCCCGGGCCACCGACCCGGTGACGCTGGCGGTTACGATGCCGATGGACGGACGGGTCGCGATCGTCATCGAGGATGTCGGCGCCGGAATGCCGAGCGAGGCGGGTACGCTCTATTTCTCGACCAAAGACCGCGGCAGCCACGGCGGGCTCGGGTTGTTCGTCACCCGCGCGCTGGCAGAGCAGTATGGTGGAGCGTTGGCCTGGGAATCCGGAGCCGCCGGTGGGACCAGGGTCCGCTTGATTCTTCCGGTTACCGGCCGAGGTTGATCAGCTCCCGCAGCATCTCATCGACCGCCTGAATCAGCCGGGCGGCGGCCGCATAGGCCTGCTGGTGTTCAATCAAGTGAACCATTTCTTCGTCGATGTTGACCCCGGCCACGTCCTGGCGCTGGGCCTCGAGATGGTCGGTGAGCGTGGCCTGCGCCGCGGCGCCGTTCTCGGCATCCTGGGTGGTGACGCCGAGGCCTGCCACCAACCCGGTGAAGTACTCGCCCAGGGTCGCTGACGGGCCGGCCGCGACCGCCGGTGAATTCGTGGTGGCGGCGGTCGCCCCCGGGATCGGAACCTTGAGGCTCCGCAGTTCGCCGAGACGAAGGGCGATCGAGTTGTCGCCGGGCGCGGTGCTCCACCCGGTCGCCAGTAGGGCCGGGTTGGCCGCGAGGGCGCCATTGAGCGAAATCGACGCCGAGGTGACGCCGGCCGGATCGAAAAAGGCCCCGATCGTCGCGAGCGGCGACGGCGCCGGGGTGAGCGTCGGCTGGAGTGGCTTGGTCGTCGGATCGTAGTTCGAATGGATCTGATTGACGGCCGAGACGATGGCCAGGGCCAGATCGTCGAGCTGACCGCGGAGACCGGTGGCCCTGGTCGTCGGCGTGCCGCGGGTCCCGAGCGCGGCGGCGGCATCGAAGAGCCCCTTGAGTTTGCCGCTGGCGGAGGACACGGGAACCGGCGGATTCCCGAGCTGCAGCTGGAAAGGACCACCTCCCGATACGGAAAGGTCCTGAGTCCCCCCCCCATTCGTTACCAGTTGGAGCCCGCCGAGAAGCACGTCGACGGTTCCCTGCCCGTGCTCAAGAACCCGGACGTCGAGATAGCCACTCAGCTTGTCAATGGCGATGTCCCGCCGATCGAGCAAATCCGGCGCTTGGCCATTGGCCTGCAAAATCTGGCCGTTGAGGCTGCTCAATTCGTGGATCAGAGCGTTCGCCTCGCCCACGACCTGGGAAAGCTCGGCCCCGATGTTCGCAGCGACGTTTTCGAGCCGGCTGTCGATGCTGTGAAACTTGTCGGCCAGGCTCGTGGCATTGGCAATCACCACCGCCCGCGCCGCGGGGTCGACGGGGTTCGAGGCTAAGGTCTGAAACGCATCGATCAGACTATCCAAGCCGGCCGACACGCCGGTATCGCTCGGTTCCCCGATGATGCCCGACACTTGCTGCAGGGTGTCCCGAAGGGTTTGGAGCCGGCCGCCCACCCCGGCCTCCCGACGCCAGTTCGCGTCGAAGAATCCGCTTCGCATCCGTTCGATGCTGACGAGCTCGACCCCGCGACCGACTTGACCGAACGGCGGGGCGGGTTCCGGTTGAGCCGCCGACAAATTCGCGCGTTGGCGGCTGTACCCTGGTGTTTCGGCGTTCGCAATATTGTTCGCGGTGACCGCCACCACCCGTTCATGAGTCAGCAAGGCACCGCGCGCGACATTGAGGAGACTGGTGAGCGACATCGATCAGGCTCGCTGGTTGAAGAGAACGCCACAGCGTGCGGGTTGTGGATCCGACGTCGGACCGGGCGCCGTCAGCAGGTGGTGAAGAAATTGTTCTCCCGACTCGATGGCCCGCCGAATCGCCGCCTGGTTGATCACCAATTCACGATTGGCGGCGACGGCGCTCGCATGCAGCTCGCGGCAGAGGAGCCGGAACCCCGGCCGGTCGTCGGCCGGGAGGAGCTCGGCGGCATCGGCCAGGACCACTCCCGGCTCGCCCGTCACCATCTCGAGCAGGTGGGCCCGCTGGCGCCGGGCCTCCCGGAGGGTCAGCAAGGTGCGGCTGATCTGTTGGACCACCAACTCGAGCGTGGCCGTGTCGTCCGCGGCACAGGCGGCCCGTTGTTCCACGAGCTGAGCCTTGAGCTCGGCCAGGAGACCCAGTTCGGCGCGCAAGGCTCGGCCCAGCGTGGTAGCGCCTTCTGCCGACTCGAGCCGCTTACCGACTTGGGTTGCCATGATCCGTTCCAGTGAACCGTGCCGCCAGCTGGCGGTAGAGCGCCTCGCCCAGCCCGCGCGTCGAACGATCCGCGGCCTGACCGGCCAGCGCGTCGTCCATTAGTCCGGTGTACATGTTCTGCCCCGGCACCGCCTCGTCCTCCGGGATCGTCGCCCGCATTTCCCGAAAGAGCTGGGCGACGAAGACCCCTTCGAATTGATGCGCCACGCTCCGCAGCCGATCATTCTCGCCACTCCGCCCCGGCGTTCCGAGCCGGGATGAGCCGGGGATGGGGTCGATCATCGAATCACCACGTCGGCTCGAACGGCGCCGGCCGCGCGGAGCGCCTCGAAAATCGCGGCCACCTCGGGCGGCCGGGCGCCAGCGGCGTGGAGCCCGGCCACCAGCGTCTGGACGCTCGCGCCGGACGGCGCCCTGACCAGGCTCGGCGTGGCTGAGTCGGCCGCGGACCGGGTGGAATCCGGCGGGGCCCCGACCTGGACGGTAATGCCCCGGTGGCTCACGGTGGCCCGGCCGAGCTGGATATCGCCACCGACGACGACGGTGCCATCCCGGCCATCGATCACGATCCGGGCGGATTCGACAACCGTCACCGACAAGGTATCGATCGCCGCGAGCCAGATACCGAGACTATCGGCACGTCCGGGCCCGGGGTTGAGGAGGATGCTGCCCGGATCATCGGCCCGGGCGGTCCCGGCCCCAAACACCCCCACGATCGCGGCGGCGATCCGGCCGGCCATCCGGAGATCGGGATCCCGAAGCGCCAACCGCGGTTCGGCGGCGAGTTGCACCGCCGGCTGATCGACTTCCAGAATGCCGCCGCCCACAATGCGCCCGGAGTTGCCCTGGCGGACGCTGGCGCGGCCGGTTCCGTCGGTGGCCACCAGCAACGGCCCTTGGGCCGTGGCGATCGGCGGCAGGTTGGGATCACTCAACATCGGAGTGATCCAGAGGACGCCCCCCCGAAGCGAGGTCGCATCGCCTAACGCTGAGGCCTGAACCTCAAACCGGCCCCCGGGTCTCAAATAGGGTGACATTTCAGCGGTGACCAGGACGGCCGCCACGTTTCGGAGCCGAAGCTGCTCGGGAGGAACCTCGACATTGAACCGCCGCAACAGATTCACGACGGATCGCACCGTCATGGTGGCCGCGTTCTGACTGCCGAAGCTTCGATCCCCGCTTCCGTCGAGACCGGTGACCAGACCGTACCCGACCAGCCGGCGCGGAATGACGCCTTGGCGAACCGTGAGGTCGGCAACCCGGGCCACGGATTGGGCCCCGAGCGCGGGGACCACGAGAAGACAGGCAACGGCCGCGACGGCCGCCGTGCGACGTCGGATCGGCATCAGGGCCACAGGATCGAGAGGATGTTGCCGAGAATGCCGGAGCGGGGCGCGATCTTCTTGCCTTTGTAGGTGATCACCGCGTCGGCAATCCGGCTCGACGGGATCGTGTTGGCCGACGAGATATCCTCGGCCCGGATGAGGCCCCGAACTTCGACGAGCTGGGCCCGGCCGTCGACCGTGACGTTCTTGGCCCCCTGAATCGTGGCCACCCCCCCGGCCGTGACGTCGGTGACCCGGACAGTCAGGACCGCGGATAACTCGCCCCGGCGACCGCTCTCGCCGACGTCGCGGGACGAGCTTTCCATCCCGGTCGCGAAGTCCTTGAGCGGTCCGAGTCGAGCGAGCGCGTCGACCCCGGCATTGAGTTTGGCCCGTTGGGCACGGTCGGCGGTGGCGGTGGTGGAGACCCGTTCACTCGCGGCCGCCGATTCGTCGACGACGATCGTGAGGAGGTCGCCGACCCGCAACGGAAGCCGGTCGGAAAGCCACCCGGCCCGGGGTGACGGGGGCGCCGTCTTCGGCGCGGTGGCCGCCGCAAGCGTGGTGGTGGCGCTATCCCGCGGGGCCGGCGTCTGCGCCACCACGTTGGTCGTTAGGGCGGCCACCAGGATGATGGTAGCAATTCGGGCGATCATGGACGTTCCTTCCCTGCCAGCCGGGCGGTTCCCGGGCCGGTGGCGATGCCTTCAATGGTTTCGTTTCGGTTCGGGTCCCGAGCAAGCACTCGATCACCTCGGCGAGCCTTGATCGTCGCGACCCCCTCACGAACGATCCGGAGACCGTCTTGGTCCCACTGGAACCGGATCCGGTCGCCGACGGCAATGATCGGCGGCTCGACGATCACGGGGGGCCGAAGCGGCTCGCCTTCGCGCACCGATCGCTCGGTCAGCCATCCGAGCGGGCTTAGGGTTCCCCGCGGCGGGGGCGCACCCCAGACCAGGCGCTCCTCCCGGCGGAAATCGGCGGCCTTAAGCCGGGTCCCGGTGGGCACCGGCCGGGCCGCGACCCAGACGGAGTCGAGCACGCCGGCCCGAACCCCGATGGCGGTTTCGCCCCCGGTACTGGTCTTGACCGCCACCACGAATCGGCCGTCGCGCCCACCGCCGAAGAGCCGAAAGGCCGCGTCGGGCCCGATGACCGCGGTCGGGCCGATCCGGCCCCATTCGATCCGAATCTGTTCCGCCCCGACCGTCCAGGTTCGGGCGATCGCGGCCCGAACCCGGTCGGCGACGGGACCGGGCACCAGGCCGCCTAACGCCAGCGTCAGGCCGGTCACAAGCTCACCGCACCAGATCATTGGTGCTCTGCATCATCTCGTCGGTGGCCCGGATGGCTTTGGCGTTGATTTCATAGGCCCGCTGGGCTGCGATCATGTCGGTCATTTCGGTGACGATCTCGACGTTGCTGCCTTCGAGGTTGCCCTGGACGATCCGGCCAAACCCGGCTTCCTGCGGCTGTCCGGTCAACGGCTGCCCCGAGGCGACCGTTTCGCGATAGAGATTTTCGCCGAGACTTTCGAGGCCGGTCGGGTTGGCAAACCGGACCAGCTCGATCCGGCCGATCTCGACGGGGTTCGCCGCATTGTCGCCGGATCGGACCGAGATGACTCCGTTAGGTGAGATGGTGACATCGGCGGCATCCGGCGGAATGGTGACCCCAGGCTGGACCAGATATCCAGCGCCCGTTACCAGGGCCCCAGTGCTGGAAATCGTGAAGCTCCCATCCCGGGTAAAGCCGGCGCTGCCGTCGGGCCGCTGGACGTGGAAGAACCCGTCGCCCTCGATGGCGAGGTCGAACGGTCGGCCGGTCTCCTGGAGGGTTCCCTGTTGGTGAAACCGCAACACGCTCGCGACCCGGGTGCCTTTCCCGACCTGAATCGGGGCGACACTCTCGTTGCTTTGGTAGTTCACCAGCGATTCGCCGTGCAGGGTCTCGTAGAGGACATCTTCGAAGGTGGCCCGGCTGCGTTTGAACGCGGTCGTGTTGACGTTGGCCAAATTGTTGGCAATGACGTCGATCAGCCGTTGCTGGGCCACCATTCCACTCGCGGAGGTTCGGAGCGCTGGATTCATGAGGACCGCATTCCTTTGGGGTTAGACCCGTGCCACGTCGCTGGTAATGGAGCCTAACACGCCGTCCATGGTACGAAGGACCGTGACGCTGGCCGCATAGGCGCGCTGAATTTCGACCAGCGAGACCATCCCGCCGATCGAGTCGATATTGGCTTCTTCGAGCTGGCCTTGCCGAATGTGGGTGTCGGGGGCCTCGGCGGTGTCGCCGGCCACGAAGCGGCCCGCACCCTCCTTCAACAGGGCGACGCCCTGTTCGGGGGCGACGATCCGAAGCCGGTCGACGACGTGACCGTCGCTTGTCACCGTACCATCCGGGGCGATGTCGATCGTCGATCCGGTAATGATGATGCTCCCCTGGGTGCCGAGGACCGGGAGCCCATCGGACGTGATTAGCTGCCCAGCGCCGTCGAGCTTGAGACTGCCGCCGCGAATGAGCCGCTCGCCTCCGGGAGATTCGGCGACCAGGAACCCGGCGCCCTCGAGGCCCACATCGAGCGGACGTCCGGTCATCCGAAGGGCGCCCTGGCGGAGGTCGGTGGCCTCGACCGGAACCGGACTGGCGTAGTCCCCGAGGGCGTGGGCGACCAGCCGATCGGCTTTGAAGCCGGCGGTATTGACGTTGGCCAGGTTGTTGGCGGTGATCTCCTGGCGCCGGGAGTAATAGGACAGCGTCCGCGCGGCGGTGAGAAGACCCGAAAAAGTGATCATGGCGTGCCTCCACCCGGCCTTGGGGCAACCCGCGTGCCGGGTTCGGCGGCCCGACCGGCGGTGGCGGTGCTAAGCTTCAAGTGCCTTCGGAGCAAGCAGTTCATCGATGGGGCCGCGGTGGATCGTCCGACCCACGCGGCGAGGCGTCCGGCTGAGATGACCGGAAGGAGTTGCCCCTTTGGGAGATTTCGACCTGTACGGGGGCGAGCAGAATCCGAACCGCATCCTGGGGAAGGCCGGTGGCCTGGGCGATGGCCGACGCGCTTCGCCCGCGACCACCCATCTGGATGACGGTTCGCCAGGGCTCGGCATAGCCCGACCGATGGCGTCGCCGGCCCGTGGCGATGACGGCGCCGGCTGCCAGTACCGCGACGCCTGCCAGCACCGGCCAGCCGACCGTTCGGGTCGTTCGATCGGCCCAGCCGACCGCGCGCTTCCCCGCCTCGAGGGTCGTGACCAGCCGCTCCTTCGAGCCGGCGGCCGCCGACCCGGCGCCTAACACGGCGACGACGAGACCGACCGAAGCCCAGAGCCGTCGATTCATACGTCCTCCTCATTGACCAGCGGTTGGATCCGGAGTCGCTTGAGCGCTTGGGTCCGGATTTGGCTGATTCGCGACTCCGTGACGTGGAGCACCTCCGCGATCTGCTTGAGGTTGAGCTCCTCGTAGTAATAGAGCGAGAGCACGGTGCGTTCCCGGGGGGGCAACCGGGCGATCGCCACCTTGAGCCGCTGGAAGGTCTCGCGCCGGCCGACGTCCTCGAATGCGTCGTCCCCGGCCGGATCGGCGAGGGTCTCCTCGAGACTCAGGGAGTCATCTCCGCCGCGTGCGACGGTCCCGGCCAGCGACACCATGACCCCGCCGTCGACGTCTTCTTTCATGCGATAGTAGGACGACAGATCGATTCCCATGGCACGGGCGACCTCCTCGGGCCCCGGAGCCCTTCCGTACCGGGTCTCCAGCGCGATC
>JAYTTT010000403.1:0-4435 GCA_043744895.1 Gemmatimonadota bacterium | reverse complement strand
CGGCACTCGGGGCTCGGCACTCGGCACTCGGCACTCGGGGGGGGCGAATGCTGGGGTTTTGTGGGGGAAAGGGAGCATGGGGTTGCAGTGGGTCGGTCCTTTCGGGGCGGAATTGGGCCGCGGGTGCAACCACCGGCAGGGAGGGGGGCGGCGTGGTTTGTGCTGCTTCGGGGGGGAGCCTACGTTTCGGGTGTCAGGCCCGATAGCACCCAGCAGAAACCCCGACCGGAGCCGACCGATGAGCCGAATCTCATTCCGCCTCGCACCGTTGGTATTGGTTGCCGTGGCGGCTTGTGCGCCAGACGACTCGGTGTCGCCGCCGGCTCCGCCGCCGCCCCCGCCTCCGCCGCCGGCCTTTCGCAACTGGTCGGATCCGAGCGCCTGGCCGGGCGGGACGTTGCCGGGTGCCGGGGCGGCGGTGGTCATTGCGGCAGGGCAGACCATCCACCTCGACGTCTCCCCGCCCGCGCTGAACGGCCTAACGATCGAGGGTACCCTTGAGTTCGATGATCGCGATGTCGCCCTGACTTCGCGCTGGATCGTGGTGAAGGGCGCGCTCAAGATTGGATCGGAAGCGACGGCCTTTACCAAGCGCGCGGTCATTACTCTGACCGGCCCCTCGACCGACAATGTCGAAGGCGCCGGGGCCAAGGTGCTGGCGGTGATTAGCGGGTCCCTCGACCTTCATGGCGAGACCCGGGTGCCTTGGACCAGACTGGCGGCAAACGCGGCGGCCGGCGCCACTCAGATTCAGCTCAACGGTCCGATCGACTGGCGGCCCGGCGACCGGATTGTGCTGGCCTCGACCGATTTCGATCCGTTGCAGGCCGAGGAGATGGTGATCAGCCAGGTCCAGGGCAACCAAGTGACCCTCCAAAATCCGCTCCGCTACGCCCACTGGGGCCAGCTCCAAACCCTGGGTGGGCGGCAACTCGACGAGCGAGCCGAAGTCGGACTCCTGTCGCGCAACATCGTGATTCAGGGGGACAGCGCTTCGCTGACCGGTGGGTTCGGCGGTCACCTGATGGTCATCCAGGGCGCGGTGGCCCGGGTCGAGGGCGTTGAGCTGACCCGGATGGGCCAGAAGAAGCAGTTGGCCCGCTATCCGATGCACTGGCACATGGCCGGCAACGTCGATGGCCAGTATTTCAAGAACAACAGCGTCTGGAAAACCTTCAACCGCTGCGTCACCGTCCATGGGTCGAACAACGCCCAAGTGTCGAACAACGTTTGCTACGACAATATCGGGCATGCGTATTTCCTCGAGGACGGCGCCGAGACCGGTAATGTGTTCGAGGGCAATCTGGGCCTCGCCACCCGGCGTCCGGCGGCGGGCGAGCAGGTGCTGCCTTCGGACGTGGACCCGGCCACGTTCTGGATTACCAACCCCGACAACACCTATCGCCGGAACGTCGCCGCCGGTTCGAGCGGGTTCGGGTTTTGGTTTGCGCTGCCGGCCGCGCCGACCGGGCTCTCGGTCGGGGGCCCGGCCAAACCGCGCACGACCCCGCTCCGGGAGTTCTCCGACAACGTGGCCCATTCGAACCGAAACACCGGGCTCAACGTCGATCAGGGTCCCAAGCTCGACGGGACGCTGGAAACGGTCCACTACGCACCCCGCCAGAATCCAGCCGACAACCGGAGTCCGCTGGTCACCGCCTCGTTCCGGAATTTCACCGGCTACAAGCACTCGTTCCGGGCGGTGTGGTTGCGGGGGTCTGAACTCCGGCTGGCCAATCCGACCTTGGCCGACAATCACATCGGGGCGACCTTCGCGTCGAACGAGACCTTCATTCAGGACGCCGTGATCATCGGTCAGAGCGCCAACGTCGGGGCGCCGTTTTCCCGCGGGTTTCCGGTTCGGGGCTACGAGTTCTACGACGGGCGGGTCGGGGCCGAGCGGGTCACGTTCGTCAATTTTCAGCCGACCGCCAACAACTACATGAGCGCGTTAGGCTACAACCGGACCAACGGCTTTCCGATCAGCACCGGCAACTACGCCAAGCAGCTGACCTTCGTGAACGCCAATCAGGTGTTCCTCGAGAATCCGATGGCCGACAAGGACGGCGACAAGGCCGCGGTCATGTACGACGTTGACGGCAGCCTGACTGGGACGGCGGGGGCATTTGTGGCCGCCAACAATCCGCTCCTGGTGACGCCCACCTGTACCCTCCGGCAACCATGGAACGCCTACGTCTGCCTCAACCGATTCGTGAACGTGCAGGTTCGCTCGGCCGATCAGCAAACCATCGCGCCGCTCGATGTGGTTCGGGACGACGGCGCGACGGGAACCTTCGTCGGGGTGCCCGGCAACGCGTGGATGGTGTCGGCGTCAGTGGCCCCCACTCGGACCTATTCGGTCAACTTCAAGGCCGGGGTTCCGACCAAGCCGCAGTTGTTTGCCACCGGGCTGATTCAGGGAGAGTGGGTCCGGGTCGCGGTTCCATACCCGACCGGGCAGGTCAACGTCTATCGCGACTACAACACCTCGACGGCGATCGCGGCGGCCGCGAGTCTGGCGGAACTCGACGCCGGTACCGGCAACGCGTACTACTACGACACCGCGTCGGCCAAGCTTCATTTCAAGTTGATGGCCCAGACCGGCCGGGACTGGGCCACCATGTTCGTGGTGCCGAAGTAGCTCAGCTGGCCTTGAGGTAGTGGCAACCGGCCTCCTGGGCCCGGATGGTCGCAAAGACGCCGGAGGGCTGCAGGACGATGCCCGGCAGCAACATAGCCAGCGCCCGCTTGCGGGCCTCGGCGTCGTCCACCTTGTCACGCTTCGCGATGGTCCGAACACAGTCGCCGAAGGCCAGGTTGCAGGCCAGCGCGATCCCGCCACCCTTGAGAAAGCCCGCGAGGTTGAGGCTCGCCATCGGGGCCGGCAACTCACCCCGGTCGGCCGACAATAGGACCGGGTTGGTTTTGGTCGGCTGTTCGGTGATCGGGTTCTTGACCTTCTTTTCCTTGGCAATGTCGTACTTGTCCCAGAACTCCTGAGTCATCGCCAGGGGAATCGCGCTGTGGCGAATGACGACGACCGCCGTCATGTCGTCCGCGCCGGCGTGGAGGACCTCAGCGTACTGCATCTTCCAGATCATCGATCGGAGGAGCCCGGCGCCGTCTTCGATCTCGGTGCTGTCGAACACCGCCCGATGGCTTCCTTTGATTCGGTCCACCCAGCTCAGGTCCCAGGCCGGTTGGCCTTGGGCCGAGGCCGGGCTCGGGCTCAGGAAGGAAGCGCCCGAGACCACCGCCGCGCCGGCCGCCATTCGTTCGATGAACTCGCGTCGATCAGGATCCATATATCCTCAGCTCAAGTGGTGGGCTTTGCGACCGCCGCGGGCGATGGTGTCCGGCGTCGGTTTGGCGGCCAGAAGGTCCCGTGCCAAACAGAGCGACCGTTCCATCAACTGCTCAGCACCCTCGCGGAGCTCCCGGCTTCGCTGGACGTCACGAACGTTGTTCTCCATGTCTTCCGCGGACCAGCCCCGGGAGTGGGCAATGAACGGGAACTGGGGAAACATGAACCCCAACTCGCCGAAAAAGGTCAGCATCTGGCCGACCACGCCCTGGACGTTGTCCTGTCCGCCAATCACGATGAACGACGCGACCTTATTGCGGATCATCACCCGGTTCCGGATCGTGGTCTGATTCTGGACGCAGTTGAGTCGTTCGGCCATTTTGAAGTACAGCGAGCTCGCGGCCCCCCACCGAATCGGTGTGGCCACCACCAGAACATCGGCCCAGTGCACCATGGCCTCGTAGACTTGGTCGAGCTGATCGGCGGGATCCATCTGGGTAATCGAGCACGGCCAGGTGCAGGCGTGGGCGCTCTTCGAGTAGTAGCCCTCGCAGTGGCGAAAGCTCAGATCATTGAGTTTGATGAGGCGGGTTTCGGCTCCGGCGGCCGTGGCATGGTCCAGGGCCGATTGGAGGAGCAGTTCCGAGGTCGACACCCGGGGAAATGCCGGGTCCATGGCCGTTGTGGAAATACCCGCGACTCTGAGGCCGCCCTCGGTCCGGCCAACCGGGCGGGACAGCGGGTGGGGGTCGTGAGGGATTCGCTGCCGCTTAGTGACCGGTTCCAGATTGATCCAGAGGTGGCCGGCCTCGATCTTGGTTTCGAACCGCGGCACCGCCTCATGCTCGTAGCCCGGTTCGCCGAGTCCGGTCGTGCGATGGTTCTTCCAGTGATGCCACGGGCAGGTCACGTACTCACCGTCGAGGCTGCCGTCGCCAAGGGGGCCGCCGACGTGGTTGCACGCCCCGGAGATCGCGCCGAAGACGCCGTCGTGGTGGGACAGCGCGATCCGGGTCCGGCCGACCGTGATCTGCTGGAGCGGCCGGGCCGCCAGGTCGTCGACCGGGCCGAGGTCATGCCATTGGGGTTCGTTCATCGCACGGAAATCTAGCGGCCTTGGATCGGGCTAGA
>JAYTTT010000402.1:0-17448 GCA_043744895.1 Gemmatimonadota bacterium | reverse complement strand
CTCCCACGCTTGGAGGTCCCCCATGCGAAACCCAGCCGCTCGACTCGGCCTGTCCGTCCTTGTTGTCGACCTCATGCTCTTCGTCTGCGGCGCCCGCCCTGCCCAGGGGCAGGCGTGCCCCGACGAAAAGGGAAAGCCGCTCCCGCTGGCCGCCGACAGTCTGCGGGTGGATCGGGGAACCCCGGTCTTCTCCCGCTCCACTCGCGGCACCAACCCGCTCTTCCCCGTCGACCAGATCACCTCGTACATCCAGCTCGGCCAGGTCGGCGGAAAGCCCTTCCGAGTGGAGGTGACGCTGTTGCCCGCCACACGGGAGATTGCCTGGCTCGGCCGCAGGATTCCGGTGGTGCAATCGCAGTACCTCGCCTTCATCGACGGCCGCATCGAGGAGGCAGCGGTCGACCTCTACGCCCAGGCGGACGATGGCGCGGTCTGGTACCTGGGCGAGGAGGTCTACAACTACGTCGACGGCAAGGTCGAGGACCGGGAAGGCACTTGGCTGGCGGGACGCGACGGTCCCGGCGCAATGATCATGCCCGCCATGCCAAAGGTGGGAGACGCCTTCCGCACCGAGAACATCTGCGGCCTGGTCTTCGAGGAAGTCACCGTCAAGGCCACCAATGTCATTGTGCCCGGCCCGACCGGGCCAGTGGCCGGCGCGGTCGTGGTGAGCGAGCTGCACCAGGACGCGCTGCGTGAGGACAAGATCTTTGCCCCCGGCTATGGCGAGTTCAGCACCGGGCTGCCCGGCGACCTCGAGGCGATCGCCGTCGCCGTCCCGACAGATGCGTTAGCCGGCGCGCCCCCCGCCGCGCTAGACAGCCTCGCGACGGCGACCGCCCGCCTGTTCGATGCCGCCGGGGCGGGAGCCTGGACCCGCGCCGCCGTCGCGCTCCGGGAGATCGACTCCTCCTGGGCCCGGTTCCGGGACAGCGGCACGCCGCCGATGCTGGCCACTCAGATGACCGACGCGCTGGCCCTCCTCACCTCGGCTGTTGGGAGCCATCAGGCGGGTCCGAGCCGGCACGCTGCCATCGTGGTCGCGCGGGCGGCCCATGATTTTCGGCTCCGCCACCGGCCCCCAGTCGAGATCGATCGGGCCCGCTTCGAGCTCTGGGCGCGACAACTGCTGGTGGATGCCGCGGCACGGGATCACGCCGCTGTCCTGGGCGATGTCGCGGTGCTGGAGTGGACCCGGGACCGAATCCTCCACACCCTCCGTTCTGCCGACCAGGCCCGGCTCAACGCCCTGCTCGCCAGGCTGAAGCGAGCGGCCGCCGGCCGCGATCTGAATGCCGCATCGCAGGGTGCGAACGACCTGAGGTCGTTGCTGCGGACCGCATGATCCGATCCGCCATGATGCTCCACCTGGTTGTCGGACTCTCACTTGGTGTGAGTTCCACCCTGATGGCACAGAAGTCCACTCAGCGACCGGCCTACGAGCGGGATGTGCCACCAGCTCTCGCCGCGCTGGCCCGGGTCGGGGAGGATTCGGCCCGGGCCCTGGCACTCGCCCAGGTGCCGGGGGGCGCGGTGGAGGCTCTCGAACTGGTGCGTGCCCGGGGGAAGCTGATCTGGACCTTCGACATCAAGCGCCGTGGCGGGGGAGAGCCCACCGAAGTGAACGTGAGTGCACTGGACGGGAGCATCGTGCCGAGCGCGCAGGGCAATGTGACGCCGCGGCTCAGGGCCGGCACGGTTTCGGGCCCGATTCGGCTCGATGGACGGCTGGACGAACCGGACTGGAGTATGGCGGACTCCATCGCCGACCTCCTCACGATCGAACCGTACGAAGGGGGTGAGCCCGCCGGGCGGACGGTGGTGAAGGTGCTCGCCAGCCCGACCGAACTCATCATCGGCGTGATCTGCCATGACACGAATCCGGCAGGGATCGTGGCATTCGCCAAGGCGCGTGACGATTCCGCACTGGTGCTTGAAGACCATATTCTGCTCGTCTTCGATCCCTTCCGTGATGGCCGCACCGGCTTCGTCTTCGCCGTCAATCCGAATGGGGCCCGGTTCGACGGTCTGGTCACAAACCGGGGAGAGGATGTCAATTCCAACTGGGATGCGGTATGGGAGGCAAAGAGTATTCGCGACGGGCAGGGCTGGAGTGTCGAGATCAGGATTCCGATCAGGAGCCTCAGCTTCAAGCGGGGGCTGGATCGGTGGGGATTCAACATCGAGCGCCGGGTCGAGCGATTGCAGGAAACCTCCCGCTGGGCCGGGGTCGACCGCGACGACAAGATCTTTCAGACCAGCCACGCCGGCCTGCTGACCGATCTGCCACCGTTCGACTACGGCCTCGGTGTGAGCCTGCGCCCCACCGTTGTCGGCAACGCCAGCCGGGCGGACCAGGGTGGGTCGCGGGACTACACGGTGAAGGGCAGCCTGGATGCGAGCAAACGGCTGGGCCCCAACCTGGAAGCCTCGGTCACCGTCAACACCGATTTCGGAGAAACCGAGGTCGATGCCCGGCAGACCAATCTCACCCGCTTCGATCTGCTCTTCCCCGAAAAGCGAAGCTTCTTTCTCGCCGGTTCGGACATCTTCGAGTTCGCGGTTGGCAACGAGAAGGACCTGGTGCCCTTCTTCAGCCGCCGGATCGGGCTGGTGGGCGAGGGAAGTGACCTGCAGCAGATCCCTTTGACCGTCGGCGGCAAGGTGGATGGCCGGGTGGGAAATACCAACGTCGGGGCTCTCGTGGTGCGCACCCGCGGGGTGGATACCCTGTCCACTGACGCGACGATGGGGGTGCTCCGCGTCAAGCAGAATGTCCTCGCCGAGTCCTCGATCGGCATGATCGCCACCGCGGGGGATCAGCTGGCGCAGCCGGGCAGCTGGATGGCGGGCGTCGACCTGACCTACCAGACCTCGGCGTTTCGGGGCGACAAGAACTTTCTCGTTGGACTGTGGGGATTGCGCAATCATCGCGACGACCTGGGCGGCGCCAGCGCCCTCGGAGGGATCATCAGCTACCCCAACGATCTGTGGGATGTCTCCCTCGCCTACAAGCGCATCGGCGCCGGCTTCGAGCCCTCACTCGGGTTCGTGCCGCGCACCGGGGTACAGATCTGGCAACTGCAGGCCGCCTATCTCCCCCGGCCGAACCACCGGCTGGCCCGGCAGCTCATCTTCGAATTCAACCCGTCACTGGTCACCGACCTCGGCGGCAGGTGGGAGAGCTACCTGCTGGAGGTCAAGCCGATCGACTGGAAGCTCCAGAGCGGGGATCGCTTCGAGCTCAACATCAGCCCGCATGGCGACCGGCCCAAAGAGGACTTCGACGTCTTCGGCTCTCCCACCAGCAGGGTGACCGTCCCGGCGGGTTCCTACCATTGGGACAGGGTGGAGGTGCAGGGGGCGCTGGCGGACAAGCGCCGCCTCAGCGGAGAGGCCACCTGGTCATTCGGCGGTTTCTATGGCGGGCATCTCAATACGCTGGCGCTGACCGCACGGGTAAAGCCATCGGCCCTGCTCAATCTGGAATTGGGGCTGGAGCGGAACAGCGGCAGATTGCCCGGCGGCAATTTCGTTCAGCGGCTGTATTCCGGCCGTGTCCAGTTGAACTTCTCGCCTGACCTGCAGGTCGCCAGCCTGGTCCAGTACGACAACGAGAGCCGGACTTTCGG
Source organism: Gemmatimonadota bacterium (assembly GCA_043744895.1). Classification (GTDB taxonomy): domain Bacteria; phylum Gemmatimonadota; class Gemmatimonadetes; order Gemmatimonadales; family GWC2-71-9; genus SHZU01. The sequence goes on along the minus strand of JAYTTT010000402.1, from coordinate 13,816 downwards.
CACCAACACCCGGCTCCGCTGGACCATCACCCCGCTGGCCGAGTTCTTCGTGGTCTACAATCACAATCTGGTGCGGAGCGCCACCAATCGTTTCGGCTTCGATTCCGACCAGTTGCTGGTGAAACTGTCGTATGCCTTGCGACTCTAGGCCCCGTGCCCGCCGCCGGACCCCGCCCGCGAGCCAGGGGCGGGCTGTCACAAACCGGGACTTCGCGGGCTCCTTCTTCGAATCGCTGTTTCCTGATCGGATTACTTCAACAGGTGAGGCTGAATGACTGCGCGATACTCGAAATGCTGGGCACTGCTCGCCGCCGTTGCGGCGCTGCTCCCCGCCACCAGGACGGCCAGCGCCCAGGCCGGCGACAAGTACAAACCCAGGATTCCGTCCAAGTGGGCCGCCGAGGTTACCAATCCATACTTCCCGCTGCCCAAGGGGACCACCTACCGCTTTGCCGGCAAGACCAAGGACGGCCTGGAGACCGGTACCGTCACGGTGCTGCCCAAGGCTCGCATGGTCAACGGGGTGGCGGCCACCGCGGTGCACGACCAGGTCTATCTCGACGGCAAGCTGATCGAGGAAACCGAGGACTGGTACGCCCAGGCCGCGGACGGCAGCGTCTGGTACCTGGGCGAAGATTCCAAGGAGATGGAGAACGGTCGCGTGACCAGCACCAAAGGGTCGTGGGAGTGGACCGTCAAAGGCGCGTTACCCGGGATCATCATGTGGGCCGACCCCGCGGCCCACGTGGGCGAGAAATATCTGCAGGAGTATCTGAAGGGGGAGGCGGAGGACTTCGCGACGGTCGTCAGCGTCGGTCAGAAGGTGAACGTCCCCAATGGCAAGTATACCGGCTGCATCACCACCAACGACGGCACCAGTCTCGAGCCGAACGTGATCGAGACCAAGACCTACTGCCCGGGGGTGGGTTTTGTGCTGGAGACGGTGCCGGGCAAGGAGCGCATCGAGCTGATCAGTGTGACCACGCCTTAGTAACGCATCGGTCCGGCGGCGGTGGGTGAACCGTATTCGGACCTGGCGGCGCTGGTGCTGGCGGCCGCCGGGATCTACGGCGTCATGTCGGCGAGCGTGGCGGAACGGACCCGGGAGATCGGGGTTCGATCGGCGCTCGGCGCCTCGCGACGATCGGTGCTTTCGATGGTGGTCCGCGAGGGCATGACCCTGACTGGGCTCGGCTGGCCGTCGAAGTCTCCGGCGTTGGGTCGCGGGTCTATGACCGCGAGTACAAACGCGACGGGTACCTCGAGGCCGGGGTCGCTGAAGTGTGGCTGGCGGACCTCGGGCTCAAGCAGATCTTCGTGTCGCGGGCGGGCGGCTCCACGGATGTTCCCCACGATATCCAGTTGACCTGGCGCTCGCCGGGGGGCCGGGAAATGAAGCTCGACCCCCGTTCGTCAACGCCGTCGAACAGGCGCTGCCAGATCGGGCCTGCGTCATCTATCGGATCGCACGGGGCCACTATCGAGACACCTGGGCTCGGACCTACGGTGGCAGCATCAACTCGATCGACTTTCCGAATCAGGCCGATGGATTGTGTAGCAACGAGGGGACCACGGTCCCGCTCGCGCCGGCCGACCGGGCCCAGGTTGGCGTCGAATACGATCGAGTGGCCCACGCGATCGCGGCGTTCGACGCATCGGCCGAGGTCAACCAATTCGATTCGAAGTACGACGCCCATCTGGCGGGGCGACGTCGCTGACCCGTCTCGAACGGCGGGGGCTCGACCTGTATGAGGGGCAGGCTAACTGTGCCGCCTGTCATCCCAATGGAGGACGCCGGGCGCTGCTGACCGACTTCACTAACGACAACATTGGGATTCCAGCGAATCCGCTCAATCCCGCGCTCCGGGCCGATCCGTCATTCCTTGACCGCGGCATCGGTGGGTTTCGGAACGAGTCGGCGGAGTTCGGGAAGTTCAAAGTCCCGACCCTTCGGAACCTCGACAAACGAGGGTTCGACGGGGCGCCCAAGTCGTTCATGCATAACGGCGCGCTCCGGTCCTTGGAGCAGGTGGTCCACTTCTACAACACTCGGGACGTGCTGCCGGATTGCGCCTGGGTGAGCCATCCGCGGTTCGGTGAGAACTGCTGGCCGGCGCCCGAGGTCCTGGACAACGTCAACCGGGACGAGTTGGGGAACCTCGGGCTCACTCCGGACGACGAGCGGGCGGTGGTGGCGTATCTGAAGACGCTGACCGACGGGTGGTCGTCGCACCGACGCTGAGTCACCGGCCGAGGCCCGCGACTCATTCGCGGGCGCCGAGTGGTCACCGCTTACAGTCCTCCTTGGTCGACGTCATGAATTCCCAAACGGCGTCGGCCGGGCCTCCGTTTAGCTCAACGGCCTGGCGGTTCTGAAACAACGCCACCTCGGTTTTCCCGCTGAGCAACTTCCATTGTCCGATGACGTTCGTCCCGTCCATCAGGCGGTCGGACCGGGTCTCCCGATATCCTGAATCGGCCGCGGTCTTGGCGAACCGAGCCATTGCCGCCACGGCCTGGTCCACCGAAACCATGGCAAACCGGATCATCGTGATCTCGACTCCGTCGGCGGACTGGAACCTGGCCGTGACCGCATCGGTGATCGCCGGGTCTCCGGCATGGGGGAAGACGGACAGGCTGACCCGCCGGAACCGGCCTTTGGCGCAGACGACGTTATCAATGAGTGACCCCTGCTTCGGGGTCGTTTGATCCTGCCAAGCCTCACGGTCGAGGTGAATCGACTTCCAGAACGGGGCACCGTCGCAGGGACGTCGCTCGAGCCCTTCCTGAAACGCGTCGATCCGTTGCCCGGCGCTGCCGTGCGCCCCGCGATCAAACCAGGGCGTATCATGGGAGTCCCTGAACTGGTACAGCGCCGTGATGGCCTCGGTGGTGTCGCCGGGCTCGAGGATCCGGGGTGCCGCGTCGCGAGCGTAGCCGCCGGCCATGCAGTCGGCCTGGACCTCGCGCTGGATCTGGTGAAGGCCGGCGAAGGGACTCAACTGGCCTCGAAGATCCTGAACGAGATGGCCCCATTCGTGAGCCAGCAGGAAGAACACCGCGAAGTCGCCCGGTCGCTGGAACAGGGCGGCGAGCAGCTCGCGGTCATAGAAGATGCTGCGATTAGCGCACAGTACTCGGCGTTCCCCTTCTGGTATTGGCAGGGGCCGACGAGGGGGTAGGGCTCGACCACGGTGGGGGGACGATACTGGTCGCCTAACTGTCGTTTCCAATACGCTCCAATGTCCTTGGTCGCCCCTCGACCGCGTGGTCCACTCCGCGCCACTGCAACTCGGCCGACTCCGCCCGCCCCTCTGGCACGGCGACCAGGAAGAACAGGCCGATCCCGACCACGCCGGCTGCCCGGGCGGCCTGGCGGATGCCCACGCGGAGGGCGTCGAGTGGCACCGCGAATCGGGCCAGCCGGCTCGGGTCCGTTTCTCGGGCCGCCCGCCGTTTGAGCAGCGCGAGAGCCACCTGCCGGTTGTGAAGGGCGGCAAGGTGGAGGCAGTCGGCGAACCGACCGCGCACCAGGAGGCCGAAATAGCGAAGCTGGCGGCGCCAGAAGCTGTCCAGCAATCCGAGGCTTTCCGAGTCCAGGAAGCCGGCCTCGACCTCCGCCTGAAGTTCCCTCCGGATCGCCCGGCGTTCGAGGACCAGATGATAAACCCCGAGACCGACCAGGCCGAGCATTGGCAGCAGCACGGCAAGCCAAGCGCGGACCAACCCGGCCTCCCCTCCCAGCGCGTTTCCATGGGCCAGCACCCGGAACGCACCATTGACCGCGATGGCACCGGCCAGCCCTGCCGCAATCCAGGCGATCCGCCCGGCTCGCGACCGAGCCTCGAGGGCGAGCCCCATCCCGAGCCCGATGATCCCGCCGAACACACCGTGCGAGAGGCCGCCAGCCACGGCCCCGATCACGGTTTGCCACGGAGTACTGATCAGGTCGCGGAAAGGGAGGCCCGACATCGCGAGTTCGCGAATCACCGTCTCCCCGGTGCTGTAGCCCAGGCCGACGGCAATGCCATAGATTACTCCGTCAAGGACGTCGGAAAACTCCGACCAGCCCCGGACCCGGGAGACGCCGACCAACACCGCGATTCCGGCCCCAAGGGCAAGGAACTTGGTGGTCTCGACCACCGCCGCCCCAACCAACCGGTCGGGACTCGACCACGAGTGGTCGCCCAGGATCGGTCCGGCGAGGGAAGCCACGGCCCCAAGGGCAAACATGACGACCAGGACCCAAACCGGTTCCCGCTCGTTGATGTCGACAAATCGGACAACCGTGAGAAAGGTCCATCCTACGGCGATCGCAATCAGGAGTTCGCGGAGGTTCTCCTTCGGAATGGTTCCTTCCTCAGTTCCTCGCCGCCGACCCCGGCGCCTGGTGCTCCACTCGTGGCACCCTCGTGAACTCCGGGACCGGCTTTGAGCTTTGGTGGAGAGTACACCGCCCCGGTTCCGCTGGGTGGGCCGGCCCGCTCGGTTCGGCTAGCGATGATGACCGCAGAGGACTAGGTTCCAGGAACCTGCGAATCGATACCGCTCGCTATGCTCCGTTCCCTCCTCGATCACCTCCGCGGTCGGACCAATTTGTCGGACCCGAAGCTGACACCACCCGGCTGGGGAACCTACGCCCTGAAGCCCAAGACTCTCAACCGCCAGTGGCGCGATGGACGATGGGCCTACATGGGCGGCCTGGCGGAGCTCGGTCGGTACAGCATCATTGCCGGGTATGTCAGTCACTTCCACCCCGGCGGCTCCGTACTCGACGCCGGTTGTGGCGAAGGGCTCCTCGCCGGTCGGCTGGGCCCCGCCGGCTACAGCCGCTACCTCGGTCTCGACATTTCCCGGGAGGCGATCGATCTCGCCACCCGCCATGGGTTTCCCGACGCCACGTTCGTCCAAGGCGACGTTCGCACCTACCAACCTGAGACCCGTTTCGACACCGTCGTCCTCAACGAGGTCCTTTACTACTTGACCGATCCGATCGGGGTCCTCGATCGAATCGGCCGCTTCGTCACCCCGGGGGGCCACTTGGTCGGCTCCATGGTCGTCAACGAGAACACCGCGGCCAACTGGAAAGCCCTGGAGGGACATCTCACGTTTCTCGATGAGACCGTTACGTCCAATCAGGCAGCCGGGTCGAGCTGGGCCTGTCGCGTTTGGCAACCCAACCCCAAGTCGCCTCGTTGACTCCCTGGGAGCGATTCTCCGACCGCGCCTGGCGAATCATCAACCGCGGGCTCGACCAGCCGATCGTCGGCGTTGCCACCGATCAGCCGGTTGTCGCCCTGACGTTCGATGACGGTCCGGGGCCCGATACCGAGCGCCTTCTCGCCGTCCTCGCCCGGCATTGCGCCAGGGCGACGTTCTTCTTGATTGGCGAGCAGGTCCGCCGCCATCCGCGCCTCGTCGACGCCATCGTCGTGGCAGGACACGTCCTCGGCAACCACACCGATAGTCATCCCGATCTGACGGGCCTCAGTCCGGCCGATGCGCTGGGCGAGATCGAGCGGTGTGCGGCCACGATCGGGGGGCAGAGCGGACGACTGTTTCGACCGCCGTTCGGACGGTTGCCTGCCCTTACCCGGCGTCGTCTCCGGCGGGGCGGTTATCAGGTCGTCAAATGGAGCGTCAGCTCCGAGGATTGGCATGGGGAGTCAGGCTCGCGACTGGCGGCTCGGGTGGAGCGCCAATTGGTACCCGGCAGCATCGTGCTTTTTCACGACCATCTCGCCAGCCCAAGGGAGCCGGGATTCGCGACTCGCGAGCCAACCATCGAGGCGGTCGACCTGTTGCTGCAACGTTGCTCGAGTCGATTCCGATTCGAGACCGTGTCGAGACTCCTCGAGACCGGTCGGGCCATCCGCGACCGGCGTGTCCCACCACGTTTGGACCCCACGGTGCATTAGCCAGTTTGGGCGGGCTCTACGGTAGCTCCGCCACCACCCGCCGATCGGGGCCGGGATCTTCTTGCTCGTACCATGCACCGTGAGGGTTGTTTGACAACGTGGCTGGGCGGTTGGAGCTTGATGCCATGCTATCGAACCCACGCTGGACGGTTTCCGCCGCCGCCTTGGCTGGGGCCCTCGGTTGCGGCCCCGGCCGCCCCACCGCCGCCCCCGTCCCGCCCCCGCCCCCTCCGGTCGTTCAGTCGCTGGCCGGCTGGTGCGCCAAGCTGCCCCGGCCCGCGAACGCTGCGCTGCCGGTGGCGCCGGTTACGTCGGAGTGGTTCCACGTCTATCAGGCGACTGAGGAGGTGTACGCCTTCGTCGAGCCGTCCCAGTTTCAGGAGGCGATTTCCTATCTCATCATCGGGACCAAGCAGGCGCTGATGTTCGACACCGGGATTGGGATGGTGCCGATCCGGCCGGTGGCGGAGCAGTTGACCCGCCTGCCGATTACCGTGATCAATTCGCACACCCACTACGATCACGTCGGGGGAAACGCCGAGTTCGACCGGATCTTGGCCATGGACACGCCGTACACCCGGGCCAACATGGCGGGCTTTCCCCATGCGGAGCTCGGGACCGAGGTGGCGCCGTCGGCCTTTTGCGCGGGCCCGCCGGCCGGCCTTGATACCGCGACGTATCACACCCGGCCGTGGAAGGCCGCGGCCTTCATCAAGGATGGCGAGACGATCGATCTCGGCGGGCGGGTGCTCGAGGTCATTCATGTTCCCGGCCACACACCGGATGCGACGGCGTTGCTCGACCGGGCCAACGGCCTGCTCTGGACCGGCGACAGCTATTACGACGGCCAGCTCTGGCTCTATGTGCCGGAGACGGATCTCGACGGCTACGAGGCCTCGATGGCGAGGCTGGCGGCGCTGGCCCCGGGCTTGAAGCAGTTGCTTCCCGCTCACAACACGGCCAAGACCGGGCCCGACCGACTGGCGCGGGCGCTGGCCGCGGTGAGGCAGATGCGGACTGGCGCCGTGAAGGGTAAAGAGGAAACCGGCCAGCGGCTGATCTTCGAGATCGACGGGGTGATGATCCTGACGTCGAAGGCGTTGCTGGCCGGGAAAGCGGGCGATCGTGGCAAAGGCGGGTCGGGTCTCACGACCTGGCCCCCAATTGGCGGATCGCCCTGAGTCAGCGCGGCAACGCGTTCCAGTCGCTTTCCGTGGCCGGGTCCAATTGGCGCTCCATCAGTGTGCGCCACCTTCCGTTGGTCTTCACCCGGAGTGCCTCCAGGCGAGTATGGCTCGAGGTACTGGCACCGGCTCGATTGGTGACCGTGTACTTGAAGATCCCGGCTTCGAACGCCGTAGTCGCATCGTCTTGCCGGCTCGTGAACCGGAACGCCACGGTTGCCCGATCGCCATCCCGCTTCGCGGTGACTATTCCTTTGCCCCAGCCCGCGAGCGCCTCGGCGATCGGCTTGGTCCCGGTTTTGGTGACGAGCACTGCCGTTTCGTGGTAGGTGCGGCCCATGGCGACGATGTCGCCCTGGACCACGGATGCGGCAACGGCCGTCCAGACCTGGGCGTCGATCTCGGTGGTCGTGGGGCTGGTCGGGGCGGTTCGGTGGGCCGGCGCTGGAGCCGGCGCCACCATCGGGCCAACCGGGCCGAGCGCGAACGGAACGCTCAAGGAGAGCAGGGAGAGCAGTGCGGTACGGGCCATATCGCGCCTTTCGAGATTGCTGGGTGACGTCGGATCGACCGGCAGGAATCTAACGCGACCGGTGCGAGGGAACCTACGGCGTGGGCGAGGGGCTGGACCCAATATATTGGGAGGAACTCAGGGGCACCCATGACTCGATCGTTCGCCGCAGGCTCGCTCGCGCTTGTTCTAGCCGTCTCCTCGCCGCTCGCGGCCCAGATCCCGACCCCGGAGGCGTATTTCGGCTTCCGGATCGGCGCCGATCGGAAACTGGCCCGCTGGGACAAGATCGTCGAGTATTTCCAGCTGGTGGCGAAGAACTCCGACCGGGTCCGGGTCCGGACCCTCGGCCCCACCACCCAGAAGAATCTCTTCATCGTCGCCGAAATTGCCTCGGCGGCCACGCTTCAGAATCTCGATCATTTCAAGCAGCTCGAACGGAAGCTCTACTTCCAGGGCGGCGCGCCGAGCGAGCGAGAGCGGGACGAGATCTTTGCGCAGGGCAAGGCCGTCGTGGTGATTACGAACAACATCCACTCGACCGAAATCGGCGCCTCGCAGATGGCGATCGAGGCGGTGTACCGCCTCGCCACGGACAACTCGCCGGCCACCCGCAAGATTCTCGATCAGGTAATTTTCCTGCTGGTGCCGTCGCTCAACCCCGACGGGCAGATCATGGTGACCGACTGGTACAACAAGTACCTCGGCACACCCTACGAGGCGAGCCCGCTCCCGTATCTCTACCACTACTACGTCGGCCACGACAACAACCGGGACATGTACCTGTTCTCCCAGCGCGAAAGCCGGATGACGGCCGACCTGCTCTGGCACGACTGGTTCCCCGCGGTCTGGCTCGACGAACACCAGCAGGGCAGCAACGGCGCCCGGATCTTCACGATGCCGGCCACCGACCCGATCAACCCGAACGTGCATCCGCTGATCTACCGGCTGAACGGAATTTACGGCCAGCAGCAATCCGCCGCGCTCGAGGCCGAGGGGAAGAACGGGATCATCTACAACTCGACCTACACCAACTACTGGCAGGGCGCGATGGCCTGGTCCGGCTGGTGGCACAACCAGGTTGGCCTCCTTACCGAGGTGGCGAGCGCCCGGATCGCGACCCCGATCGAGCAACGGATGGCGGATCCGTCACACCCGGCTCCGGCCGCCCCGCCGGTCGACTTCCTGACCGAGATGCGCCGGATGATGGAGAATCCGTCCACGCCGCTGCCCCCTCCCACCGACATCGCCTCCCGAACCGAGTATCCACGACCATGGCTCGGCGGTACCTGGCGGCTCCGCGATATCGTGGACTACGAACTCACCGCTACCTTCGCGCTGCTCGAAGCCGCGGCCGACCGGCGGGAGACCCTGCTTCGGCAGATCTACGAGGTGAACCGCACCACGCTCGAGGCGGGCGCTACGGGATCGCTCGCGGCGGGAGGGAACGCCTTCGCCGCGATCATTCCGGCCGACCAGCACGACGCGAACGAAGCGATCGAACTGGTGGATAAGCTGTTGATCGCCGGTGTGGAAGTCAGCCGGGCGACCAAGCCATTCCGGCAAGACAGCGTTGAGTACGCCGCCGGGAGCTACGTGGTGCCCTTCAATCAGGTGTTCGGCCGCTACGCCAAGGACATTCTGGAGAAGCAGACCTACCCGGAAGTCCGCCGGGCGCCTAACGCCCCAGCGGAGCCGCCCTATGACGTGTCGGCCTGGTCGCTCGGGATGCAGTTCGGGGTAAAAACCGCGACGGCCCGCACGGCCCTGGCCGCCGACCTGGCTTTGGAACGGGTGACCGCCACGCCGAGGCCGGTGGTCGCGGCCAGTCGAAGCGGGGGCGGATGGACCTTTCCGTATGTGGGGGCGGAAAGCGCCCGGCTCGTCAATCGGCTCCTGGCGCATGGTGCCAGGGTGAGTCTCGCTCGCGGCAGCGCCGAGGCGACCGGCCCGGCTTCGGCGTGGGCCAAGGCCACCGAGGGATACGACGTCCGTTCCGGCCCTGCGGGCGCCATGGCCGGCGCCAAGGCGGTCCGGGCGCCGCGGATCGGGATCTATCAGTCGTGGACCGCCAACATGGACGAGGGCTGGACCCGCTGGGTGCTCGATCGCTACGAGTTCCCTTACACCGTCCTCCATAACGCCGACGTGAAGGCCGGCGCACTGCATGACCGATTCGACGCCATCATCATGCCGGACCAGCGCCCCCGGGAGATGGTGGAGGGTCTCGATTTCTCGAGCATCGTGCCCGAGTACCGCGGTGGTCTGGGAGACCTGGGCGTCAAGGCCCTGACCGACTTCGTGGCCGCCGGCGGCACGCTCGTGGCGTTAGGCTCGGCGTCCGATCTCCTGATCGACCGGCTGCCGCTGCCGGTCAAAGACGTCAAGCGGACCACGACCAGCGAGCAGCACTTCGCCCCGGGCACCGTCGTCAACCTCCAGATCGATCCCAGCCATGCCCTCGGCCGCGGGATGCCGGCCGAAACCTGGGGCTACTACGTGAACTCGCCCTTCTTCCAGATCACCGAAGGCTTTACCTCCCAGCGCGCCACCGTCGCCGCCCGGTACCCCAATGCCGGGGTCAATGCGTCCGGTTGGCTTCGGGGCGAGGACTACATGCTGGGCCGAGCCGCCGTGGTGGCGGTCGAGATGAATCCCGGCAAGGTGGTGCTGTTCGGGATCCGGCCTCAGCACCGGGCCCAGACCCACGCCATGCTGCCGATGTTGTTCAACGCGCTCTACTGGGCGGTCGAGTAGCGCGGAGTCAGGATGCCTTGGTTGCAGCCGCAACTTCGGCCCGTTGTCGGCGGCTGAGAGCCCAGGCCAGGTACCCGACGATCCCGATATTGGCCACCAGTGCCACGGCCGGCCCGATGCTGAGCCGCCGAACCAACGCGAAGACTTCGAACGGCACGTAGACCAGTCCGGTCACGACCCCAAGCCACTCCGCCCACCGCTTCGCGTGCCAGAGGCCGGCCGCCTCGGTCAGGCGAATCAGGGCATAGATCAAGGCGCCAACCGCAATTAAGCGGAGCCGGCCCGGCGTAGCGCTGGTGGCAATCTGGAGGAAGATCCGAGGGTAGTGATGGGCCGGGTTGAGGTGAAGGTGTTCGAGGAGCCGCTCGGCGACCGCCTCGACGTCTTGGTGAACCAGGAGCAGCAAGCCTGAGCCCGCCGTCAGGACGAGCAGTCCCTTGGCGGCTTCGAAGAGGGCAACGGTACGAAGTCCGAGCTGGAGGCGTTCAACGGGCGGCGGCACCGGTACAATCTCGACTCGGCCGCCGATCGGCGCCAGGGAGCCCCGTCGGCCGCTTGCGGCCGTCCAGGTTGGGAGATAATGTGGTCGCTGCCGTCGCCCTTCTTCAACCTGGCCCATCAATGGCAGCCGCCCGCAAACCGTTCTATCGGATTCTCTACGTCCAAGTCCTGACGGCGATTGTACTCGGCGTCGCCGTCGGCGTGGCGTTTCCAGCGGTGGCGACCAATCCCTGGACCAAGGCCCTGGGTGACGGATTCATCAAGCTGATCAAGATGCTGATCGCGCCGATCATATTCTGCACGGTGGTGTCCGGGATCGCGCATATCGAGGACGCCCGCAAGGTCGGTCGGGTCGGGCTCAAGGCGCTGGTGTACTTCGAAGTGGTGTCGACCCTCGCCTTGGTGATCGGGATGGTGGTTGGCAACTTGATCCCCGTGGGGAGGGGATTCGGCGGGGCCGGCGCCAGTGCCGACGTGGTGAAGGGCTATGCCGAGCAGGCCCAGCACCAGTCGGGCGTCGACTTCGTCCTCAACGTGATCCCGGACAGCTTCGGCGGGGCCTTTGCCAAGGGCGACATCCTCCAGGTCTTGCTGGTGGCGATTCTGGCGGGGTTCGCGTTGCTGGTCCTCGGCGAGCGGGGCCGGACGATGCGGGCCTTGATTGACGACGCGGCCCACGTGGTCTTCGGGATGATCGCGATCGTCCTCAAGGCCGCCCCGGTCGGGGCATTCGGCGCGATGGCCTACACCGTCGGCAAGTACGGTTCGGCGGCGCTGACCAATCTGGCGGGGCTGATTGCCCTGTTCTACCTGACGTCGGCCCTCTTCGTCGTGGTCGTCCTGGGACTGATTGCCCGGTTCGCGGGTTTCAGCATCTTCCGGTTTATCGGGTACATCAAGGACGAGCTGCTGCTGGTGTTAGGCACGTCGTCCTCAGAGAGCGCCTTGCCCCAGTTGATGGAAAAGCTCGAGCGGCTCGGCGCCTCGAAGTCGGTGGTGGGGCTGGTGGTGCCGACCGGGTATTCGTTCAACCTCGACGGCACCAACATCTATATGACGTTGGCCACGCTGTTCATTGCCCAGGCGATGGGGGTGGAACTAAGCCTCGGGCAGCAACTGACGATCCTCCTGGTGGCGATGCTCACGTCCAAGGGGTCGAGCGGGGTCACCGGGGCTGGGTTCATTACCCTGGCGGCCACCTTATCGGTGGTCGACCCACGGCTGGTGCCCGGCATGGCCATCGTGTTTTCGATCGACAAGTTCATGAGCGAATGCCGAGCGCTCACCAACATCACCGGCAACGGCGTGGCCGCGCTGGTCGTGGCGATGTGGGAGGGCGAACTCGATCGGGCCAAGCTGAGGGCGGCGCTGAGCCGTCCGGTTGACCCCTCCGATGTCGAAACGGCCGTGACGACGGGCTAACTTGGAAGGAGCTCGCCCCTCCGAAGAATCGCGTTTTTTTGCCCCCTGGTCGCGGCAATTTGCTTCACAGGATTGGCCGAGCATACCTTAGGTTGGTGACCGAACCTACTGGGGAGTTGCAATGCCGGTCACCGCGAAACTGTCTCGCCGCTTGTATGAGATCCTTGGGGACGAGGTCACCAATATTGGTTCAACCAAGTGGACTTGACCTACCGAGGCGACCTTCGGGAGCTCAACGAGCTCAACTTCGGGCGGTTCGACGCGAAGGTGGAGCAGCGCTTCGCCGAGCTCGACGCCAAGTGGGAACAGCGATTTGGGACCTTCGAAACCCAAGTCGTGCGGCAGTTCGGCAAGGTCGAAACGCAGATCAGTGACCTCAAGGCTGAACTCCTGGCCGCCCAACTGACCCAGACTCGGTGGCTGGTGGGCATCTGGGCCACGCTGGCCCTGGCGATCATCGGGCTTTATCTCCGCTGAAGCCGGTTGTAGCGGGCCAAGATCGCCTGTACCTGATCGTGCGGAATGGCCCAGGCCCGGCGATAGTCGGCGCCGGTCATCGTCTCCGCCGCCATCAGGGCGTTGAGGATCGCCTCCTCCGTTGCCTCGACGGTGGCGGTGAAGAGCGGATCCATCAGCCCGGAGCCGAGTCGTTGCATGGTCGGAGCCGGGAGGGTCGAGCGGCCGCTGTTCCCCCAGTCAATGCCCCGGTTGGCCGTCGAGAAGGCGATGAAGATATCGCCCGACCCGTTCCCGTTGATCGAGCCCATCCGTCCCATGCCTAACGCCACCCGCCGGACCGTCCGCTTGAGCTGATCGGGCGACAGCGGCGCGTCGGTGGCCACCACGATGATGATCGACCCCTGCTCCGGGGCCTCGGCCGGCTGGTCCGAGGGTGCCGGGTTCGATCCGCAGACCGGCATTTGAGTGCCGTCGAACGCCCGGATCGGAGGGTCGATCAACTGGGCGACGCAGGGATCGATGCCGGTCACCTCCCGGCCCACCGGAATCCCGGCGATCCGAAGCTGGCTCCGACTCCCGTAATTGCATTGGACCAACACCCCGACCGTAAACCCGCCGTCGGCGGCGAGCAGCCGGCGTGACGCGGTGCCGGTGCCGCCCTTGAAGCCGTGACAGTTCATTCCGGTTCCGCCGCCGACGTTCCCCTCGGTTACCGGCCCTCCGTGCGCATTCTCGAGCGCCTGAAACGCATGCTCGGCCTTCACGTGAAGGCCCTTCATGTCATTCAATCCGCCGTCGGAGGTTTCGGCCACGACCGGGTACCAGAACGGCCCCGGCGCGTTGCGTTTGACCATCCAGTCGACCACGGCGTCCCGGACGGTGCCGACACTCAGGGTGTTGGTGATCATGATCGGGGTTTCGAGGACCCCGACCTCGTCGATCCAGTGGGTCCCGGTCATGTCGCCGTTGCCGTTGCCGGCGTAGAAGGCGGCAAACACCGGTTCGAGCGTGGCTTTGCCCCTCGGCAGAATGGCGGTGACCCCGGTTCGAATCGGGCCCTGGCC
>JAYTTT010000401.1:0-4452 GCA_043744895.1 Gemmatimonadota bacterium | reverse complement strand
TCGTGATTTGGGTACCCGGGGTCTGCCGAAGTGACGTGCTGCTGCCGGACCCAGGGGCTTTGGCAATGAGGATTGATGTCAGTCCACGCTGAGACATTGCGACGAACAGGGGGTCGAGACGTCAAGTCGATTGTTTTCGACGTGCCGACGCTCGCCTCGCGGGTCCGAGAGCTCGGGGCCGAGATCACGGCGGCCTATCCGGATGGCGAGTTGCTGGTGCTCGGTCTTCTCAAGGGCAGCTTCATTTTTCTGAGTGACCTGGTTCGTTGCGTTGAGCGGCCGCTGCAGATCGATTTCATCGTCGCGAGTTCCTACGGCCGCGGGACGACTTCGACGGGGCAGGTCCAATTGCTGTACGACCCGGAAACCGAGCTGGCCGGTAAGCATATCGTCATCGTCGAAGACATCGTCGACAGCGGGAACACGCTCCGACGACTGATTGCCCTGTTGGCGGAGCGCCGTCCCCGGTCGCTCGCCGTCTGCGCGTTGCTCGACAAGGTTGGGAAGCACGAACCGTTTCCCGACTTGAAGTTTGTTGGCTTCGAGGCTCCGCCCGCGTTTTTGGTGGGCTATGGGCTCGACCATGCCGAGGATTTTCGGCACCTTCCTTTCATTGCGGACTTGATGTAAATGTCGCAACGACCTTCGCCCCGCCCGCCGACCCAGAATTGGGGTGGCATGAGCCGCAACCTCGCGTTGTGGGCCCTGGTGGCTCTTCTCGGACTCGCGCTCTACCAATTCGTCGATCGAGGGCGGATCAACTCCGCCGAGATCGACTACACGACGCTCAACCGGCAACTCGAGTCCGCCAACATCGCCCGGGTCGAGATCGTCGACGGCAAGTTCCTCAAAGGCGAGTTCCGAGTTGCGGTGCCCACCGATAACGTCACGGTCAAGAACTTTACCTCGCTATTGCCGGTGGCGAACAGCGAAGACTTCATGAAACGGCTGGAAGCGTCGGTGCCGGTCATTGTGGCCCGGGAGCCGAAGGTCGGATTCCCGGTCATTCTGCTGCAGGCGTTGCCGTGGATCGTCATCATCGGCCTCTGGTTTTTCATCCTTCGCCAAATGCAGGCGGGCGGCAACCGGGCGTTTTCGTTCGGGAAGTCCAAAGCCAAGATGGTGACGGGCGACACGCCGAAGGTCACCTTCGCCGACGTGGCCGGTGCGGACGAGGCCAAGGTCGAGCTCCAAGAAATCATCGAGTTCCTCAAAGACCCGCACAAGTTTACCCGGCTCGGCGGCCGCCTTCCCAAAGGCGCCCTCCTGATCGGCCCCCCGGGAACCGGCAAGACCCTGTTGGCCAAGGCGGTCGCCGGCGAGGCGGCCCGGCCCTTCTTTTCGATGTCCGGGTCCGATTTTGTTGAGATGTTCGTCGGGGTTGGCGCCAGTCGGGTGCGCGACCTGTTCGAGCAGGGAAAAGCGCACGCGCCCTGCATCATTTTTATCGACGAAATCGATGCGGTCGGTCGGCATCGCGGGGCCGGTTTGGGCGGCGGCCATGATGAACGGGAGCAAACGCTCAATCAGTTGCTGGTGGAAATGGATGGCTTCGAGTCCAACGAGGGTGTGATCCTGATCGCCGCCACCAACCGGCCCGATGTCCTCGATCCGGCCCTGTTGCGACCGGGCCGATTCGACCGCCAGATCGTAGTCGATGCCCCCGATGTTCGCGGCCGGGAAGGCATCCTCCGGGTCCACACCCGCAAGATCCCCCTCGCCGCCGACGTCCGCCTCGATGTGCTCGCCAAGGGAACCCCGGGCCTCTGCGGGGCCGATTTGGCCAATCTCGTCAACGAGTCGGCCGTCCTGGCGGCTCGTCGCAACAAGACGCTGGTCGACATGGAGGACTTCGAGGAGGCCAAGGACAAGGTCATGCTTGGCGTCGAGCGGCGGAGCCTCCAGCTCACCGACGACGAGCGGAAGCTGACGGCCTATCATGAAGCCGGCCACGCCATCGTGTCGCTCAAGATCCCTGGGCTCGACCCGCTCCATAAAGTCACCATCATTCCCCGGGGCCGGGCGTTAGGTCTGACGATCTGGCTTCCGGAACAGGACCGCCGCAACGTGACCCGGCATTGGTGCCAGGGCAACTTGGCGTGCAGCTTCGGCGGCCGGGTGGCGGAGGAACTCGTCTTCGGAGCGGAAAAGATTACCACGGGCGCGGCCGGCGACATCGAGCAAGCCACCGGGCTCGCCCGGCGGATGGTGACCCAGTGGGGTATGAGTGACAAGGTCGGGATGATTGCCGTCGGCGATCGGGAACAGGAGATCTTCCTCGGACGGGAGTTTGCCCAGCGCCGGGCGGTGTCCGAGCAAATGGCCGAAACCGTCGATGCCGAAATCAAGCGGTTGATCGACGAGGCCTATGAGCGAGCCCGAACCATCCTCGCGGCTAATCGGCCCTTGCTCGACCTGATGGCCGACGCATTGCTCGAACGCGAAACGCTCGATCGCGAGGAGGTCAACATGCTGTCGCGGGGCGAGCTGTTGCCGCCCCGGATCATGCCGCAGTCGTTCAGCGCGTCGCCGCCCAAGCCTCCAACGGCCAAGCCGGCATCGGCCCCCGGCATTCTTGGTGCCCCCCCGGCCGAGCCGGCCGGCGCCTGAGCGAACGAATCGGACTTCACCTTCACACGCTGGGGGGCCGGAAACGGCCCCCTCGACGTATCGCCCATGACTGATCGTCCTCCGTATCGCGCGGCCCTCGTCGCCGCGCTCGTCGTCCTGGCCGGCTATGTCTTCACGCTCGCGCCGTCGGTCACCTTCTGGGACGCCGGCGAGTTTATCGCCTCGATGAAGGTCCTCGGCATTCCCCATCCTCCGGGGACTCCGCTGTTCATTCTCCTTGGTCATGTGTGGGGCAACGCCTTTTCCCTGGGTGAGTTCGCCTGGCGCACCAATCTGATGAGCGCCGTGTTCAGCGCGGCAGCCGCCGGATTCTGGTTCCTCACGGTCCATCAGGTGCTGGTGAAACTGGTGCCCGGCGACGATCGCGGGCTTCGCGGGCTTCGGTACGCTGGAGCCGCCGCCGCGTCCCTCCTGTCGGGTTTTTCGTTTACGAATTGGCAGAACTCGAACGAGACCGAGGTCTACGCGGTGGCGAGCTTCGTCGTCGCCGCGGTCGGATGGCTCTGCCTTCGGTGGCGCGCCACCCGAGGATCGGATCACTCGTCTCGGATGCTGCTCTTGATCGGGTACCTCCTTGGGGCCTCGATCGCGAACCACCTGCTCGCGCTGTTGGCTGGACCCGCGGTGCTGGCATTCCTGGTCGCCCATTTGCGCGAGGCCCCCAGTGCCGACGCCGCCGAGCGGAAGCGGGAATGGTCCCAGGTGGCGGTGCTCGGGGGCCTTTGGGTCCTGTTGCTTGGCGTTGGCCTTGGCAACCCGACTCTGGCGGGCCTTGGGGCGGTCCTGGTCCTCGCCTGCGCGGCTCTCGCGGCCTCGGCCGGCAACCTGGGATTCGCCGTCGTCGCCGTCGTGGTGGCGTTGATCGGCGTCACGCCGTACCTGTTCTTGTTCCTGCGGTCGCCGCAAAATCCGTTCATCAACGAAGCGGCGCCCGGTACCTGGAACGCGCTCCTCGCGGTCATCCGCCGCGAACAGTACCCGCCTCGGAGTCCGTTGGATGATCCGACCTTTGCCCATGGCCCGGATAACCCGGGCCGGAATCTTACCATCATCGGGCTTCAGCTCCTCAATTACCTCCAGTACTTCGATTGGCAGTGGGCCCGAGGCCTGGTGGCGCGGGTCGGTGCGTTTCCGCTGCGCCTCATCCCGACGTTGCTGTTCCTGTGGCTCGGGCTTCGGGGTTCCCTGACGCACCGGCGGGTCGATCGGAGCGGCTGGTGGTTCTTGTTCGGGCTGTGGGGGGTCACCGGCCTCGGGTTGATGGCATATATGAACTTCAAGCCCGGCTTCGCGGTCGGGTGGGATCAGTACCCCCGCGGCGACCAGCACGAGGTCCGGGACCGCGACTATTTCTTCGTCTTGAGCTTCGTCGTGTGGGCCTGCTGGTCGGCCATCGCGCTCGCCGACTTGGCGCGGCAATGGGCCGGGCGCCTCGCGCCATCCCGTCGGCCATTGGCCTTCGGCCTGTTTGCCGTCGCTCTCGTGCCGGTGGTCGGCAACTTCAAAGATGCCGACCGCCGGCACGGGGCGGACGCCCGGCTGGCCGGCGACTTCGCCTACAATCTGCTCAACTCGGCCCCCCCGTACGGCGTCCTCTTTACCTTCGGGGACAACGACACCTTTCCGCTTTGGTGGGCTCAGGAGGTCGAAGGCATTCGCCAAGACGTCCGGGTCGTCTGCCTCGCCTTGGCACGGACCGATTGGTACATCCGTCAGTTGCGAGACTACCCTCAACGCGACTTCGACCCTGCGTCGGCGATTCCCTATTGGCGGACCGCACCGGCGGTTAAGCCGACTTGGCCCCTTCATACGATGACGGAC
>JAYTTT010000400.1:0-4493 GCA_043744895.1 Gemmatimonadota bacterium | reverse complement strand
GTCCTGACCCTGGTCCGCGACGACTATCGCAAGTCGGTCAACCGGAAGTTCAACTTTCAGGTGTCCGTGGGGCAGGCGTTCTAATGCGCCGGTTCGTGGCCCGGTCCCTCTTCGTCCTGATCCTCGCCCTGGTCGCGTCGGCACTGGGCACGGTCACGGCGATGATCAGGACCCCGCCGGGGCGGGATCTCCTGGCCCGGCTTCTATCCGAGGAGTCGAACCGTCTGGTGCGCGGATCGATCGTGATTGGCAGGATCAGCGGCAATTTCGTCTCCGGGTTGACCCTCGATTCCGTGGTGATTCGCGATACGACCGGCGCGCTGCTGGCCGACATTGACCAGCTTGATCTCCGGTTTCGGTTGTCCAATCTGCTGGCCCAGCGGTTCGTGTTCGATTCGGTCTGGGCCACCGGACCCCGCCTCGAGGTGACCAAACATCGCGATGGCCGGATGAACTACCAGGAGATTCTCAAGCTGAACGAAGGGCCGCCGGGCACCGGACCGGGCACCCTGCTGCAGCTTCAGAACCTGGTCATTCGGGACGGACAAGTGACGATCCGGACCCCCTGGAATCCGGACGGACGGTTGACGACGGCCACCCAGCGGGACTCGGCCCTGGCCGCGGACCGGGCGCGTCCGGGGCGCCGGATCGATGTGGGCGCGTTGCCGGGTGACGGACTGATGCTGGTGCGGGTGGTCGATCGCTTCCACGCCCGGTTCCAGGCGATGCGAATCTCGACGCCGGACCATCGCCCATTCACGACCACGATCGCTTCCTTCGCGGCCGCGGTGAGCGATCCCGGCCTGACCATTCGCGACCTCAGGGGGGCAATTACCCAGGGCGGCGACAGTCTCCTGTTCCAGCTCGATCGGGCGGCTCTGCCGGCCACGGTCCTGAGCGGGGCCGGCCGGCTCCGGTGGCCGGCGGATACGGTGCTGTACCAGTTCGAGATGGCGGCGAGCGCCGTCGACCTGGTCGATCTCCGCTGGGTGTCTCCCCAGTTTCCGGCCCTCGCGGGCGTCGGCCGGGTCCGGGCCAACTCGCTGGCCGGGAGCCGAACCGAGTACGCCATCGCCGACCTCGATCTCCGGGGCGGCGGAAGCCAGGTCCGGGGCGGGATGGTGGCGATCCTCGACGTCTATCGGGGACTAGGTTTTCGCGACCTGGGCCTCCGGCTCCAGGGTCTCGACCTGGAAGTCGTTCGGCCCTACCTCGACACCCTGCCATTTGCCGGCCGGATCACCGGGCCGCTTCGGGCCAACGGATTCTTCGACCGGATGTCGGTCACCGCCGACTGGCAGTTCGCGGACGCCCGGGTCGATAGCGGCGCGTCGAACCGGGTGGCGTTCGAGGGCGACCTGAGTTTCGGGGGCGCCGACGGGATTCTCTTTCATGACACTCGGCTGCTCCGGTCGGACTTCGACCTTCGGACCATTCGGATGGTCACGCCGGCTGTACGCCTCGACGGCCGGCTGGTGCTCGACGGGACGCTCGACGGTCCGTGGCGGAACCTGGTCTTCGATGGCCGGCTGGAGCATCGGGATGGCGAGCGCCCGTTGAGCGCAATGACCGGGCGAAGCCGACTCGACACCCGCGGGACGCTGCTGGGGCTCGATGCGACGCTGACCCTCGATACGTTGTCGTTCGACGGGATCCGGCGGAGCTTTCCGACCACGCCGATGCAAGGCTCGCTCGGGGGCACCCTTCGCCTGACCGGGTTTCTGGATTCGCTGCGGGTCGCCGCCGATCTGATCGGGGCGGTCGGCCACTATAAGGTGTCCGGCGAAGCCAGCCTCCTCCCGCCGCGGTGGGAAGCTCGGGACCTGGTGGTCGATTTCACCAATGCGAATCTGGCCGCCCTCGGCGCGTTAGGCGGTCGGGGGCCGGTGACGCGGCTGGCCGGGCGGTTGGCGATGTCCGGACGGATCGACAGCCTGGTGGCGCCGGAGACCGATCTGACGCTGCGGCTGCTGGACGGGCGGATCGCGGAGCTCGCGATCGACTCCGGCGTGGTCCGGCTCGCGATCCACGACAGTCTGATCCGCGTCGATACCGTCGCGGTGCGCTGGGAGGGCGGGGGCTTTTTCAGCCGGGGCGCCCTGGGGTGGTTCGAGCCTCAACGCGGGAGCCTCGCGGTGGAGGCGGTGGCCCTGAGCTTGGCGCCGTTCGATTCGCTCCTGGCGTCGATTGCCAGCTTGGCCCATGGTGAAGTGACCGAGGAGGATTTGCTGAGCGGCCGGGGTCGGCTCGCGGCCACGATGACCGGATCGCTCGACCGCTTCGATCTGACCGGCTCGGCTCGGGTCGATTCGGTCGCCTGGTTCGACTCTCGCCTGCGGCTCGGGACCGGCACTCTCAGGGCGCATGGCGGCCGGCTCGATCCGCGGCGCTTTGCCGCCACCGTGTCGGCCGACACCGTGTCCCGGGGCCGGATGGTGTTCGGGGGTCTGAGTGCGTTCGCGGATGGATCGCTCCCGGATTTTCGCTGGACGTTTGCCGGCGGGAGCCCGGGCGGGAGCCGGCTCACGGTCGCGGGGGGATGGTCGGATCCGGCCGGCGGGCCCCGGGTGCTGAAGGTCGATTCGCTGGCCCTTATGGTCGTCGGCCGCCGGTGGGGGCTGGAACGTCCGGTTTCGGTGATTCTCGATTCGGTCGCGGTCACCGACAGCGTCGTGCTCGCGACCGATGATGGTTCGGGATCGGTCCGGTTGTCGGGCACCCTACCCGGCCGGGTATCCGGCCGGGCCGAGATCCAGGCGTTAGGGGTCACGCTGGGCGACCTCTACGCCCTGGCCCAACGGGACACGACGGGGGTCCGGGGATTGGTCGCGGTCGACGCGAGGATTTCGGGAACCTTGAAGGCTCCGACGTTTCGCGGGTCGGCGACCGTGACCGGGCCGGTGATCGGTGACGTGGCGGCGCCCTTGATCCGGACGGTCTTCAATTACGAGGACCGGCTCCTCCAAAGCAATCTGACATTCTGGCGGACCGGCCGGCCGGTGCTCGACGTGGACGCCGCATTGCCGCTCGATTTGGCCCTAGCCGCCGTCGCCCGGCGGCAACTCCCCGGCGACCTGGTCATCCGGGGCCGCGCCGACAGCGTCGATCTCGGCGTGATCGAAGCCTTCACGCCGAACCTTCGCCGGGTGGTTGGGGCGCTGGCCCTCGATGCCACCGTGGGCGGCACCTGGGACGCGCCCCGGCTGGGGGGGTACCTCCAAGTGCGTGATGGCGCGGCGTACGTGCCCGGGCTCCGCGTGACCTACGGCCCCATCAACGGGCGGATCCGGTTGTCCCGTGACTCGGTGATTGCCGATTCGATCGTGGTCCGGAGCGGGATTGGTTCCGCCCGGATCGGTGGCGGGATTCGCCTCGAGCGGCTGACCCACCCGATCCTCGGCCTCACGTTGTCGGCGGGCGATTTCGATCTGATGGACGTACCCGACTACCTGACGCTCCGGGCCACCGGGGACGTCGCCCTCGTCGGTCCAGTCGAACGGCCGGTGTTGACCGGCGACGCCCGGGCGACGTCGACCGTGCTCTATTTCTCCGACCTGATCACCAAGGACATCGTCAACCTGGAAGATCCGGCCAACGCCGACTTGGTCGACACGACCGCACTTCGGGCCCAGAACATCCGGGCCCAGTTTCAGAGCCGGTTCCTGGATTCCCTGGCCATTCGGGATCTTCGGTTCCGGGTCGGGCAGGACGTCTGGCTTCGGTCGAACGAGGCCAACGTTCAGCTCGAAGGGCAACTCACCGTCAACAAAGAGCGGCGCCAGTCGCGCCGGAGCGAGTACCGGGTCAGTGGTCGGTTGACGACGCCGAGGGGCTCGTACACGCTCAAGCTCGGACCGGTCTATCGGACCTTTGCCGTCGATCGGGGAACCGTCCAGTACTTCAACACGTCCGATCTGAATGCGCAGCTCGACCTGTCGGCCCGGTATGTGGTCCGGACGGTTACCGGAGGTGGTCAGAGCGACGACTATCCGGTTATCGCTCGGATTTCGGGCACGCTGCTGGTCCCGAAGCTCAACCTCGCGAGCGAACCAGGCCGGGCGCCGATGTCGGAGCGGGACCTGTTGTCCCTGCTGGTGACGGGAAGCAACTCGAACACGCTGAACTCCCTCGTGGCCCGGTCCGGGGAAGTGTTCAACCCGCTCCTGATCGCGTCCCTGGCGTCGTCGGCCTTATTCTCCGAGATCGAACGGGCATTGATTTCATCGCCGAACGCCGCCTTCGATCTGATCGAAATCCGGCCTGGGGTGGCTCAGGGCAACACGCTGTTCTCGAACGGAGGCAGCGTCACCCAGTTGTCCTTGGGGCGGCAACTCGGCCGGCGGCTGTTCGCCACCCTCAACTTGGGCGGCTGCCTCCAGCGGTTCGAGTTTGCCCGCCAGTACTTGGGGGCGACGCTCGAGTATCGGTTGCATCCTTCGCTCAAGTTCCAAGTCGCGGCGGAACCGGTGCAATCCTGTTTGGCTCAGTCCGCC
>JAYTTT010000399.1:0-4541 GCA_043744895.1 Gemmatimonadota bacterium | reverse complement strand
GAATCAACCCCGGGGCGGCCGCACCGACATCGCGATGGCGCCGACATCTCACGGCGCGTGCGCCGGGCACCATCAGGCCTTTTTCTACAGCCTCAACGACCTGGAATTAAGCCGCGAAGGCGCGCAGCGCCTTCGTCGGCTTCAATTCCTTGTTATGCCTCAACGGGGCAACCGCCCCCAACGGCGGGGTCGACGGCGGTGATGGTAACAGGCCAGGACGACGACCTCGGCGTCCAAGACTCGAAAGAACAGGCCATAGGGAAACCGGCGGACCATGGCTCGCCGCGTCGCTCCGTGCGTCACCGGAAAGAGGAGGGGTGACTGGGCAAGGAGGTCGACCACCCGTGCCACTTCGTCTTCGAATTCGCGACCCAGGCCGCCTCGCTGCGCGTCGTACCATTCCCGGGCAGATCGAATCTCATCCAGCGCTTGCGGTCGGAACGCGACCGCGAAGCTCACGCCTCGCCCGCGATGCGGCGGCGCGCCTCCGCCCAGGGGATCGCGGACCCCGGGTCGGCCAGATGGTCCGCTAGGCGGCGATCCAGCTCCGCCCGCTGCTCGTCCGTCAACGCAAAGGCCGCTTCGGCCTCCGGGGAATCGGCCAGACTATCCCAAATCGCCTCGACGAGATCCAAGCGGTCGGGGATGGGCAGCTTGAGGATGGCGTCCAGGTATGGGCTGGTCATGGGTCTAACACTGGCGAAATGGCCCGGAACAGGCAAGTCTCAGCGACCTGGAGACCTCGACCGCGAGCGGGAGGCGGGTTGAGGCATAACTAGTGTTTCAGCTGCGAAGGCCCCGCCGCCTAAGTCGGAAACCCTGCATCTCTCAAGATCGACCAAACCCTCGCGTCGTCAAGGGTTTGCCCGATCACCGTCTGGTCTGCCCGCGCCGGTTAGCCTGCAAATCTCGCAGCCTAAGTCCCCGTTACCCCGACTTTTGCCGCTCCCCGGCGAGAAATGCGGAATAGGCTGCAGCACTGGGGCCCCCTTGCAGGATAACTGGCAACCGGCCCGACACCCCTGCCGTGAGCGCGCTTCAAGGCAAACCCGGAGCGCGACCCGTCGAACCCGAAGCGCAGTCGTCAGACTAGGAAGTGCGACCCGTCAGACCCGGTGGGTAGCCCGGGTAACCCGAAGCGCAACCCGCCAAAGGCGGCGTGCGTCGCTTTCACGGTCTCCCGCGCCCCGGCCGACCGAGTTGCTGGGGCGGCGGGGCGGAAGCCAGGCCAGGCCGTCGAAGCGATCTGGCGCGCCGAATTAGGCTGCCGGCGTTCGAGCAAAGTTGCCGGCCCGTCTGTTTCAAACCCGAGCCAGAGGAGCAAGACACGCTGCCAAGAATCATCCGGGCCGCTCCTGGACATCCATGAGGGGCCAGCGGGCCGGTTCATCGTCGTGTCGGCGCCCTCGCCATCGTAGCCTCGATTTCCGCCGCCGGATACGGCAGCCCGGGCGTCGATCCTCCGCGACCGCGAGTGGCTCGGACTCGAACCCGACGACGTCTCCGCCCGGTCGTTCCGCGGAGGACCGTCGCCCTACCGGCAAGGCGACAACGCCGAGCGGTACCTCGGCGCCCTCGGCCGGAGCGGTGCGCGCTTGGTGAAACGGACTAACCGATCGCAATTCACGAATGGGATGGGGGATAGTGCCGGGGCGGGATCGAGGACTCGGGCGCCTATTATATGACTATGCGCCCCGACCCCCGATCCCTCCCGGCCCGCCCAACCACCCGGTTTGCCCCGAGCCCAACCGGGCCGCTCCATATCGGGCACGTGGCCAACGCCGTGTGGACCTGGGGCGTGGCCCAGGCCACCGCGGGCCGGGTCATTCTCCGCCTCGAAGATCACGACCGGGGCCGCTGCCGGCCTGAGTACGAGGCCTCGATCCTCCGCGACCTCGAGTGGCTCGGACTCGAACCCGACGACGTCTCCGCCCGGTCGTTCCGCGGGGGACCGTCGCCCTACCGGCAAAGCAACAACGCCGAGCGCTACCTCCGCGCCCTCGACCGGGTCCGGGCGGTGGCACCGGTATACCACTGCGAATGCTCCCGAAAGACCATCGCCCTGACGTTAGGCGACGCCGAGGAACTCCGCTACCCCGGTACCTGCCGGCATAAGGGCCTGGCGCAAGCCGACGGGCGCGGAGTCCGGTTGGTGGTGCCGGACGATGAGATCGTGTGGCACGACCTGATGCGGGGCCGCCTGGCCCAACGACCGGCCCGCCAGTGCGGCGACCTGCTCCTCCAAGATCCCCTCGGCAACTGGACCTATCAGTTCGCGGTCGTGGTGGACGACTGGGAGCATGGCATCAATCTGGTGATTCGGGGCGACGACCTCATTGCCTCGACCGGCCGGCAGATCGTGCTGGCCGGTCGGCTCGGCCGCCGGGTGCCGGCCGTTCACCTGCACCACCGGTTGATCCGGGACGAAGCCGGAGCGAAGCTGAGCAAACGCGACGGGGCCCCGGCGCTGGCGACCCTGCGGGCCGCTGGGCAACCGGCCGAAGCGGTTCTCGGGTTGGCGGCGCATTTGACTGGACTGCAAGACGCCCCGACCCCGATCGCGGCGCGGGAACTGGGCAGCCTCTTCCGTTAGGCGCCGGCTTCGGTCAGCCGGTTGAGCGTTCTGATCTCCGGCCAAGCCATGCCGACCGCCGTCACCACCCCGATCACGCCGATTCCGCCGGCGATGACGGCGCCGACCGGCCCGATCCAGCTGGCGAGCATTCCCGATTCCGCCTCGCCCAGCTCGTTCGACATTCCGATGAAGAGGCTGTTGACCGCTGACACTCGCCCCCGTAACTCGTCTGGGGTATGGAGCTGAGTGAGCGCCAGCCGGATGACCACGCTGATGGCGTCGAATCCGCCGGCCAGGAACAACATCGCGACCGAGAGGAGGTAGTTCCGCGAGAAGCCGAACACCACGATGGCAAGGCCGAACCCGGCCACCGAGCCCAAGAGGGTGCGGCCGGCCCGCTTAAACGGGGGCCGGTGAGCCAGGGCCACCGACACCAGAACGGCTCCGAACGATTGGGCGGCCCGAAGCCAACCGAGCCCGACCGGCCCAACCAGGAGGATTTCCTTGGCGAACACCGGCAAGAGCGCGACCACGCCGCCGAGGAGGACCGCGAACAGATCGAGCGACATGGCCGCCAGCAACACCGGCGACCGGCGGACGAAATGAATCCCTTCGAGGAACCCATGCCATGACACCGGACGGCTGCCCGGGGCCGGTCCCCGAACCTCGATCCGGCTGATCAGCGCCATGAAGAGGAAGGCCGTGCCCGCGCAGAGGGCGTAGACGGCGCCGGGGCCGGCCCAATGAATGATGAAGCCCCCCAAGGCCGGTCCGATCATGTCGGCTCCTTGCCAGCCGCCGCTGTTCCAGGCCACGGCGTTCTGGAGCGCGCCTAACGGCACCAGGTTCGGCATGATGGCCTGTTTGGCCGGCAGCTGGAAGGTACGGGCGGCTCCGTAGAGCGCCAGCAGTCCGTAGTACACCTCGATCGGGGCCTGCCACCGTGACGCGGCCCACAGTCCTAACGCCGCCACTCCGATGGTGGCCTCGGCCATGATCAGCAACCGCCGCCGGTCGGACGAATCGGCCAGTTGCCCGGCCGGCAGGATCAAGAGGATCAGCGGCACAACCTGAGCCAATCCGACCATGCCGAGGGCCCAAGTCGAGCGGGTTCGTTCGTAGATCTCCCAGCCGATCGTCACGGCCAGCATTCCTTGGCCGAGCACCGCCAGGATGTGGCCGGCGACGAACCGGCGGAAAGCGGAGTGGCGGAGCGCCTGGTAGGGATCGTGGGTCACGAACCAGCCTTGGGATACAAGGCGTGGTACATCGCGACGTTCCGGAGCACTTTCCGGACGTAGTCCCGGGTTTCGGTGAAGGGAATTCGCTCGACGAAGATCTCGGGGTCCTGATCGACGCCCCGAATCGACTGCCACCGGTTGACCCGGTCGAGGCCGGCGTTGTAGGCGGCCAAGGCTCGCTCGGGCCACCGGAGCCGCTCGAGGGCCTCGGCCAGGTGCTCGATCCCGAAGTCGAGGTTCACGTCCGGCTGGTAGAGCAGCACCGGGTCCCACTCGGGCAGGGCGGCGCGGCGGGCCAACTCGGCTCCGACCGAGGGGACCACCTGCATCAGCCCGCGGGCATCGGCAACCGAACGGGCCTCGGGGTCGAAGAGCGATTCCTGCCGAATGACCCCGGCGGCGAGCATTGGGTCGAGCCCCGACCGGAGGGCTTCGCTTCGAAGGAGGAACTCGTAGGGGAGGGGATAGAGCAGCGTCGCGATCGACCGGTCGAGTCCGGCACCCCGTTCAATCGCTCGTTCGGCCACTCGCATGGCGCGGCTATGCCACTCGGATGCGGCCAAGGCGGTGGCGGTTGCCGCCAAGGATTCGGGCGCGGCACCGGCGGCGGCCGCATAGGCGTCGAGTTCGAACCGGGCCTCCACGTTGAGTCCGAACCGGCGGAGGAGGCGGACCCGGGCCAGCGCCGCGGGCTCGCCGTTTTGGGTTCCTGATGCGGGGCCCGG
>JAYTTT010000398.1:0-4556 GCA_043744895.1 Gemmatimonadota bacterium | reverse complement strand
TGAAGCCCACGAGCTGGCCAGGGTTGAGTTCGCCGCCCCCGCTCGACTTGAGCAGGAGGATTGCCAGAACGCCAAGGCCCAACAGCCCGAGCGACGCCACCGATAGGCCCATGACCGCGCCCCCGTTGAAGGCCATCAGCAAGGCTCGGGACGTGCCGTGCGCTCGGGCTGCCTCGGTGGTTCGGACGTTGGTTTTGGTGGCGGCCTTCATGCCGAGAAACCCGGCGAGGACCGAACTCAGCCCGCCGAGGATATATGCCCCACCGATCCGCCAACCCACCGTAGCCGAGAGCAGCCAAGCCACCACCAACAGCACCGGGAGCAGCGCCAAGTATTGCCGCCGGAGAAAGGCCATGGCGCCCGATTCGATCAATCGGGCAATTCGGACCGTAGCTTCGCCGCCGGCCGGCTGGCGAGTGATATGCCAATAGAGGAGGATGGCCAACACCAGACCGGTGATTGCGATCGGGGGAATTACGGAGACGATTGTGAGCATCGACAGCGTCCTGGTCAGGCGGCTAGTGGGCGGTCATTTGTGCAGGCTCGCGAACCACGGCGCCAGCACCAGCGAGACGACGCTCATCAGCTTGATCAAGATGTTCATGGCTGGTCCGGAGGTGTCCTTGAACGGGTCGCCAACCGTATCGCCGACCACGGCGGCCTTATGGGGGTCCGAACCCTTGCCCCCATGGGCGCCGCCTTCGATGTATTTCTTGGCATTGTCCCATGCGCCACCGGCGTTGGCCATGAATAGGGCCATCATCACGCCGGTCACGGTGGCGCCGGCCAGGAGCCCGCCGAGGGCCTTGACACCCAACAGCGCCCCGACGACGACCGGCAACAGCAGCGCGGAAATGCCCGGAACAATCATTTCCCGGAGTGCGGCGTTGGTCGAGATCTCGACGCAACGGGCGCTGTCGGGCTTGACGCCCGGCTTGCCTTCAAGCAGGCCGGGAATTTCCCGGAACTGCCGGCGGACCTCCTCGACCATACCCTGAGCCGCCCGGCCGACCGCGGTCATCGTCGAGGCCCCGATGAAGAACGGCATGACCCCGCCGATGAACAAGCCGATCACGACCATCGGGTCGATCAGGTTGAGCCCGGTCACGTTCAGTCCGACCGCGGCGGCATAGGCGCTAAAGAGGGCCAGAGCGGTCAGGGCCGCCGAGCCGATGGCGAAGCCCTTGCCGATGGCCGCGGTGGTGTTGCCTAACGCATCGAGGCCGTCGGTAATCTTCCGGACCTCTTTGCCGAGATGGCTCATTTCCGCGATGCCACCGGCGTTGTCCGAAATCGGCCCATAGGCATCGACCGTCATCGTGACGCCCACGGTGGCGAGCATGCCCACGGCGGCAATCGAGATCCCGTACAGTCCGGCCATCTCGTACGAGAAGTAGATCGCCCCGCAGATCAGGAGGACCGGGATGATGCACGACTGCATCCCGACGGCGAGGCCGGCGATCAAGTTGGTGGCCGCGCCGGTTTTCGAGGCTTCCGCGATTCGTTCCACTGGCTTACTCGACGTGTAGTACTCGGTGGCGAGCCCGATCAAGATGCCGGCGACGGTGCCGGCGACGACTGACCAGAAGGGACCGTAGACCGGGAAGGCGACTCCCGCCTCGCTGATCATTCCGAGGGGCATCATGCCGGTGAGGATGTAGGCAAAGACCAGAAAGAGTCCAGCGGCAATGAAGGTCACCAACCGGAGAGCGTTGGCCGGGTTGCCCCCCGCCAGAAGCCGCATAGTCAGGATCCCGATCAGCGACGCGACCAGGCCGGCCGCTGTATAGGCCACCGGCAGCAGCATGGCGGTCATCCGATTGCCATCGGTGATGAGGGTCGAGGTCGCCGCCAACGCCACCGTGGCGATGATGGCGCCGACATAGCTCTCGAAGATATCGGCTCCGAGGCCGGCGACGTCACCCACGTTGTCACCGACGTTGTCGGCAATAGTGGCGGGGTTCCGGGGGTCGTCCTCGGGAATCCCGGCTTCGACCTTCCCCACCAGGTCGGCACCGACGTCGGCCGCCTTGGTGAAGATCCCGCCGCCGACGCGGGCGAACAGGGCAATCGATGAGGCACCCATCGCGTAGCCCGAGATGATCTGGGAGAACACCTTGGCGTTGGTAGCAGCCTCCGCGGGTCCGAGGAACATGAACACGATGGCGACCCCGACCAGGCCGAGCGATGCGACGGCTAGGCCCATGACCGCGCCGCCCGAGAAGGCAATCCGGAGCGCGGCCGCTTGGCCGGAGGCGCGGGCCGCTTCGGCGGTGCGGACGTTGGCCTTGGTGGCGCCTTGCATCCCGACCCACCCGGCCAGGATCGAGCAGAGGCCGCCGAAGACATAGGCAATTCCCGTTTTGGGATCGATGGCCCAAGACAGGAGCCCGGCGACGACAAGAATGAACGGAAGCAGAAACTTGTATTCCGCCTTCAGGAACGCCATGGCGCCGATGTGGATTTGCTCGGCGAGGTCTCGCATGACTTCGGAACCGGCCGGCTTCTGGCGGATGCCCGCGAACGTCAGGAACGTGGCGACCAGACCAACGAGGCCGATGATCAGGGCATAGAGCGTGAGGTTCGACATCATGAGAGAGGCCAATCTGGGTGGGGTCAGGGCTCAGGCGGCTTCGGGTTCTTGTTGTATCGGGTCATCGCGGTTTCGATCCCGTCGGACAGCCAGCATTCGACGGCATCGGCCATCGGATCGAGCAGTGATTCTATCGTGCGGGCCTCCTCGGCATCGAAGCCACCGAGGACGAAATCGGCCATGTCGTGGTACTCCGGCGGGAGCGGTCCGACTCCGATCCGAAGCCGGGGGTAATCCTGGCTTCGGATCGCTCCCTCGAGGCTTTTCAGCCCGTTGTGACCTCCGGCTGACCCCTTAGTTCGAAGCCGGAACCGGCCCACCGGCAGCGCGACGTCATCGACCAGCACCAGCAAGTCCTGGCTCGGATCGAACCCCAGCCTGGCCCGGAGCGGCCCGAGAACGCCGCCACTCCGGTTCATGTAGGTCTGCGGCTTGATCAGCTCAACCGGCCGCCCCCGAGCCGACCCCCGAACGACCCGGGCCGACCCATCTCGCCGAAACGGGCCCAGCGCCCAGCGGGCCGCAAGATGGTCGGCCAACGCAAACCCCGCGTTGTGTCGCGTTCCATCGTACTCCGGGCCAGGATTGCCCAGTCCAATGATGGTCCGCAGGGCCTAGTCCTTCTTGGCGCCCTCTTCCTCGTCGGAGGCCTTGGGCTTGCGAATGAGTTCCGGTTCCGACGATGGCGTGGCATCGGCCACCACGGCCGGCGCGACTTCCTCGGCCTTCGGCGCCACCACGAGGCAGATGGTGACAGCCCCGTCGGTCATGATCTCGAACTTGCCCGCCACCAAATCGCTGACGTGGCGGGACTGCCCGAGGCTGAGGGTGGTCACGTCGACCTCGACGAACTCCGGGATGTCGCCCGGCAGGACCTTGATCTCGATTTGGTGCAACGCGGCCTCGAAGACGCCGCCGCTGTTCCGGACTCCTTCGGCCGTTCCGACGAACTTGAGCGGGACCTCGACGGCGATGAGCTCGTCGGCGTGCACCTCGTAGAGATCGACGTGGAGGATGTCGCTCGGGCGCACCGGGTTTCGCTGGATTTCGCGAATCAGGGCCTTGATCGGCTGCCGGTCCGCGACGGTGACGTCGAGGATCGTGTTGCCGGCCCGGACCTTGGTCAGCAACCGTTCGAGGGCCACCGCGTCAAGTTCGAGCGACTCGGCCACCCGGCCGCGTCCGTAGACGACCGCGGGGATTTTTCCGATGCGGCGGAGGGAGCGGGCGGCGCCTTTGCCGGCGACGCTGCGCGTGTTCGCGCTGAGAAGAGCTGCTTTAGCCATGTAGTGCCTCGTCCGTCAGGATCAATCGAACAGCGAACTGACCGACTGGTCGCTGTGGGTATATCCAACCGCCTTGGCCAGCAGGCCGGCGATCGAGAGAACTCTAAGCTTGTCGAACTGCTTCGACTCCGGGATCGCGATCGAGTTGGTGACCGTGACCTCCTTGACCGGCGAATTCATAAACCGCTCGACGGCCGGCCCGCTGAGCAGGGCGTGCGTGGCGCAGACATAGATATCCCGCGCGCCCAGCCGCTTCAGGGCCACGATCGCCTCGGTCATAGTGCCGCCGGTGTCGATCATGTCGTCGGGAATCAAGACGTCTTTCCCATTGACGTCGCCGATGACGTTCACGACCTCGGCGACGTTGGCCGCCGTTCGCCGTTTGTCGATGATCCCGAACGTAGCGTTGAGGCGCTTGGCAAAGCTCCGCGCCATCTTCGCTCCGCCCGCGTCCGACGCCACCACGACGAGATCCTTCAGGTCCTTCTGCCGGTAGTGGTTCACGAACACCGGTGCTGCGTACAAGTGATCGACCGGCAGGTCAAAAAATCCCTGCATCTGGTGCTGATGGAAGTCGATCGCCAAAACCCGATCGGCCCCGGCGATCGATACCATATTGGCCATCAGTTTGGCACTGATCGCGACCCGGGGCTGGTCCTTCCGATCCTGCCGGGCAT
>JAYTTT010000397.1:0-4569 GCA_043744895.1 Gemmatimonadota bacterium | reverse complement strand
GCCGCAATTGCAGGGCGGTGAAGGCCTGGTATCCCTCGGAAACGTCGACCCGAAAATCCTGTTGCCCATGGACAATGAGCATGGGGGTCTTCCACTGGGTCACGAAATTGGCGGGCGACCATTGGGCGAGCAGGGTCCGGGACTCGGGCGCCGTCAGCGGCCCACCGAACTCCCAGATCGGAAACCACTGCTCCTCGGTGGTGCCTGCCATGCTCTCGGTGTTGTAGATCCCGTCGTGGGCAATCAGCGCTTTGAACCTGTCGGTATGACCGGCCATCCAATAAATCATGTACCCGCCGTACGATGCCCCCGCCGCGCCGATCCGGGCGGCGTCGACATAGGGCAGGGACGCGAGGTAGTCGACCCCCTTCATCAGATCCTGATAGGGCAGATCGCCCCAGTGCTTGGAAATGCTGTTGGTGAATGCTTGGCCGTACCCGGTGGAGCCGTGGAAATTGACGGCTGCCACGACGTAGCCCCGGGAGGCGAAGAGGCTGTAGTTCCAGCGGAGGTGCCAGGTGTCGAGCCACGCGCCTTGCGGGCCGCCATGGATCAAGTAGGCGACCGGGTACTTCTTGGTCGAGTCGAACCCCGGCGGCTTGATCAGGTAGCCGAAGACACTGTCGCCCTTGGCTCCGACGAAGCCGAACGGCAGCGCCGGTTTCTGATCGATGCCCGCCAGGGTGAGCGAGTTGGTCTGGGTCAATTGCCGGATCGGTTTACCGTCGAAGCGGATCAGGAAGAGCTCCGGTGGCTGGGTGGCCGACTGGCGGAGGAAGACCATGCCGTCGCCGGCCGGGGTGAACTGGGGATTGCTGTTGACGCCGCCGGCCACGAGCAGGGTCCGCTGGCCGGCGGGGATGGTAACCCGGTACAGGTTCTGCCCGCCGCGTTCCTCGACCACGGCGACCACGGAGCGCGAATCGGGGGCCCAGGTCAGGCTCTGGACGCTCCGGTCCCACTCTGGGGCGATCGGCTTCCGCTCCCCGGTGGCCCGATCGTAGAGGACAATCTGCTGGCGATCGGCCTCGAAGCCGGGGGTCGCCATCGTCAAATAGGTTATCCACCGGGCGTTGGGCGAGTAGCTCGGGCTGTGATCGTTGCCGGGGGCGTCGGTCATCGGGACCATCCCGGTCCCATCGGGGCCGATCAGGAAGATCTCGTTGTTGGTGCTGGTGGCGACCACCGAGTCCGGGTTGTATACGATCGCCATCTCGGTGCCTAACGGCGAGATCGCGACGTCCTGGCCGCCGAGGGCGAGGGTCGGCACGTCGCGGTCGAACGGCGTCAGGTCGGTGGCGCGGCCGGTGGCCAGATCGAACCGGAACAAGTGTTGCCGAGTGCCCGCGCGCCATTCATTCCAGTGGCGATAGAAGAGTCCGGTGAAGAGCCGCGCGCTGGTAGGGTAGTCGTTGTGGCGGGCGTCGAGTTCGCTCACCTCCGGCCATTTGAGATCGGAGCTGACGAACACCGCCGTGGTGTCGGGCGACCACCAGAACTCGTTGACCCCGGTGGCGATCGAGGTGATTGGGCTCGGCTCGCCGCCGTCGATTCGAATCCGCCAGACTTGCGAGGTCCCGTTCCGGTTCGAGAGGAACGCGAGGGTCCGGCCATCCTTGGCCCACCGAGGTGACTGGTCCGAGCCGGGTCCGCTGGTCAGCTCCCGGCTGGTGCCGGCCACCAGATCGACCAACCGGAGCCGGGACACATTCCGATTATCCGTGAGCGAGGGCGTCGTGATGGTATAGGCCACCAGGGAGCCGTTCGGCGAGATCTGGGGGCCGCCGACGATCCCGATCCGGAGAAAATCTTCGACCGTGAGGGGCCGTCGATCCTGGGCGCTCAAACCGCCGACCAGTCCAAGCCCGACGCCGAAATACCCAATCGCTCTCATTCGATCACTCCTCCACCCAACACTTGGCCGGTTTCCGCATACAGAACCCCTGACTGCCCCGGCGTAATGGCCCGGGCCGGGACTTCGAGATCGAGGGTGACGATTTCGGCCTCGATCGACCGAATCCGGGCGGGCACGGCCTGGCTCCGGTACCGGATCTGAACCTGGCACGACGCGCCGGGGCCGAGCGGCTCGGCGAGCCAGTTCATTTCCGCCAGCCGAACCACCCAGCCCTCGAGTTCGGCGGCGGTGCCGACCACGACGGCCCGATCGGCGGGCCGAATCCCGACTACATAGAGGGGCAACGGCGAGCCGCCCGGGAGCCCTCGGCGCTGGCCGATGGTGTAGCGGGCAAAACCCTGGTGCTCACCGATCGATTGGCCCGAGGTCGTGACCAAGGGACCGGGTGACAGGGCGGGGGCGTCGGCCGGCAAATGCTGCTCGAGGACCCCGGCGTAGTCGTCGTCCGGCACGAAACAGATTTCGACCGACTCTTTCTTGTCGGCAGTGGAGAGGCCAAGCCAGCGGGCGTAGTTCCGGGTTTCCGCCTTGCTGAGTTCGCCGACCGGCGTCCGCATCCGGGCCACTACCTCGCGCTGAATGCCCCAAAGGAAGTAGCTCTGGTCCTTGTTCCGGTCGGTGCCCCGGAACAGGGCTCCCTCGCGGGCCACGGCGTAGTGGCCGGTGGCGATCCCGTCACACCCGAGGGCATCGGCGTGGGCCAGCAGATCTCTGAATTTGGTGAAGGAATTGCACCGGACACAGGGGATCGGGGTCCGGCCCCGGCTGTATTCGTCGACAAAATTCCGGATGACCTGCTGGCTGAACCGATCTTCGAAGTTCAAGACATAGTGCGGAATGCCCAGGCGGTGGGCCACGTCCTTGGCGTCGTTGATCGAATCGAGCGAGCAGCAGGGGCGATCGGGGACCGTGTCACCATAGCAGAACAGCTTCATGGTGGCGCCCACGACCTGATGACCCTGCTCGACGAGCAGAGCGGCGGCGACCGAACTGTCGACCCCGCCGGACATCGCGACCAAGATCTTCTCAGGCACGTCCCAGCACCGCTGCAAGTTGCCGCACTTTCTCGACGACTCCTGGAAACACGGCGACCAGCCGTGCCGTATCCTGCTCCGTCGTTTCATGCCCGAAGCTGAACCGGACCGAACCCAGGGCCAGATTCGGCTGCAAGCCCATGGCCATGAGCACATGGGACGGTTCTCGGGCCCCGGTGGAACACGCCGACCCACCCGACGCCGCGATCCCGGCCAGGTCGAGGTGCATCAGCAGCGCCTCGTTGTCGCCGCCGGGGACCGCCACGTTGAGGACGTGAGGCGCTCGGGGTGCCTCCGCCCCGTTGACGACCAAATCCGGGATCAGGGCCTTCAGGGAGGCCGCCAGGGAGTCCCGAAGGGCGGCCAGCCGTACCGACTCGGTCCCGACCTCCAATGCGGCCAAGGCGGCGGCCCGGCCCAACGCGACGGCCCCCGCGACGTTCTCGGTGCCCGGCCGGATCCCGAACTGTTGGCCGCCGCCGTGGATGATGGCATCGACCGCCTTCCGATCCCGCACTACCAGGGCCCCCACGCCCTTGGGAGCCCCGATCTTGTGCCCCGACAGGGTCAGGAACGTGCAGGGCGTTTCGGTGAGGGAGAGCCCGATCTTGCCGAAAGCCTGGACGGCGTCGGAGTGGAACGGCACCCCGGCGTCGGCACAGCGGGCGGCGATCGTCTCGACCGGCTGACGGACCCCGGTCTCGTTGTTGACCCACATGACCGACACGACCGCCGGCCGCTGTGCCAGCGCTCGCTCGAACGCGACCAGGTCGACCAAACCGGAATGGGCGACCGGGAGAATCTCCTCGGAGCCGCCGAGCTTCACGACCTGGTGGGCGGCGGCCAGGATGGCCTTGTGTTCGGTGGCCGTGGTGAGGATCCGCATCGGGGCTCCCCGGTCCCGGGCGGCCAAGGCGGTGCCGATGATGGCCAGATTGTCGGCTTCGGTTCCGCCCGAGGTGAAAATGACCTGGCTTGGCTCGGCCCCGACGGCCTCGGCTACCTCGCGGCGAGCCTGCTCAAGACCGGCGCGGGCGGTGCGGCCGAACCGATGGGCGCTCGACGGGTTGCCGAACGCGGTGGCGCCGAAATACGGCAGCATCGCCTCCAGGACTTCGGGGCGAACCGGGGTGGTGGCGGCATGGTCGAGGTAGACGTTAGTCCGCATTCAACCATTATAACGTGTTGCAGCGGGCAGGGTTAGAGCCTAAATGCTGGCGACTCCGAGGGTGACCACATCGTCCACCAGCACGGTTTCGTGGGTGAAGAATGGCTCGCCGAACCGCGACCGGATCAAAGAGCCGTAGTGGGCGTTCTGGGTCCCGACTAGCGCATAAAGGTCCTGTCCGGTGGGAAAGATCTCGCCCGCCGAGACGGCCCCGTCGAACTGGCTCGCATAGCAGCGAATTGCCGCGAGCTTGCGGTCGAACTGCGCGCTGATGTCGACCACGAAACTCGGTTTGACCGGATCTTCCCGATAGGCCAGGGCATAGAGGATTTTGAAGGGCCGGTGGGGCTCGCCGCCGGCCGGATACTTCTCGAGCCCAGCCAAGTAACACGCATCGCGGGCCAATTCGGACGCAATCCGGTGGTCGGGGTGGCGGCCGACTGGGAAGGGGA
>JAYTTT010000396.1:0-17985 GCA_043744895.1 Gemmatimonadota bacterium | reverse complement strand
GGAAATCATCGGGGGCCGCACCCAGCCCCTCGACGGACCCCGCATCGGCGAGCCACCGTAAGTGCATCGACAACAACTCCGCCGACGCCCCCAGCTGGCGGGTGGTCGCGAAGGCCCACGGGTGATAGGAAGCGAGACCGAGTTCCTGCATCCGAAGCAACTCCCGCTCAAACCGCGCCTGGAACCGGCGCACCGGGTTGTCGGCCGGGCGGCGGCCGAGATGGACCGGAAGCCGGGCCGCAGCCATCGCGGCCAATGCATCCGTCGGCCGGCGAATCATCCGGTCCACCCGCACCAGCTCTGCAAACAACGGCAGGAAGGTCGGGTCCGGCGCCGCCCCAATCCGAAACAACCGCTCGAAGTCGTCGCCGCCAAGCTCGAAGTAGCCGGCATTGTGGAAGTAGCCAAGCCGCCGGGAGCCTTCGTCGAGGTCGGCGAGAATGATCGTCGATTTGACGTGATTGGTCCGGTAGTCCGTTCCCACCGTGTCCGGGAGCCAGAACGAGTCTGCTTCGGTACTGATGAACTTCCCCTCGCCAAGATGATGGTTGGCGTGCTCAAGCAACGGAAGCCAGACATTCAGTTCCTGGAGGTCGACCCCGTAGAGCAGGCGAAGTTCTTCATGGTTCGGCTTGAAAAAGGTGAAGTTGTCTCCTTCGAAGTCGATCGCCGCGCAAAAACCCATCGCCGCCAGCGGCTCGAGTCCCAACGCGTGGAGCATCTCGATGATGACGTCCACGTAGCAGTTTTTCTCGACCCAGAGCCGGTCGGCGGCGTGGACCGTGTGCCTCGGATAGTCGGCTGCGGTAAGGCCCTTGATCACCAGCCGGCGGGTCACGGCCAGAGCCGGGCCCGCACCCCCGCGGGCCAACCCTTGGGGTCGAAGCCGTGGGTCTTGAACAACGCCATCACCACGCGCTCGAGACCGAAGCCGAGGCAAGCCGAATGGGCCGTGTCACCATTCGGAAGCTTGATGTCGAAGGCCGAACCGAATTTGTCCTGGTGATAGTTGAAGGAGCAGCAAGCGGTCGGGTGCTCCTCGGAGATGACCGGGATCAAGACCTCGAACTTGAGCTTCTGCTCGATCTGGCCGGCCGCGAGGATCTTACCCCCCCGGCCGAAGAACGGGTCGGCCGCGACGTCCGGTTTGGCCGCCAACTCAAGGGATCTGAGCATCGCCACCCCGCGGTCGAGCCACTGATCCCGCCACGCGACGACCACAGCCGGGGTCCCGATCCGGATGAACTCGCGGACCCGGAACGAACGCATCCGGGTCGGCTCGAGCGACGGCTCCTGCCGGTACACCCAGGCGAGCATCGTGACGTGCCGGCCGGCTTCGGGAACCGTACCGGTACAGGTCGGGTAGAAGGGATAGCACGCCGCCGGATTGAGCACCACGTCGGTCTGGCCTAACGCGTCTCCCCAGGGCCGCCCTTCGGTGATCCGCTGAGAAAGGGCCCGGGCCTCCCGTTCGGTGCCGAGGAAGCTGTGGATCGCCCCGCACAGGTTGGGGAACGAGTCCATGTAGCCGGTCCGCTCGATGATCATCTTGTCGATCACCGGCGGGAAGGTCATCGATTCGACCCCGTCCGCCTTCGCCGATCGCACGATCAGGGCGTCCATCGCCTCGAGGACGTCCTCGAACACCGGTCCGCGCCCGAAGGCCCCGAGCGGACCGGCGGGAATCACGAGCCCGTGGCTGACCAACTCGCGGTAGAAGGTTTCGGCGTCGTAAGCCGGCATCCGGGCCGTGCCTACTCGCCTTTGGCCACGAGCAGCATCGAGGCGCTCTTGGCGAGGATTCGTTCATTGCCGACCATCAGCGCGGCCGACAAGCTATCGCGGTAGTGGCGGCCGACGCTGAAGGGACTGTCGTTCTTGTAGCCCATGATCCCGATGATCTGGAGGGCCTGGTGGACGATCTGCGGCGCGGCTTCGGAGGCGGCAATCTTGAGATTGTTGAATCGCAACGCCCACGCCATCGTCTTGAGCGGCTCCCGGTCGTCGCCGAGCGCATCGAAATCGGCCGCAGCCGCCACGACGTTGCTACGCATGGCCTGGAGCATGACGGACGCCTCGGCCAGACGGGTAGCGGTCGGCGGAGTGGTGCCGGGCTTCCGGCGCGCCTCGGCCCGGACGAAGCCGGCCGCCCGGTTCACCGCATCCGTCGCCAGGCCCATCCAGAGGCCCGCCCAGAGAATATGCGAGTAGGGCACCATCGACTCAGCGGAGGAGTCCGCATACGAGCCGGGGATGATCTGCTCGACGGGGCCGGCCGAGGTGACCTTGAACGGCGGGCTGCAAGTACCCCGCATCCCGAGGGTGTCCCAGACGCCCTTGCGCTCGAGGGTGTAGTCGCCCCGTCGGATCAGCACGAGCACCTGATCGCTCGGCACCGCGTCCGGGGCTCGGCGGCAGGTCACCAGGAGGTCCTCCGCGTGGTCACCGTACGAGACGGTGGTCGCGTCTTTGACCAGGCTGAATCGCCCGTTCGCACGTTCGACGGCACAGATGCTGGAGCGGGTATCGCCACCGATGCCGACCTCGGAGGTGACCGACGCCATCAAGATCTGCTTCTCGGCGATCTCTCGCAGATAGGACTCGAAGAACGGCGACGAGCGAGCGTGGCGAACGACGCAGGCCACCTGGATGTGATGCATTGCCAGAATCATGGCGCTCGAGCCGCAGACCTGGCCGAGGATGGTGCAGCTCTCCGCGAGGTCGCGCATTGAGGCCTCGGAGCCGCCGAGTTCGACTGGGACGAGGGCCGAGAGGAGGCGGGCGTCACGAATGGCCTCGAAGGTCTCCGCCGGAAACCGCGACTTGGCATCGACGTCGGCGGCGTGCTTGGCGGCGACCTCAGCAGCAATCCGCCGGGTGCGAGTGATGATTTCGCGACCATCGGGCGCGGCGATCAGGTTCGGTGCTGGCATGGGCTGCGCCGGGGTCAGGGTTTGAGGTGGAAACGGTGCGATCTGCGCCCGGAATAAAAGGGCCCCGGGTAAAGCTTCGCTACGGTGGCCCGAATGAGCAATGTCCGTGCCAAATCGGCTCCCTGGCGACCCTTGGTGCGTTGCGTATGTCTCGTTGCTACATGCAGTTGCGCTGCCGCCCGGTCGGCAGGGCCGTCAATCGGGACGACCACCGGGCAAGGTGTCGAGTGCCTGCCGGATGAGGGCAGCCGCGAACCCGTAGCCCAAAGGGCTGTAGTGGGCGTTCGCGATCCCTCGGCGCCCGAAGAGCCGTTCCCGATCCGGATGGCGAGCGAACGCCGGCGCTAGGTCGATGATCGGGAGTCCAAGGCTCCGGACCGTCGCGAGCACCTCCGGGCGCCCGAGGTCAGTGGGCGCCGGTGGCAGGAAAACCCGTTCCCACGAGGGCAGAAAGACGAACACGATCCGGGCCTGCAGGGTGTCGGCCCGCTCGATGGCCCGAGCCAGAACCTGACGAAAGAGGGGGATTTGGTCGCGGGGGTCTGCCGGCTTCCCCTGGCGAACCCGCCCAACGAGGGCGCGGAGCGACTTGAGGGTCGCGAGCGCCCGCCAGCCGCCGCCGACCGCCAACGGATCCGGTGCCAATCCGCGGGCATACAGCGCGGCAATCCAATCCTGAAGGCTGCTGTCAACCGCCTCCTGGCGCTCCGCGAGCTTCTGACTGAAACCGGGGTTCAGATACCGGGCCACGTTAGGCAACCCCCGCTCGAAGGCCAGATCCGACAAGTCGTTCTCGAAGTAGACCCAGAGGATGACCGCCGGCCGCGCCACCTGGCCGTACTCGGTCAGGATGCCAAGCTCCGAAAGGGGGCCGCTGCCGCCGGCACCCAGGCTGATCGTGGCGGGCCAGCCCTGACGAAGAAAGCTCGGCAAGGTACTGTCCGACGGAACGCAGTAACCGTGGACAAACGAGTCCCCGATCAGCACCAGTCGCCGCCCAATCGTAGCCCACACGGTATCGGGGTTGTTGAACCCGTAGCGATCGCTGCGATAGCGCTGGTACCGCCCGTCCTCGTTGCAGAGCTGGACCGTCTCGGCGCGCGATACGCCGGTCAGCGGCATGAAGGGAGCCGTGAAGGCGAGGCCCGGCAGCGTCCCCGGGCTGGTGTAGTCGAGCATGACCTTCGGCACGACCGACGGCACGGCGGCGACGCCGGCCCGCTGGAGGTCGCGGACCACCTCCGGGATCGAGCGAGGATCGCGCGGAAACCCGGTGAACTTTTCCACGGCGGCTCGGACCCTCGCGGCCTGGCGTCGCTCGAGCGTCTCGAGGGCCCACTCGCCCGCGAGCAACGACAGGACGGTCGTTGCCGACGCCAGCATCAGCGTCACCCGCCACGCCGGCCGAAGCCGGCGACCGATCAGGCCGAAGAGGGCGAGCCCAATCGCAATGCCGTACCAGAGCAGCGCCCGCGAGTCGCCAACCGAACGGAAGTGAAGCGCCGCGACCACGAGGAGCCCGACACCTGCCAGGGCGACTCCGCCAAGGAACCCACGCGACAGCGCGGCCAAGGTGAGCCGTGGGGCGCCTTCAGCCGTGGTCATGGAACGGGTAGCCGCCGCCCCGGCGTCCACGGCGCGCCGGCCGCTTCGAGATCGGCCTCGATCCTCGCCAAATCGCCCCCAATCACCTGCGACACCGCCCGGGCCACGGTCGAAAACTCGGCCGTGGCCGTCTCGATCGCGCGCCGTTGGGTGGTCGTCGGGGCCTGACGGGTTTCCCAATGGCCGCCGATCACCTCGCCCACCCGGCCCTCGATCGACGGCACGGCCGACTCGTTGAGCCGGCGGCGGGCCGGATCACCCCGGAGTCGGAGGTCGAGCGCCGCGAGGGTCCGGGTCAGGGAATCGATTCGGACCACCAGGCCAGGGTCGGCGCGGGGGGCCTCGACCAACGCCGCGTGCAGATGCCGGAGCCGCTCCCGAGCCCGGTCGATCTCGGCGCCCGCACCGCTGATC
Source organism: Gemmatimonadota bacterium (assembly GCA_043744895.1). Taxonomy (GTDB): domain Bacteria; phylum Gemmatimonadota; class Gemmatimonadetes; order Gemmatimonadales; family GWC2-71-9; genus SHZU01. Next base: position 13,033 of record JAYTTT010000396.1, on the reverse strand, counting down.
CGGCGCATCAACTCACTGGTCTCGTACTGAAAGGCCGCCACCGCGCGATAGTCGGTTCCGGGAAGGGCGTTGGGTACCGGCTTGACCTCGAAGCTCCGTGGCTCGCTCACCCGGCGGGCGCCGGCCGCCGAAACGATCAGCAACTCCGCCGAATAGCGGCCCGGAGCCGCCAGGGGCCCTTGCGGGGCCGACTCCCAGGGGGCCCGGAACCCGGGCCGGCTCAGGGTGACCGGATCGGGCGGGGGGCCTCGCAGGTCCCAATTCACCCGGTGGAGGCCGGCCTCCTTCGCCCCCTCGACCCAGCGAACCGGCCGGCCGGCCGAGTCGGCAATCCGAATCAGAACCCGGGGTCCGGTCTCGATCGCTTCAGCCCGGAGTTGGTCGAACCCCGGGAACGGCGCATCCTTCCCCGCGTCGCGAAGCGCCTGCTCGGCGGTCTCCCGACGCTCCCGCGCCGTGGTCGGCGCCTCGCGCAAGTAGTAGGTCAGGATCGCACCCATGGGCGGGTTGGCGGCGGTGAAGTCGTCGCTGCCAGCTTCCGGACGGCCGGGCGCCTGCCCCGGTTGCGAGGGGACGAACCACCAGGCATCACGAACGGGAAAGAGCCGCGCCTCGCCGCTTAACGTCTCCGGGGTGAGATCCCGCAACGGCGCGTAGTCGTCGAGCACAAAGAAACCGCGCCCGAAGCTCGCCCCCACCAGATCGTTATCCCGGCGGTGGATCTTGAGATCCCGAAACGAAATCGTCGGCACGCCGCCGCTGAGCTTGACCCAATTGGCGCCGCGATTGATGGTGAAGTAGATCCCGAACTCAGTCCCGACGAACAACAGGTCGGGCTTGACATGGTCCTGCTGGAGGCTCCAGACGATCGTGCCCTTGGGCAGATCACCCGCGATCGACCGCCAGGTCCGCCCACCATCCGGGCTCTCGAAGAGGTAGGGCGAAAAGTCCCCGGTCTTGTGGGCATCGGCGACGACGAACAGCGTGGTGGCGTCGAAGAGCGACGCCTCGACGTGATTGATGAACGAGAACGGCGGCAGCCCCGGCAGCGGCCCCGCCGGAGTCCATTGCTGCCCGCCATTGACCGAGACGTGGACCAGCCCGTCGTCGGTCCCAACCACCAGCACCCCCGCCTTCACCGGCGACTCACTGATCGCGGTGAGGGTCGCATACTTCGACATCGCGCCGTTGTCGTGGAGCGCGTCAACGCTCCACACCCGGCCCATGAAGCGCCGCTCGTAGCGATTGGCACCCGTGGTCAGGTCACCACTGATTGCCGTCCAGCTGGTGCCGCGGTCGTCGCTCCGCCATAGTCGCTGCGAGCCGAAATAGACCCGATCGGGATTGTGGGGGCTCAAAAGAATCGGCGAATCCCAGTTCCATCGCTCCGGGGGATCGCCGGCGGCGGGCCCCGGCCGGATGTTGAGGCCCTCGTCATTGCGGCGGTCTTTGCGGTGGAGGTTCCCCTCTTGGCTCATCAGGTAGAGGACGTTGTCATCGCGGGGGTCGATCGCGACCCCATAGCCATCGGCGCCGAACGGCACGTACCAGTCTTGGTTCCGGATCCCGTCACGGTTCAAGGTCCGCGACGGCCCGTGGAGCGTTCCCTCGTCCTGAGCCCCGCCGAGCACCTGGTAGAACGGAATGGTATTGCTGAGGGCCACCTTGTAGAACTGAGACACCGGCAGGTTCCGAAAATGCCGCCAGGTGGCCCCCTCGTCGAAACTCTGGTAAGCGCCGGCGTCGGTGCCCACGAGCAAGTGTCTCCCGTTGCCGGGATCGATCCAGAGCGCGTGATTGTCGCTGTGCTTCTCGCTCCCGGTTTCGAGGTAGTCGAACGTGGCGCCGCCGTCCCGCGTCACATGAAGAAACACGTCCATCTGGTAGACCGTGTTCGGGTCGGTTGGCGAGGCTTCGATCTCCTGGTAGTAGTGCGGTCCGGTCCCCCCGGAGAGGTACGAGTTTCGTTTCTCCCAGCTCTCTCCCTTGTCGCGGGAACGGTAGAAGCCCCGCTCTGCGTCGCCGGCCTCGATCGTCGCGTAGACGAGGTTCGGGTCGGCCGCGGTAACGGCCAGGCCGATCTTCCCGATGTCGCCCTTGGGCAAGCCGGTGGCCATTCGCCCCCACGTGGTGCCGCCATCGGTCGATTTGTAGATCCCCGACTGCGGCCCCCCCGCCAAGAAGCCCCACACGTGGCGCCGCCGCTGGTACGCGGCGGCATAGACCACGTCGGGGTTGGAAGGATCGAACTCGAGATCGGTCACCCCGGTGTTCTCATCGACCTGGAGCACCGGGGTCCAGGTGACGCCCCCGTCCTTGGAGCGGAAAACGCCCCGTTCCCCGCCCGCCGACCACAGCGGGCCTTCGGCGGCGACGAGGATCACGTTCCCATCCTTCGGGTGGACCAGGATCCGGCCGATGTGCTCCGACTTCAGGAGCCCCATCCGGCGCCAGGTTCGGCCGCCGTCTCGGCTCCGGTAGACGCCATCGCCCCAGCCGACGTGACGTCCGCTGACGTTCTCGCCGGTGCCGACCCAGACGACTTCGGGGTTGGATGGATCGAGCGTGATCTCGCCGATGGAGTAAGAGGCCTGGTCGTCGAAGACCGGCGTCCAGGTCGTGCCGGCGTTCGTGGTCTTCCAGACCCCGCCGGAGCCGGCCGCGACGTACCATACCGACTGGTCTCGCGGGTTGACCTCGATATCGGCAATCCGGCCACTCATCAACGCGGGCCCGATCGCGCGCCAGGTCATGGCCGCGGCCGCCTTCCGGATTGGCGCGGCGTCGGGCGCCTGCGCGGAGAGCGGCGCCACCAGAACGGCGCCGGCGGCGAGCGCAGGCAACCAGCCGCCGCTGATCAGGTCGTTGTTGGTCATCGAGAGTCTTCGTGAGAGGAGATTCGCAAGGCTAGCAGACCGGACTCACCTGGCGCAACCACGACGCCCAGGCTCGTTGCTCAAACCACGACCGTTCCGGAGGTTCCTCGATGCTTGATCGCCTGCCCATGCCTCGACGGATCGGTCCAATCGCCGGCGCCACGCCGACGGATGCCGAGAGCGCCGTTAGCCAGCCCCGCCAGCTGCCCCCCGATCTCCTCCGGGCGGCTTCGCAGCGGCTAGCCATCATTGCCCTGATGGCCGTGGTGCTCTGGCTCACCGGTACCGCGGCCTATCATCTCGCGATCCGCGCGATGACCGGTGGCGATCCCCGGTGGCAGCAATGGGAATGATGGACGCGACGGCACTGGTCTGCATCCTCGCCTCGCTCTGGCTGTACCGGTATGCCCGCCGCACCTGGATCTCGGCCTCGGCTACCTCGTGCTCCAAGCGCTGGGCGTCGGGATCACTTGGCATCTGGACCAGCTGCCGAATGGCTGGGTCATTCAGCCAACGATCACCTGGATTGGCGTCATCGTGCTGATGTTCGCCGCGATGGTGCCCAATACGCTGGGCAAAGACCCTCGCCGTGGGCCTCATCGCGGTGTCGATGCAACCGGTCGGGATGCTGATCGCGAGGGCCCGAGGAGCCTGGCGGTTCGATTCGCTGGGCGACGTGTTCCTGATGCACTACCCCGACTCCATGATGGTCGGCATCGCCGCCGTCATCGCCCATGTGGTGACCCGGTTGGGTCAGCAGGTGGCCAAAGCCCGGGAATTGGGCAGCTACCAGCTCGGCGACCTCCTCGGCCGCGGCGGGATGGGTGAGGTCTATCGGGCCACCCACCGGATGCTGGCCCGCCCCGCCGCCATCAAACTGATTCGACCCGAGATGATCGCCACCGGGAGAGGCGGCTCGGCCGAGCTCGCGATCCGGCGGTTCCGCCGCGAAGCGCAGGTCGCGGCCAATCTCCGGTCCCCACACACGGTCGCACTCTACGACTTTGGGGTGACCGACGATGGAACCCTCTACATCGTGATGGAACTCTTGGAGGGCATGACGCTCGGCGAGGCCCACGCCAACGGGCTGGTCCACCGAGACATCAAGCCGGCGAACATCCATATCGGCCAACTCGGTCTCCACGCCGATTTCGTCAAAGTGCTCGATTTCGGGCTGGTTAAGTCGGTGACGGGAAGTTCCGCCGAGCAGTCGATGGAAACGGCCGCCGGGCTGATGCCGGGGACCCCCGCTTACATGCCGCCGGCAATGGCCCTCGGCGAGCCGTACGATGGTCAGGCGGATCTCTACGCGTTAGGCTGCGTCGGATATTTCCTGCTGGCCGGTCGGGCGGTGTTCGAGGCGGACACGCCGCTCCAGGTCATCGCCAGGCATCTTCATGCGAAGCCGACCCCCCATCGGAACGGGCCGGAGTGCCGGTCCCGCCCGCACTGGAACAGCTCGTGCTCGGATGCCTCGCCAAGCGACCCCAGGACCGGCCGGCCGGCGCGGCCGGACTCGCCCGGGCCCTCGGCGCCGTCAGGGTACCGCCATGGGACGAAACCCAGGCGGACGAGTGGTGGCGGGCCCACTCAGCTGCGCCAGCTCCTGATCGGAGATCTTCATCCCCAACGAACGGGCCCTAAGCGCGTCGGTGCGCGCCGGACCCGGTTGCCCGTTCGTGGCGTACAGCCGGGCCCGGTTGTAGTACGCGTTGGGCGAAAGCGGCTCGAGGAGGATGGCCCGGCTGAAGTCGTCGAACGCTTTCGGCAGGTCCCCGGCCGAGGAATAGGCATTGCCCCGGTTGTTGTGGATCGCGAAGTTGTCTGCCAGCATGAGGGCCCGGGTAAAGTCGGCAATGGCCCGGTCGTACTGTCGCGCGGCCGTGTAGGCGTTGCCCCGGTTGTACCAGGCCTCGACACGAGAGGGTTGGCGGGCCACCGCGACCGAGTAGTCCTTCACCGCCCGTCCCGCCATCCCAATCGCCAGGTACGAGTTTCCCCGGTTGAGATAGACCTCGGCGAGGGTCGGGTTGAGCCGCTCCGCCTCGTTATAGTTGGCGATTGCCTGCTCATAGTTGCCCTTCGAGCCGTAGATCACGCCACGGTTGAGCCACGCCGCCGCGAGCCCGGGATCGGCCGCGATGGCCTTCGAAAAGAGCGCCAGGGCCGTGTCCCGTTTTCCTTGCGAGGCGAAGTATTCCAATCCGAGATTGTGATAGGCCATCGCCACCGGGTGCTTGGCGATCGAGTCTTCCCAGAGCGTCGCGCTGTCATGCCACACGCCCACCCGCCGAAACGTGGCCATCCAACTTACGGCCAGCACCAGAGCCACCCCGGCGGCCAGCATCAGTCGCCGCCCCGCGTTCTGCTCCTTCGCCATGAAAGCATCAGCCAGCGACGCCATCAGGAAGAAGAGCCCCACGTACGGCACGTAGGAGTACCGGTCGGCCGGGATCTTGAGGCCCACCGGCAGAATCTGGCTCACCGGCAAGAACGTGATCAGGAAAAAGAGCAACCCGAACACCGCCGGCTTCGACCCCCGGGCGACGTAGTACGCCGTCGCCGCCAACAGCCCGATCAATACCGGCGACCAAACGAAAAGCCAGGCCGGAAGGTCGCCCATTGCTCGGGGCATCGGATACAAAGCCGCGAGATTGACCGGCACGACGAACTTGACGACATAGAACATCAGGTTCTCGAACCCCGACTGGACATTGGCGAACAGCGAGAAGGAGAACTCCTTCCCTCGTACGCCGGGTTCATAGTGCCCTGCCACTGTGAGGGCCGCGAAGACGAGCGAGAGCGCGACGTGGGGAACCTTTTCGAGGATCGCGGACCGGTCGAGCTTCCGCCCGAGGAACCGGTCGATCAACACCAAGACCAGCGGCAGCGTCACCGCCATCGACTTGGAGAGGAGCGAGAGGACGAACAACGCCAGACCGGCCCAGTAGAAGGACCGCCGTTGCCGCTGGACATAAAGGACGTAGCTGAGGAGCGATCCCCAATAGAACGCGGCGTACACGACGTCCTTCCGCTCCGCGATCCAGGCCACCGACTCGACATGCATTGGGTGAAAGCCGAAGAGGGCGGCCGTCACGAACCCAACCCGCGGATTCCCCGTCAGGGCCGAGAACAACCGAAAAACCAAGACCGTGCTGACCAGAAGGAAGGCCAGGTTGGTCAGATGAAACGCGAGCGGATTGAGCCCGAACAGTCGATAGTCGACCGCATAGGAAATCAGAACCAGCGGGTGATAGAGACGCTCGTGGAACGTGGTGAAGAAGGTCACCAGATGGGCCCAAGTCAGCCCCGTGATCTTGGCGTTCTGGGTGACCATGATGGGGTCGTCCCAGTTGGTGAATCCGGCGTTCAGGATCGGAGAAAAAGCCAGCAGCGTCGCCAGGATCAGGAGGGCGCCGAGCCATGCTGCCGGGGCTCGCTTCAAACCATCGCCTTGGCACCGAGCACGCGCTCGACCGTCCGGAGCAGCGCGGCGCTGTCGACCGGTTTGACCACCACCGCCGAAAAGCTGGACGACTCCTGATCCGCCGGCTGATCGGCCCCGGTGAGCAGCATGATTGGAAGGCCCGGATTCAAGGCCCGGGCCCGGTGGGCCACCTCCGGCCCGGACAGCCCGGGCATCGCCCGATCGGTCAGCAGCAGGTCGAACCCCTGAGGATCGGCCTCCAGCGCCACCAACGCCGCAACCGGATCGGCGTGGGCCTCTACCGCGTAGCCCGCCCGGCCCAGAATGCGGCCCAGGATTCCCAACACCATCGTGTCGTCGTCGAGCAGGAGCACCCGCCGCCCTCCACCCGGACTGGCTTTCGGGAGCGGGGCGAGGGCGGCGTCCGAGACGGCGGCGACCGGATCGGAGGCAGGCAGGTAGATCGAGAACGCCGTCCCGGCGCCCGGCTCGGTCTCGACGTCGATCGCACCGCTGTGCCCGCGAATCACCCCGTCGGCCACCGCGAGGCCGAGACCGGATCCTTTGCCGACCGCCTTGGTGGTGAAGAATGGCTCGAAGATCCGGCTCCGGCTCTCCCCGCTAATCCCGATGCCATCGTCCCGAACCACGATCCGCGTGTAACGACCCGGTTCGAGCCCGAGCCGGATCTGCTCGGCGAGTCCCACCTGAACCTGGTCCAGGGTGAACACGATGGTCCCCCGCTCGTTCAGAAAAGCCTGGCTCGCGTTGACGCCGAGGTTCATGAGAACCTGGGAAAGCTGCGATCGGTCCGCGACCGAGGCGAGAGCTCCGGGAGGAGCCTTCCAGACAATCGCAATCGAACTCGGCAACGTCGCCCGGAGCAGATGGACGGTCTCGTCGATGACCGGCCCGAGGGCGATGGCGGTTCGGGTTTCGGCCTCGGGGCGGGCAAACAGCAGGATCCGGCGAACCAGGTCTCGAGCCCGGACCGCCGCGGTTCGGATCGACCCCGCCGACGAGCCGGCACCGGAGTCGGCCGGGGCGTCCTCGGCAATCATCTCGGCATGTCCGAGAATCACGGTGAGAAGATTGTTGAAATCGTGGGCCACGCCCCCGGCCAGCGTGCCGAGTGCCTCCATTTTCTGGTTAGCCTGGAGGCGTTGCTCCAGGAGGAGCCGATCCTCAGCCGCCGCGGCCGCGAGCCCGCGAGCTTCGAGGATCTCGACGGCGGCCCGGCGATGGGTCCGTTCAACCCGAGCGGCCCGAAACCCGCCCACGACTGCCAGCAGCAGCGCGACCGCCAATCCGAGCGCGGCCGAGTTGCCCACTTTGGAGAGGGCCGCGTCGTAACGCCGGGTATCCATGGTGACCCCAACGTAGGCCCCGGCGGCAGCGGCGATTGGGGCGTAGGCGCGAATCCCGATCCCCCAGGCCGTTCGACCCGGCTGTCGCTCCACCACGGTCTGCCCAGTGCGAGACACCGTCACCTCGCCCTCGGTTGGGATATCCGGCTGACCGATGTAGGCCCGCTCGGCGGTGCGGTCACCATCGAGCCCGAAAAACATCGAGTCGCGGCGGACCGTGCCGGTGTAGGCAAACCGGATGTCGGGGTTGGCCCGGAGCAGAGCGGCCAGGGGCTCCGAGGCGGTCAGGTACTCGGGCGACCCGGTCTGGCTTGAGTCGGTCAGCCCGCCGTGGCGATCGGCACTGATCTGAGCGGCGGCCGTTTCGGCGGCGCTCCGGAGGTGGGCCCGGAGGTCGTCGAGCAACACCTCGCGTATCGAGACGAAGAAGACGCCGATGCAAAGCGCCGCTGTTACCGCAATCACAAGCCCGGTCCTGAAACCGGACACCCATGGCTGCCACGGGGAAACCACGGCCCGGTCGCCCGGTTGAGGCGGTTGGTTGGGGATCGGCATACCTCGGTATTATCGACGGCTGGACGCCCGAATGTTAGCGGGGTCCCCGGTCAACCTCCGCCACCCTTTGGGCCGCCAGCTGCCAGTCGATCGCAGGCGCTACTTCCTCGTCAGCCAAGCTCAGGGCGGCCCGGGCCCGCTCCACGACGGCCTCACCGCCCGGCACCGCGAGCCCAAACTCGACTTCGGCCTGGCGGCAGAGTCGCTCCTCCTCGGCCGCGGCCGCTTGCGATCCCTCTCTGATCCCCGCCGCGCCGAGTCGGGCATGCACGGCCTCGTGCACGATCGACGCGCCGACTTGGGCCGGCGTGATGTCGGGATGGACGAGAAACGTGAGCTCGATCACACAGACGCCGAGGTCGGGGTAGTAGGCCGCGCGGCAGGGATACCGCCGCACCAGGATCGCGGTGAAGTCTTCCCGGAGCCGGGCCAGCCGGTCCGGCAGGTGGCGCTCGATCAGGCCGAGGGCCTGATCCAAGCGGTCGAGCGCGGCGGCGGTACTGATGTCGGGCCGGGCGTTATGCACCAGCACTGGGACGCCGCGCCGGGCGTACTCCTCGACCGTCGGCGTTTCCGGGTCACGCCGAATCCCTTCAATCGCGACCCGGAGCCGAGCCAGGTTCATGGAACCAGCCGGCGGAACTTGGTGAACCAGCCCTCGAGCGTGGTGATCTTCGACGCCTCGTGGCTCGGCCGGCGACGAATCCCGTGCGGCTCCTCGGGCACCCGGACCAAGACCGACTCGACGCCGAGCATCTTGAGCGCCTTGTAGTACTGCTCCGACTCGGACATCGGGGTCCGGAAATCCTCTTCGCCGGTCATCACCAGCGTCGGCGTCTTGACGTTCTTGACCACCGACAAGAGCGAGCGCTTGTCGTAGTTCTCGACGTTGTCCCACGGAAAGCCGGGAAACCAGTTGTTGACCGACGAGGGCGCCATGTCGGCGGTAAGCGAGAAGCTCTCCCAATTGATGACCGGATAGAACGCGAGCGCCGCCTTGAAGCGGTTGGTGTGGCCGATCATCCAGGCGGTGAGGACGCCGCCGCCGCTCCCGCCGGTGACGAACAGGTTTTCGGCATCCACATACCCCTTGGCAACGACCGCATCGACGCCCGAGTTCAGATCGTAGAAATCGTCGCCGGGATACGCGTGGTGGATGAGATTTCCGAACTTCTCGCCGTAGCTGGTGCTGCCGCGAGGGTTGGTGTAGAGGACCACGTACCCGGCGGCCGCCATCAACTGCTTCTCCTCGTCGAACCGGTCACCGTAATTGGCGAACGGCCCGCCGTGGATTTCGAGGATCATCGGGTATTTTCGGCTCGGGTCGAAGCCCGGGGGCTTGATGATCCAGCCCTGGATCGGGAGACTGTCCTTCGAGGACTTCCACCCGATCTCCTCGACTTGCCCGATGGTCCGATCGCCAAGAATATCGGCGTTGATGGCCGTGAGCGTCTTGGCTGGGGCGGCCGGTCGGACCAACGCCACCTCGGACGGCTGCGAGGACGTGCTGAGCGAGAAGGCGATGCTGCCGTCTTTCGACACGCTGAAGCTCCCACCGGAATAGGCGGACGTCCCGGAGCCCAGGTCCTTCGCGACAACCCGAAAACCGCCATCGAGCGCGACCAGGGCAACCTTGGTGTTGCCGCGCTCGTCGTACTGGACATACACGCCCTTGCCGTCGGCGGCCCAGACCGGACCTCCGACGCTGTTATCGATCCGCGAGGAGAGAGTCCGTTTTCCGGACCCGTCCCGATTCATCAGGTAGAGCAACGTATTCTGGTACCCCTGCTTCCGGTCGTCGAATCCGGTGTAGGCGATCAGCTTGCCATCGGGTGAAACGGCTGGTGACTGGTCGGGTCCGAACCGATCGGTGAGCCGGCGAAGCGCCCCGTCTTTGACCGCGACCGCAAAGAGTTCGGACTCGCGCGAATTCCACTCGGGCCGCTCGCCGCGGCGGGCGGGGATGATGACCTCGGCGCCGTCAGGCGTCCACGCAATACTGCCTCCACCGTAGGGCGTCCCCCCGTGGTTGAAGTCGCCACTGGTGAGCTGGCGGGCCGTGCCGCCCTCGGCTGGGACCACGAAAACGTGCACGAAACCAGTCGGGACTTCGCCGACGCCGTCGAAGCGGAAGACCAGCTTGTCGGTGTATTTGGGCGGGGCCGCCCAAGTGGCGCCCGCCGGCGGGACGAGGGCCTGCCCCACGACGAGTGGGGGCTGCCGGACCAGGCTGAGGAATGCGATCGAGTTCCCGTCGGGCGACCAGGTCGGTGTGCTGGGCGGGCTCATCGAGTTGGTGACCGCCTGGGTCAGGCCGCCATCCATCCACCGGACGTAGATCTGGGGTGCGCCATCCTTGTTCGAGAGGTACCCGATCCGTTTCCCATCCGGCGACCACCGCGGCTGCGACTCGGAAAACTTGCCGGTGGTCAAGGGCCGGTGATCGGAACCGTCTGCCTTGACGAGCCAGAGATTCGAGTAGCGCCGGTCGGTCATTTGGTCTTGCCACTGGCGGACGTAGACGATCCACTGGCCATCGGGCGAAATCTGCGGATCGGCCGCGTACTCGAGCTGGAAAATGTCGGCGGGAGTGAGCTTCGGCTGGGCCGCGGCCGGTGATGCCAACGATACCAGCACACCGAGAAGGAAACAGGATCGCATCGGGACTCCTTGGGCGGGAACGCGGTCGATCAGACTGGTTGGATGTTACCACCCGACCGGGTGCGGCGGTAGGTTCGCAATTCGCGCCACGATCCGGCGCCCGTCTTTGCCGGCCTCCGGCTGCACCAGACCAAAGCAACCGCAGGTGGCGGCTCAGGTCGGGAGGTGACAGATTCCTGACGCAGATATCGCGAAATAGGTCGTCGTGAGCGACCAGAGTGGGTCCCGGTTCAGAGCAAACCAGCCAGGAATCGCCCGGCCGAGACGACCCGAAACCCCCGTCCGACCCGATCCACACCCGGGCGCCGAATAACCTGAATCGCTGGGATGTCGCCGAGTAGCGCACGGAAGTGCAGCAGTGCGTCACTGGGCTTCTCGTCCGACAACTTGGCTTCGATCAACACGACCGGACGCCCCTTGTCGGTGATCAGGAAGTCCACCTCCCGCTTTTCCTTGTCGCGGAGATAGCGGAGCTCGAAGTCGCCGTCGCCCAGGTCGGACCAGCCATGGACGGCCTTGAGCAAGTGGCTCGCGACCATGTTCTCGAACCGGGGTCCGGGGTCCTCGAGTTGGGACCAGTCCCAAAGGTACAGCTTCTGTTCCTTCTTGAGTGCGCGGCTCAATCGCTTGCTGTAGGGCCCGACCCGATAGCTGAAATAGAGCCGTTCGAGCAGGTCGAGCCAATTGGCGACGGTATCGTGGCCGACCTCGAGTTCCTCCCGCAACCCATTGACCGACAGCGGCGATCCGACCCGTCCAGGCAACAGCAGCGCCAGGTGCTCAACCAGAGCGAGTTGGCGAACCTGTGACAGGTCGCGAAGGTCCTCCCGGATCAGCAGCGATCGGCGCCGCGTACTCCACCGCTGGTGTTGCCGGTTGTCGTTGCGTGAATAGGGCTCGGGAAATCCGCCCCGCACCTCGAGCCGGTCCCAGATCGCCGCATGGTCGCTGCGGTCGCCCACGACCATCCAGTCTTTCGGGGGAGGGACCCACCCACCCCGGGCCAACTCGCCGACCGAGAAGGGATGGAGCCGAAGGAGTTCGTACCGGCCGAACATGCTGTCGCCGCCCCGCTGAAAGAGGTCGAGGCGCGCACTCCCGGTCACGACGACAGGAAGATACGGCGCGGCTCGATCGAACAGCCCCTTGAGCGAGTTCTTCCAGCGGGGGTACTTGTGGAGTTCGTCAAAGACGGCAGCCGCGACACTCGGGCGGTCGAGAAATTTCCCCGACAGGATGGCGGCGCGGTCGACGGGCACATCCCAATTCAGGTAGAGGCCGCCCAACGGTTCGAGCCACGCTCGCGCCAAGGTCGTTTTCCCGACCTGGCGCGGGCCGCTGAGCAACACAAACCGGGTCGTGGCTAATTCGCGGATCGCTTCAAGCAGGTAGCGCAGTAAGCCTCCTCGTCGCCTTCAATGAAACTTGAATTAAGTCTTGACTTTTTTCAAGTGCCATTGAAACATCCTGGCGCCGCGGCTCACGACCGGTGCAGTAAGCCGGCGATGTCACTCAAGCGCGGAAGGGTCTCCCAATCGCCGGTCCCCTGCAGCGCCCGGGCGGCAATGAGATGCCCGATCCGGGCGCAGACATCCGGCGGGCCTCCCTGAAGCAACCCGAAAACGAACCCGGCTGCAAACCCGTCGCCCGCCCCGATCTCGTCCCGAACGGGAACGAGCTCGGGCGGAGGCACGATCGCGCCGCCGACCAGCGCGCCTCGTTCGCCGAGCCGGATCACGACCCCGCGCGCACCGGCCGCGCGGATCCGGGCGTCGAGCGCTTCCGCGTTGCCCGGGCCCCAGAGCGCCCGAGCCTCGTCCTCCCCGCAAAGGTACCAGTCGACCCACGGCAAGAGCGGCTCCTGTACCTGCCGCGCCGCCTCAGGGCTCGGCCAGAGCGCGGGCCGATAGTTCGGGTCGAAGGTGACCGCAATCCCGCGGGCTCGGGCTCGCCGGGCCACGTCGGCCACGAGCTTGCCGGCACTGTCGCTCAGGGCGAGGGTAATACCGGTGAGGTGGACCACCGTGACGCCCTCGAATGCCTCGTCCGGCACGTCGCCCACCGCAAGGAAGCTCGCCGCCGAACCTCGGCGGAAGTATTGGACCCCGGTCCGTCCTCGTTCCCGAATCTTGAGGAACGCGCCGGTC
>JAYTTT010000395.1:0-18118 GCA_043744895.1 Gemmatimonadota bacterium | reverse complement strand
CGAGCCAGCCCATCGCGGAAGCCGCCCGAGCCGAAGTCGCGCTGCCCCCAGCCACTCAGCCGCCGCTGAGCTTCGTCCTGCTGATCGTCGGGGTGATCGCCGGGGGCATGATGGCGGGCAAGGCGGCGTCCGGTCATTTCTACTGGGCCACACCGGTCGTAGCTCTGGTGCTCTGGCGAGCCGGTCAGCGAAGCCTCGGCCGCCGCGGCGCGGTGCCGACGCTCTATCCGGGGGCCCGCCAATGGCAACTCGATGGGACGTTGACGGTCGTTTACCAACAGATTCCGCCCGGTCCAGCTCGGGCCCTTATCGACGACGTCCTGGTGCTCGCCCGCGCCCAGGCCGATCGCGCGGCCACCCCGGCACTCGCCGCGCGGGCCACCACCCAGCTGGCCCCTCTGGTCGCGACCGCCGTGCACGCCGCCGCCGACTTGGCCGAGGCCGACGACACGCTGAAGCGACTGGAAGAGGGAGCCGGCCGGGTTCGGCAGGTTCCGCCCGGCTACTGGGAGCAACTCACCGACATTGAACGAACCCGAGACGGGCTCTCGACGGTGTTGCTGGACCTGGTGGGAAGCTTGGGTCGGGGCCGCGGGGCCGCGCTCGAAGATGCCGGCTCGGCCCGAATCCGGCTCGAGGAACTGGTGGGCGATCTGAAGGGCGACTTGGCCCTGGCCACCATCGCGGCCCGAGAGCTGGAAGCCGCCCTGGTTCGTTAGGCGTCAGCGCCCCATCATCGCCAGATAGGCCCGGTCCCACGCCGCCGGGATACTTTCGCGGGCCGAGTACGGGCCGGGTTGGTATCGGCGGGATTTGATCCCGGCCAAGCTCTGCTCGGTGATGTGCCAATCCTGCCGGTTGGTGAGATCCCACATCGCGACGGCATCCTCCGGATTGAACGAGGGGTGGCTGGAAGCGTCGGGATGGAACAGCCACTCGCTCTCAACCACGGACTTCTCCGCCGACACCGGCCACATCATGTAGTAGTTGACGTAGTCGGGGTGGATGCTGAGCATCAGATTCGGCATCAGGGTGTAGTAATAGGCCCGGCGCCGGTCGGCCGGCGGAAGGTCCGCAATCGGCAGCGCCGCCGGCTTGCCGGACATGGTGACGCTGTCGTTCCCCTCCGTGAGTTCCATGTATCCGCCGAGGTACCGGCCTTCGACCAAGTCGTTGGCGCCGCTCGTATACGGCATCTTGCAGTTGAGTTCAGGATGAATCGTGGGACAGTGGAGGCACTCGCTGTAGTTCTGGAAGACCAGTTTCCAGTTCGAATTGATCTCGTACGACACCCGCCGGCCGATCGTGAGACTCGGCAGGTTGAACCGGGCCAGCCGCCCGATCATCGGGGCAAAGATCTCCTGAAACGGCGCCGCCTTGGGATCCAGATTGATGAACACGAAGCCTTCCCATTCGGCCAGCTGAGCCTGGTGGAGCCCGTAGTCGGCCTTGGCGAACCCAACGGTCTCTTGCATATGAGGCGCCCCGATCAGGCGGCCGTCCGTCGTGTAGGTCCAGGCGTGATACGGGCACTGGATTGTCTCGGAGAAATGCCCCGATTCCTTCTCGCAGAGCTGGGTCCCGCGATGCCGGCAGATGTTGAAATGCGCCCGCGGCACCCCGTGGCGGTCCCGGACGATAATCAGCGGCTCGCCCGCCACGGTGCGGAGGAAGTAATCTCCCGGCTTGGCAATCCGTTCGGCCCGGCCGACGCAGTGCCATTCCTTCTGGCCGATCCGATCGACCTCCTCCGCGAACACGGCCGGCGACAGATACTGCTCGGCCGGCATCGTGAACGACCCTTGCTGGAAACTCTCGACCGTCCGCCGAAACGTTGGCATGGCTACTTCCTCGCCTTGAGCGCCGCTTGAGCCGCGAGCCATCCCGAGGCGCCGGTCACGCCTCCGCCCGGATGAGTCCCGGAGCCGCACAGGAAGAGACCGGGAACCGGCGTGGCGTACCGCGACCAGCCGGCGATCGGCCGCATGAAAAGAATCTGATCCAGGGTCATTTCACCCTGGGTGATCGCCCCTTCCCGGAGGCCGAATTCGGTCTCGATGTCGGGTGGGGCCAGCACGGTTCGGTGAAGCACCCGCCCGCTAAAGCCGGGCAGGGCCTGATCGACCGTCGCCACCGCCAGGTCGCCTAACGCAGCCTTCTCCGCGGCACCCCAGGACCCCGCCCGGAGCTGATACGGCGTGTACTGAACATGGAGGATGGCCACGTGCTTGCCACTCGGCGCCAACGCAGGATGATCGACCGACGGGAACCGGACTTCGACGTACGGCGCGGCGGAAGAGTGCCCATACTTGGTCGCGTCGAAGGCCCGCTCGAGGTACCGAATCGACGGCGAAATCGAGATCGCCCCGAGCCCCGCCGAGCCGGTCGGAAGCGGTGGCAGGCCATCGAGGGCCACCATCACCTTGCTGACGACGCCCCGGAATCGAATGGTGCGAACCGCCTGAATCACGTCGGGGTCCAAGTGCACCGGATCGACGAGGCCGAGCAACGACTGATAGGGATCGAGACTCGACACCACATCCCGGCAGCCGATCTGATCCCCCGACTCGAGCACGACGCCGGACACCCGGTCATTCGCGACCAGGACCTGCCGGACCGCCACCCCGGTCTTGATCTCGACCCCGACCGACCGCGCCAGGTCGGCCAATTGCCGGACCAGCCCGGTACCGCCTTCGGCCGGCACCGGGCGACCCCGGATCGCTCCGGGCGCCAACCCGACGTGATGGTGCAGGAGGTTGAACGCGGTGCCCCCGCCCATCGGCCCCTGGCAAAGGTCGGTGATCGCGTCCGCCGCCACCGCACCTTTGAGCACATCGGATTCAAACCAATCGTCGAGCAGCTCGGCCACCGACATCGGAATGGTGCGAAGCACCTCGATCATCTCGGCGTTGCCGAGCCCCTTGAGCTTCCGGCCCAGCTTGAGCAGCTCAAAGAACTCGCCCAGGCTGTCGGCGTCGATCCTCGGCGGAGGGGCAACATAGAGCGCGCCAAGGAACCCGCTGATCTTGTGAATTCGGGTGGTAAAGGCCGCCCATTTGTCGGCGTCCTTGGCGGAGTACTTCTGGATGCCTGCCGCCGTCCCCGCCGGGTCGGACTTGAATTCGAGCCAGCCGCCGGAGCCGTCCGCGGTCGCCACCGATACCGCGGGGGCCACCGTCGCCCCGAGCGTGATCCCAAGCCCGCGAGCCACCTCGGGCGGAATCCAGCCAAGATCCCCGGCCAGAGGCGCCGCCTTGAACCCCGGGGCGAACTCAAGTTCCCGGAGCGCGCCGCCGAGAACCGGGCTCCGCTCCACGACCACCACCTTGGAGCCGCCCCGGGCCAAGGCCACGGCCGCCACCAGCCCACTGGCCCCGCCCCCGACGACCACCGTATCGACTGGTCTCATTGGTCCGCCAAGATCTTCTGCGCGGCCAGCCGTCCCGAGGCGCCCATAATGCCGCCCCCAGGATGGGTCCCAGCGCCGCATTGGTAATAGCCGCGAATCGGGGTCCGGTACTTGGCCCACGCAGCGGCCGGCCGGAGGAAGAACAGCTGCTGGAGCGCGAGTTCACCCTGAAAAATGTTGCCCTCCGACAGCCCAGTCATCCGTTCGATGTCAAGAGGGGTCAAGACCTGCCGGTGGAGAATCGACGCCTTGAAGTTCGGGGCGTACCGATTGATGGTGTTCACCACCGCATCGCCGAACGCCTCGCGTTTGGCATCGCTCCAGCCGCCGTTCAGATGGTACGGCGCGTACTGGACGAAGACGCTCATCACGTGCTTTCCCGGAGGGGCCATCCCAGGATCAATCATCGACGGGATCACGATATCCATGTACGGGTTTTTCGAGAACTCACCGTACTTCGCGTCGTCGTAGGCCCGTTCGAGGTAGTCCATGTCCGGGCTGATCGAGAACGCGCCGCGATGCTGCGGGCCCACCCCGGGCATACAGGTAAAGTTGGGCAACTCAGACAGCGCGAGATTTACCTTGCCCGACGATCCCCGGAACTTGAACCGCCGGACCGTTTCGAGCAGGTCATCCGGCAGCTCCTTCGACTCGACCAAATCGAGAAAGGTCCGCCGCGGATCGAGGCCCGACACCACGATCGGGGCCTTGATTTCCTCGCCGCTGTCGAGGACGACGCCGACCGCTTTCCCGCCCCGGACCAGCACCTGCTTGACCGCGGCGTTGGTCCGGATCGTGGCGCCAAACGACTCCGCGGCCCTGCCGATCGAGTTACTGATTCCGCCGGTCCCACCCTTGGCGAAGCCCCAGGCCCGGAACGCACCGTCGATTTCGCCCATGTAGTGGTGGAGCAGCACGTACGCCGACCCCGGCGACCGCGGCCCCAGGAAGGTGCCGATGATCCCGCTGGCCGACTTGGTGGCCTTGAGGGTTTCGAACTCGTACCACTCGTCGAGATAGTCGGCCGAACTCATGGTCATCAGCTTGTACAAGGCGTGGAACCGCTCCGGGCCGAGCGAGCGCATGTGCCCGCCCAGCTTGAGCATCCCGGCCAGATCGCTCGGCGCCATCGAGGTCGGATCGGGCGGGATCATCCCGAGAATCGGCTTGACCGCCATGGCCATATGATGCATCAGCCGGCCGAGCTCGACCATCGCCTCGGCGTCCTTGGGCGAATGCCGGTAGACCTCCCGCCGGGTCTGATCGGCGTCACCCCATCCGGCCAGGTAGTCGCCGTTGTTCATCGGCGTGACGGTGCTTTCAAGCGGCAGGATGTGGAGCCCATGTTTTGGCAACTCGAGGTCCCGGATGATCTCCGGCCGGAGCAGGCTCACCACATACGAGAACACCGAGAACGTGAAGCCGGGGAAAATTTCCTCGCTGACCGCCGCGCCGCCGATCAGGTGCCGACGCTCGAGCACCAAGGTCCGCTTACCGGCTCGGGCCAAATAGGCGGCCGCCACCAACCCGTTGTGGCCGCCGCCGATGATGAGGGCATCGTAGGGGACGGTCATGCTTTTTTTCTTTCCGGATCGAAGAACGGGAGTGTGCGGACCCAAGCGGCGGCACGCCGCCGGTGGTGTTCGACCGTCACTTCCATTTCGACTTGGGTCCCCGGCGCAAAGTGGGGCGCCTTGATGTGGGCCAACGCCAAATATTTCTTGAGCAACGGTGACCAGCACCCGCTCGAGGCATATCCGATCTGGGTGTCATCGCGATAAATCGGGGTGCTCGTCCGCCAGGCAACGCTCGGCAAGGCCGGCGGCAGGCCGTGGAAGGCATAGAGCCCCTCGAGCGACTCCCAATCGACCTCGATCCCGACAAACCGCCAGGCCGGACCCCGGTGCCGCTCCGCTGTCAGGGCCTGACGCCCGTTGAACGGCCCTTTGTCGAGATTCACGGTCCAATCGAGCGACAACTCGTACGGAGACGACTTCTGCTCCTCGATCAGGGCCCGGTGCGAGGAGTGGTAGTCGACATCGGCCATCACCAGACCGGCCTCGATCCGGACAAGGTCGAGAGCGAAAATCCCGGCCGGGGCAATCCCGTAGTCGAACCCAACCTCGATCAGCCGGTCCCAGACCTTGACCGCGTCGGCGGCTGGAATCCACAGCTCATAGCCGAGGTCGCCGGTGTAGCCGGTTCGCGATATCTCGACCGGTATTCCCGCAATCCGAGTCGGCATCACCCGGAAGTACTTGAGGCCATCGACCGAGTGCTCGGCAACTTGGTTGAGGATGGTTCGCGACAGCGGTCCCTGGAGGGCGAGGGCGCCGAGCCCGTCGGACACGTCTTCCACCGTAGCCTTCAGGCCGAAGGCGTTCCGATCGATCCACCGGAGACTCGGCTCGGCAGCGGTGAGCCGATAGGTGGTGTCGCCGAGCCGGCTGATGGTGCCGTCATCGATGACCTTGCCCTGTCCGTCGCACCACGGAGTATAGAGGACCTGTCCCACTCGGCACTTCGTGACGTCGCGGGTCACCATCCGGTCGAGCAGGCGTCCAGCATCGGGCCCGGTGATCAGGTATTTGTGGAGCGGCGACACATCGAACAACGCGGCGGCACTGCGGACGGCCGCGTACTCGCGATCATGGAGAAGGTCGTACGAACTCGCCACGGTGTGCCCGGCCCAGCGACGCCAAGCCTGGCCCTGCATCAGCGGCGCCGTCCGCTGGTGGAACGGAGTGGTTTTTAGCATCCGGGCTCTCGGGGATGATTGGAATTCGTCCCGGAGGACGACCGCCGAGAAAATACCACCGGACGGAAGGGGCTGACACCCCCTCTCTTCGGACTTTGTACGGTGGACTTGAGGCCGTTTCGGAGCTACATATTGCGGGTGACTCTCTTACCTGCTCGGTTGGCTTTCATCGGCCTCTGCCTCGCCGCCACCACGTTGGCGGCGCAGTCACAGCCCAAGCCGTTCGAGGAACTGAGCCGGACGCTGCTGGCCGGACGTGATTCGCTGGTCACCTTAACGCGCCAACAGGTGGGCCTCCGCTACCGATTCGGCGCCAAGGAGCCCGGCAAAGCCTTCGATTGCAGCGCCTTGGTCCAGTGGGTTGCCGGCCTCTTCGGCCGAGACCTTCCCCGAACTGCCGCCCAACAAGCCAAGACCGGAATTGAAATCCCCAGAGACACCGCCCAGCTGCTCCCCGGCGACCTCCTGATGTTCGGCAAGGGCAAGCGAGTCACCCACGTCGGGATCTACGTCGGCGAAGGCAAGTACGTCCACGCCGCCAACCGCCGCAAAGGCGTCATCGAGAGCGAGATCTCCCGGGCCAAACCGAGCTATTGGAAAAGCGTCCGCCGAATCTTTGTCGACCCCGATAGCATGACTAACTAGGCACTCGGCACTCGGCGATCGGCATTTGAAAACGAGTGCCGAGCCTACCAATACCTCCAGTCGCCTAGCGCGACGACCCACACCGAGAGGCACGCGTTCGTGATGGCGTGGCACCAGATCAGGTCGCCGAGGCTCTTGGTGCGTCGCATCCACCAGTTGTAGATCAGGCCCGCCACTAGGCCGACGTCCCAGAAGGGGCCGTGCTCCATCGCGAACAGGATGGCGGTGGCCCAGAAGGCGTAGCGGCTGAACTCGCCGAGGGGGACGGTCCAAAACGAGTCCGTGCGCTCGAGCCAGCGGGGGAGCCAGCCCCGCCAGAACAACTCTTCGACGATGGGGACGATCATCGCGGCCCGGACGAACCGGAGCGCGACCACGAGCGAGTCGGCCCGCGCTTCGACCGACATCGAACTCTTGACCTTGCCAGTGAGGGCGTTTTGGAACAGACTGGACGCACGATAGCCGGGGAACAGCAGGTCGGGGACGATCCACAGGACGAAGACCAGGACCCCGACCCCGATCGTGCCAAGCGGTTGGGCCAGCCGGAAGGTAAGGACCGGACGGGCCACCAACCAGATGACCGCCACGAGCACGGTGACCCGGATGATCGCCTCGACGCGGGGCGGCACCGGCAACGCGGGGCCGATACCCAACATGGCTATGAACGCCACGAACGGCACCGCGTAGGGAACCCACGGGTGCCGTTCGCTCAGTGTGTCGAACACTGCTCAGAACGTATAGGACACCTTCGACATGATCAGGCGGCCGATCTTCGGGACCCCGACAAAGGTCGCATAGCCCTTGTTGAATACGTTGTTGATGCTGACGGACATGATCATGTTCCGGACGCCGAACTTGGGCCGGTAGCTGCCCTGCAAGTCGACGACGCCGTACGAGTCGGTGGGAATGAAACTGCCATCGGTCCTCTGCGGGCTCACGTAGACGCCCGAGTTGACCGGAAATCCCTTGACGTACCTGACCCGCGCTTCGCTCGCCCAGCCTTGCGGGTCATTCCGGAGCCGGATCGTCGCTGATCCCCGGCTCTTGGACCCGTTGAGCGCGATCGGCGTCGGGCCGTTGACCTCGGCGGCGGTGAAATAGTCCTTGTTGACCAGCGAGTAAGTCGCCGCGAACGACCACCGGTCGTTGGCGATGTAGTCGAACGCCATGTCGCTCCCGAAGAGGTCGACCGAGCCGAAATTCCGGTAGGTCAGGAAGATGTCCGGCCGTCCCACCAGCGCCCCGCCGTCGTTGGGCACCACGGTGCCGAGCGGAATCCCGGCCAGCGCGGGGGCCAGCGCCCCCACGGCCTGGGCCGCCCCCGCCCCGCCAAGAACCGGAGTAAACGCGGCGGTCAGGTAGGCCGCCAGCGAGGCCCCATCGAGGAACACATTGGGGGACTCGACGATCAGAGGACCGACGAAGTTCTCCCGCCGTTCGTAGTAAAGGTCCACCGACAGCCGCGCCTTGCCGTTCAGATTTCCCTTATACCCAAACTCGAGGGTGTTGGAAATGCTCGGAGTTATTGCGCTGATGTCGGTCACCTGGGTCGGCTCAATCGCGACGAACTGGCCCGTGGTCGCATTGAGGAGGCGCAGGGTGGTGTTGACCTGACTGGCGCTGGGCGCCGGAATCGCCGCCAACAGTTGTTTCAGCGACGCGGGGACGCCCGGGTTGGCCGACAGCAGCCCGACCGCGACCTGCCACAGGGCGGTCGCACGGGCTGGCAGCAGCACATTTTGAACCCCGGGGACTGGAATCGGCCGCATGCACAGGTTGTCGACGCCGCCGGCGCAGCCGCCGTTGGCGCGGAAATGGAACCCATTCTTGGGAACGCCCAACGCGCGCACTGTATAGGGGCCAGCTTTCCCGGCCGCGATGTCGAGAAAGAGGTTGTTGTTGCTGGGGGTCGAGAAGGCCCGGTTATAAGTCAGGCGCAGGTTGGTGTTCTCGTCTGCCCTCATGACCAGCGCCAGCCGGGGCGACAGCTCGGCCGACTCGAGCCGGCTGTGCTTATCGATCCGGATCGCCGAGACGATATCGAACTTCGGGCTCAGCCGGGTGACGCTGTGGACATAGGCGCCGATTTCCTTGATGGTGTCGTCGCCCTCATTGGAGCCGTTGATCGTGCCGCTGGTCCGGGCATCGGTGTAGACGTAGTCCACCCCGTAGATGAAGGTTTGCTTGCTCCCCAGGGCAAAGCCGTGCTGGGCCTGCGCCACATACACCCGGGAGTTGTCGCGAATCGGATTGCCGTCGCGGAGGAGGAAGGTCGTGCCCGCGTTACTGAAGTTGCCGAACACCTGCGCGAAGAAGTCTTTGTGGCGGAACCGGGTTTGGAGGTGCTGGTACCGCCAATCCCGGGCCTGGCCGGCGCCGATCCCGGTCAGCTCGATCAAGCTCCCCGCCTCGGTCCGTCCATAGCTGGTAATCCACTCGGTGTTGGCGTCGGGTTTGAAATCGACCCGAGCCTCACCCCCCCAGCGCCGGATATCGAAATCTCGGCATCCGACGACGGTCGAGGTGCACCGTGACTTGCCGGTCCCCGCCGCGTTTGGGCGAAGGGTGTCGCCCCGGTCGGCATAACGCCAATCATCACCGGCCAGATACTCGCCCGACACCTTGAAGCCGAGTTTGGGCGAAAGCCGGGTCGCGTGCCGAAAACCGATCCGGAACACCCCGCCGTTCTTGTCCGCGGCCGACGTTCCCACGACGGACGGGGAACTGCCCCGATAACCGCCCTCGACCGACACCGTGGTTCCCGGTGAGGTCAACGGCGACTTGGTGATGATGTGGAGCACGCCGTTGGTGACGTTCGGCCCATAGAGCGCGGCACCGGGTCCGAGTACGAACTCGATCTGTTCGATATCGTCGTTGGTGGTCGAGAAGAAGGCCGGGACGTTGACCCGAAGGGACGGCACCGAGGCGTACCGGTTGTCGATCAGCATCAGGAGCGACCCGGAGAAGATGTTATTGAAACCCCGGGACACCACGTTGGACTGGATCAGGCCGCCTTCCGAGAACGAGATCCCCGGCGCGGTCTTCAAGTGATCGAGCACCGAGAGGGCCGCCCGCTCCTGAATCTGTACGGCCGGGATCACGGTAATACTGGCCGGGGCGTCATTGAGCTTCTCTGGGACCCGCGACACCGAACTGACCCGGACCTCGTCGAGCTGGAACGCGCGGTTCACAAGGGCGGCGGTCACCGTGGCGGTACCACCGGCCGTCACCGTCACGCCGTCGAACCGTTTGGCGCCATACGGGATCAGCACCACCGAAACCGAATAGACCCCGGCGGACAGCCCGTCCACCCGGAACGAGCCGTCCGACTTGCTGACGGCCGACCCGGCACCGCGACCGCTGGCATCTCGCACCGAGAGCTGAGCACCGCCCAGGCCGACCGAACGGGCGCTGTCGGTAACCCGGCCGGCGATCGAACCGGTTTGGGCGGCCAGCCAGCCCGGAAGGAAGCCCACAGCGACTGCCAACAGCCAGGATCTCATTAGACGAGGCATACCGGTCCCTCAAGGTTTTGGGAATCAAAAATCGGCCTGATCAAAGGGGCCAAACTGATTGACTGACAACAATTTCGGGATCAAGAGGCCCAGGTGTCAAGTCACCGGACACTGTCGAAGATGTGCAACCCAGCCCCCCTGGGACGTCCCTTGGCTTTGGAAAGCAGCAATACCATCTTTCCTAACTTGAATACCCAGGCAGGGATAGGTCCTGCCATCACACGAAAGACGGTCTTATGAAACGGCATCTCATTTCCCTCGCGGCGCTGGCTGGCCTCGCCTGCAATGCCACGCCCCGTGGCCAGGTCGTCCAGTCGATCCCCTCCGACTCGACTGAGTTCTTCCGGACCCAGGTCCAACAGATGTCGAACGTATCGGCGACCAAGGACAGCTTGTTCCGCGATCTTGCCGAAACCACCAAGCTCTTGGCCGACATCAATGTCGAGCTGGCAGCCGTCGGCAGCTCCAAGAAGAAGGCCGTGGAACCGGTCGTCTCTCCGGAGAGCCCGCTGTCCGCATCGCCGAGCGACCGGGCCTTGGTCCTCAAGAAGGTGAAGGACCTGACCGCCCGGCTCAAGAACAGCGAAGCCCGGTTAGCCTCGAGCCAGCGCAAGATCAAGCTGCTCACCACGGAGTCGGATAGCCTCCGGGTCGTCTTGGCCGACTTCCAGACCACGATCGATGGCTTGAAGGCGATGGTCGAAGGCCAAAAGACCTCGATCGCCACCCTCGAGTCTGAGCTCAATCTGACCAAGGCTCAGGTCGCGACGCTGGCCCAAGAAAAGACCGTGCTCCAGGATACCGTCTCCGCGTTGACCACGCGAGAGAACACGGTCTACTACGTCGTCGGTTCCAAGAAGGAACTGATGGCAAAGGGCATCATCCGCGAAGTCGGCGGCACCCGGTTCCTCTTGGTCACCCGCACCGGCGAAACCCTGAAACCGGCCGACAACCTCGACCCGTCGGCCTTCACCGCCATCGACCGGCGCCAGACGGCCGAGATCCCGATGCCGCGAGCCGACAAGCAGTACAAATTGGTGACCAACCAGAACCTGACCTTCGCCAACCTGGCGGCCCAAGCCAAGGGCAAGGTCCGGGGCACCCTACAGATCACCAACCCCGAGAGCTTCTGGACCAACTCGAAGTTCTTGATCTTGGTCGAGAATTAGGGGCTGAGTTCTCGGCAAGAGAAAAGGCGGGCTTCGGCCCGCCTTTTTTCTTGCTCGGCACTCGGAAAAACTACATCACGCCGACGGTCTTGAGGAAGTCGGTCAAGAGCGGGTTGAAGAGATCGGGTCGTTCGAGCATCACGAAGTGGTGCACCCCATCGAGTTCTTGGTAGTCCAGCTCGGGAACCAGTCGGGAAACGTAGGTCCGGTAGGCCGGCGGCCAATTGGGGCCCTTGGCCATGACCGCGAGCACCGGCACGTTGATCGGGTCGTCTTTCCAGATCGATGGGTCCATCATCCCGCGGATCGAGCCGGTCACCACATGCGCCGGCGTGGCGACGGCCATCCGAAGGACATCACGGCGAATGGCCGCAAGGCCGTCACCCGGGAACATCGGGGTGATCATTTGCTCGAACGTGGCCGCGAGCCCCGGTCCCATGAAGCCCTGGACCGTCCGCTCGACTGCCGCACTGTCGAGCCCGGGCGACTTGAGCGCCCCGTCGACCACCACGATCCCTTTGACTTTTGACCGGAAGAGCCGGTAGAACTGCCGGACGACCGGCGTCCCCATGCTGTGGCCGACCAGCGCGACCTGGTCGACCTGGGAGGCTTCGACCACGGCATTGATGGCCCGGGCAAAGAAATCCATCGAGTAGGCAACCGTGGGCTTGTCGCTCCGCCCATGGCCGGGCAGATCAATCGCGAGGACCCGGACTCGGCCCTCGAGCACCGGGATCTGACTCCGCCAGACGCTGAGATCAGAGGCCCAGCCATGGACCAGCACGACGGCCGTCCGGCCGGTTCCCAGGTTCTTGTAGTGGATCCGGACCCCATCGAGCACGGCGAAGCGGGATGGCGCTCGGGTCAGGGCGTCACTCTGGGCCCCCGCCGGCTGGCCGGTGAGGATGGTGCCGAGCGCCAGGGCGAGGCTCGTCCGTTGGAGGGGCATGATGTCAAAGAATAGCATCAGTCCGGTTAAGTTCGCAGCCGATGGGCTCCCAATGACCGAACCCCGGCCCCACCCGCTCGTGGTCCTGACCCCGGTGAAAAACGAGGGGTGGATCCTCGATCGCTTCCTGGCGATCACGACCCGGCTGGCCGACCACGTCATCGTGGCGGACCAGCGCTCCACGGACGACAGCCGGGCGATCGCGGCCCGCTATCCGAACGTCACCGTCGTCGACAACCCCGACCCTGGGTTCAGCGAGGCGACCCGGCAATCCTTGTTGCTCGAGACCGCCCGGCGCCTCTTCCCGGGGCCGAAGGTGCTGCTGGCCCTCGACGCCGACGAGATCATCGCGGCGGACGCGCCGGGCAGCCCAGGCTGGCGGACGATGCTGACGGCCGCGCCGGGTACCGTCTTGTTGTTCGAGCTGGTCGATTTGCTCCTCATCACCGACCGATGCATGCGCCACGATCAGTGGCGCCCCTTCGGCTACGTCGATGACGGCGCGCCCCACGAGGGGCGATTGATTCACAGCGGGCGGCTGCCACTGCCCCCCGGGGCCCCGCGACTCAAGCTCAACGACGTTCGGTTGCTCCACTACGCTCCGCTCCGATCGAGCGGGATGGCCTCGAAACTCCGGTGGTACAGCGTGGTCGAGAGCATCCTGGGGACCTGCAAGCCGGTCTTCAAGCGCCGGCTCCGGTACCTCAACCATCTCGACTTCACTTGGGAGGGCCGGATCGAGCCGACCCACGCCGAGTGGTTCACTGGGTGGGAAGCCCAAGGCATCGATATGCGAACAGTGGCCGATCCGGTCTTCCACTGGTATGACGTCGAAGTGCTCCGGGCCTTTGGGCAGCACGGGACCCGAACGTTCTGGCTCGACGACATCTGGCGATGCGATTGGGAGGCATGCCGGCAGTGGGCCCTGGCTCAAGGCCACCAGGGCATTCCGGGCCATCCGGTCGAGGCCGCACCGGACTGGCTGGTGTGGGTCATGCGGCTGTTCGGGTACCTCCATCGCCACCAAGTGTGGCTCCGGCAGCGGCTGTCGGGTCGGCGGAGCCGGCGACTGGCCTGACGCCTTCAGGCCTCGTCGAGTTCGTGAATCAGATCGGGACCCGTGCGGAGAAACCGGACCGAAGCGGACAAGGCGAATTGGGTCAGCTTGCCGACATCGACGATCGGGTGTGGATAGGCAAAACTCTGCACGATGGCGACCACGTTGGACAGGTTGGTTTCGAAGGTCCGCTCGACCAGTGCGCGATACTCCGGGTATTGCGCCACCAAGTCTTGGGTGCAGTGGATCCCGTAGGCCACGTGGCGGCCCTCGTCGCGCCGAATCAGCCGGAACCCCTCGCAAAGGCCGGGCATCCAACCCCGGCTGACCAGCGCGTCGGTCACCCCCTGGTACCCGGTTCGAGCCACCATGGCCTCGACGACGCCCATGTAGTAGGTGACTGCCTCGACGAACGTCGCGCGAAGCGTGGTCGGATCGGTGTCCTCCGTCAGCCGCTTGGCGAAGGCATCGAGACCGTCGATCAGCAGCGCCTGGGGCGCGGCCGTCAAATGACGAGCCGTGGCCGTGCCGTCCTCATCCAGGACCTCACGGAAGTAGCGGCTGAAGAAGTCGAAATGTTTGGCTTCCTCGTACAGCTGAGAGGCCAAGACCATTTCCTGCGCAATCCCCAGCTCAAGACGGGAGACGGCGACCAGATAGGGAGCCAGGGTCCGGGTGACCGACGCCTCACCCTGGTAGAACAGGGCGCAGAGGCGGTAGATCTGCTCGGCGTACTCCTCAGCCGCGTAGTCGCGCCGGAGCAGGTCCCAATCGGCCCGATCCCGGCTCAAGTCGACGTCGGCGGGAACCCAATGGAGTCGGTTGGCCTTGTGATACAAGTCCCGATAGACAGCATCGGACGGTGAGACCAGCGGCGGCATGCGGAACTCTAGCTCCGGCCGGGACCGGGCGCCACGGGGGGCGGGAACCATTGGCGCCACCACGGCATTTCACCGGCATGCGAATCCTAACTTTGCTGGCCCTTGCCGCCAGCAGTGTCATCGTCGCGCCCGTCCGTTCCGGCGCAGGCCCAATCGCCCAAGGTCGTGGTCAACGCCAAGAACAGCTTGGCCATCGAGGGATTCGATCCGGTCAGCTACTTTACCGACCCCGCGCCGGCCAAAGGGGTCGAAGCCTTGTCGGCCCGGCACCTCGGAGCGACCTACTACTTTGCCTCCGCTGAACACCGGGACTTGTTCGTGAAGGAACCGGCGAAATACGCGCCCCAATACGGCGGGTACTGCGGGTATGGCGCCTCGAGGGGCTATCTGGCGCCGGTCGATCCGGAGGCCTACACCATCATGAACGGCCGCCTGATCCTCCAAAACAGCAAGAAAGTACTCGAGTTGTGGCAGAAGGAGCCGGACGCCAGGCTCAAGCTGGCCGACCAGAACTGGCCTTCGATCGTCGAGCGAGAGGGCAAGCCTCTCCCGTAGGGTCGGCGACCATCCCGGGCCCCGTTGCCGTATATTTCGGCCGGGCATTGGGAGCGCCGACACTCGTGGAGAAACAAATGCGACTGGTCATCATCGCCGGGGTTCTTTGGTCTGGGATGGCCGTTTCCGTCCTGGCTCAAAGCCCCGAGCCCCGGGCGCTTGAACGGGCCATTCTCAAGGAACTGATCGAGGTCAACACCAGCGACTCGGCCGGGCACACGCCCGAACTGGCGGCGGCGATCGCCACCCGGCTCAAGGCGGCGGGGTTCCCAGCCAATGACGTCACGGTGCTTGGGCACCATCCCCGGTACCAGGGCCTGGTGGCCCGGTACCGGGGGCGGGCCACCGGCAAGAAGCCGATCATGTTGATGGCGCACCTGGACGTGGTCGATGCCCGAAAGGAAGACTGGTCGTTCGACCCCTACGTCTTCAAGGAGGAGGGCGGGTACTACTACGGCCGGGGCACCACCGACAACAAAGCCGGCGTAGCGACGCTGGTGGCCAATTTCGTTCGGCTCAAGCAAGAAAAGTTCCTGCCCGACCGCGACCTGATCATGGTCTTGACCGCGGACGAAGAAACCTCGGGCGAGAGCATCGCGTGGCTGATGAAGGAACATCGGTCGCTGATCGACGCCGAGTACGCCCTCAATACCGACGGCGGCGGCGGAGCCCTGGTCAACGGCAAGCCCCAAGCGTTTTCCGTCCAGACCGCCGAGAAGGTCTACCTGACCTTCACGTTCGAAGCGCGGAACAAAGGCGGCCACAGTTCGATGCCGATCAAGGACAACGCGATCTATCACCTCGCCGCGGGGCTCGGCCGGCTGTCCGATTTCGACTTCCCGGTCCGGCTCAACGAGACCAGCCGGGCATTCTTCGACCGAGCCGCGGTTTCGGAAACCGGACAGACGGCGGCCGACATGAGGGCGGTGGCCGCCACGGCCGATCCGGCCGCCGCCGCTCGGCTGAGCGCCCTGTCACCCTACTACAACTCGGTGATGCGGACCACCTGCGTCGCCACGCGGCTCCTCGGCGGGCACGCCAACAACGCGTTGCCCCAAATGGCCCGGGCCACCGTGAACTGCCGGATTCTCCCCGACGATGCCGAGAACGCGGTGCTCGCCGTGCTGACCCGAGTCGTTGCCGACCCCCAAATCCAGATCACGATCGCCGAGCCCGCGAAGCCGAGTCCGCCCTCGCCGCTCCGGGCCGATGTGGTCGGTCCGATCGAACGGATCGCCAAGCAGATGTGGCCAACGGCCACGATGGTTCCGGAGATGTCGACCGGGGCGACTGACGGCCTTTACGTCCGCAACGGCGGGATCCCCGTCTACGGGGTCGGCGCGATCTTCGAGGAGATCAACGATGTCCGGGCCCACGGACGGGATGAACGAGTCGGGGTCGAACCGTTCCATCAGGCCGTCTCGTTCTGGTACCAAATGCTCAAGGCACTCACGTCGGGTGACAAGAGCGCATGAAACCGTTCGTCCGGCGGAGCGTCCTCGCCATCGGTGCCGTTTCGGGCCTCAGCTACGGCGGGATGGTCGTCTACTTACTGGCGAACGAGCCTAGAATGGTCTTCCAGCCGACCTCGTACGGCGGCCGGGATCAGATCCCGATTGCCGACTCGCTCGGCCTTGCCATCGAGGCAAGGCGAATCGGCTCGACCCCTGGGGTCGGGCTGGCCGCCTGGATCATTCGGTCGGCCGACTCGACCGGGCCCGGCTGCTGACGTGTCACGGCAACGCCGGGAACATCACGCTCCTGAAGCGGCAACGGTTCTACGCCGACGCCGTTCGCCACGGCATCAACGTTGTCGCCTTCGACTACCGGGGGTTTGGCGCGAGCAGCGACTCCGCCCCGACCGAACGCGGCCTCTACGAGGACGCCCAATCGGTGTATCGCTACCTTCGCGACACGTTGCGGGTTGGCCCGGAACGGATCATGATCTACGGTCACTCCCTCGGGGGCGGCGTCGCGACGGAGTTGGCCACGACGGTCGCGGCGGCGGGACTGATCCTCGAGGGGACCTTTCGTTCGGTGCCGAGCGTCGCGAAGGGACGCTACCCCTATCTGCCGATCGAGACCCTGGCGGAGAACCGGTTCGACAATGAGGCCAAAATCGGCCGGCTCCGGATCCCGCTGCTGGTCATGCATGCCCGGGGCGACCGGACGATCCCCTTCGCCCACGGCGAACAACTGTTTCGAGTAGCCCAGGGTCCCAAGACGTTCGTCTCGTTAGGCGGGGACCACGATTCCGCCTGGGAGCTGGATCGCGACACCTACATGACGGCGTTTGTCGACTTCATTCGGCGGGCGACCGGGAGGAAGCCATGAGCCTCGACCCGACCCGCCGGACCTTCATCGGCCAGACCGCCGCCCTCGGGGCGGCCGCGTCCCTGCTGCCCGCGCTGCTTCGGGCCGACACCCAGCCAAGCGGCTTTTTTCGGACGCCCCCAATGGAACGGGTTCGGATTGGGTTCGTCGGGATCGGAGGCCAGGGCGGTACCCACGTCGAGAACCTCCTGGCCATCGACGGGGTCGATCTCAAAGCGGTCTGCGACATCGTCCCCGGGCGGGTCGCCTGGGCCCAGGATCTGGCCGTGAAGGCCGGCCAGCCAAGGCCGACCGGTTACACTCGCGGGGAGCACGATTTCGAACGGCTCTGTGCCGAGGAGGACCTCGACCTGGTGTTCACCGCCACGCCGTGGGAATGGCACGTGCCGGTGTTGCTGGCCGCCTTGAAGCACGGGAAGCATGGTGCGACCGAAGTCCCCGCCGCGTACACGGTCGATGATTGCTGGGCGCTGGTGGAAGCGGCCGAACGCCATCAGAAGCACTGCGTGATGATGGAAAATTGCTGTTATGACCAACTGGAGATGCTGGCCCTCAACCTGGCCCAGCAAGGCATCCTCGGCGAGGTCGTTCACGGGGAGTGCGGTTACAACCACGACCTTCGGGCCATCAAGTTTGCCGACGAGGGCGAAGGCCTCTGGCGGCGGGCCCACGCCATCAAACGGAACGGAAATCTCTACCCAACGCACGGACTCGGACCGATTGCCCAGGCCATGGACATCAATCGGGGCAATCAGTTCGACTATGTCGTGTCGATGAGCGGTCCGTCGCGAGGCCTCCAGGCCTGGGCGGCCGAACATGTTCCGGCCGACAGCCCCAAGCGGCAGG
>JAYTTT010000394.1:0-18190 GCA_043744895.1 Gemmatimonadota bacterium | reverse complement strand
TTCCGCTGTTGATGAATCACAACGGGACGATCAGGGTGATAGTTGGCTACCCCTCGGGATCCACCGTGCCTACCCCTCCACAATGACGGAGGAATGATGCCGAGTCTTGTCTGGTCTCTTCGAACGCTGGTCGTTGCATCGGGGTACGTCGCGCTAAACTACCTGTGGCTCTTCGCCGCGAACAGCACAGTAGTGCCCGAGAGCCAGAGGTCATTTTGGAAAAGCACCTGCCTGTTGGCTGCGCTGGCGGTTTACTGCGCGTCGGTAGCTGTACCAGCGCTGTGTCCAGAGGGCGGTTGGGCGAAACGGGCAGCATGGGCGGCTGGAGTCGCGGTGCTCGTGGGGCTGATCCTGATTGTCATTTCAAGTGCTGTCTTCTGGCGAGATCAGTTCTTTCATGATGGCGGTCCCTGGGACCGTTTTCCAAACCTCATCATCTTGGCGCTTGGGGTTTCCGCCGCCGCCGCCGCTCCACTCGTCGGCGCCATAGCGCGCCGCTTGATGCGCCCAGCCGCAACGTAGCCGCGATCAAGGATCGTGCAGTAGCTCGATCCGGGCTGGATTCCCAGCGGGCCCGGGTGTACGATCCGGAGACGGGGCGGTTTACCCAAGAAGATCCCATTGGGCTCGCGGGCGGGGTCAACGCCCACGGGTTTGCCAACGGGGACCCGGTCAACTTTGGTCGATCCGTTCGGCCTCCGCCCCTGCTCAGAGGTCCAGCAGCAGTGGCAAAGGGCCGTTCAACAATGAAAGCAGGATTGGTTCAAGTACCAGGCATTCCATGCGCCCGCCTGGCCTCCAATCGGTGATGGAGCGGGTGAGATCACCGCTGAAGCAATGGCAAGTTCCCAAGCCGGGGCCGCGACCGCGACTCGATTTCACTGCTGTGCCGGCCGATGCACTGATGGTGAACAGCGCCCATGCCGCCAACGCGGCCGGGGCGATCACGCTCGTCGCCATCGCGTACTGGATGATTCGCCTCCTCCCGTTCGCTTTGCCATGACCTCGGTTGAGAACACCCATGTGCTTCTCGTCTCGGTGGTCCCCCCGGGGCCTGAGGCGCCCGGACCGGGGGTCACCGTGAATTCGATGCTCGTGCTCCCCCGAGCGGAGGCGGATGCCGCCATTGAACTCTTCGGGGAAGGCGATCCGACAGCAAGTCTCGGCCCATCCGATCTAGAACGTATTCAACAAGGCGACGGGTGAATTTCTCGACAACCTTCATGACGTGTGGCCGAAGAAATAGTCGATGACATTCATTCTCACGGCCATCTGTGTTGAATCGATACGAGCGCCCGAAACCGCGGATGATCGGCTGTTCCTTCGACCAGTTCCAATTGACCAACAGACTCCGTTCCGCGCGGGCTTTGTACCTGCCCTTGTTCGCTTCCTCCCGGGCCCGACACGCGGGCAGGCCTATTACATCGTGACCGACGAAGGTGGTGGCTATGAGACGTCCAACGTTTTCGCTAGCTATCAACTGGACGAGGATGACCCAGTTCGATTGACGGTTCCGGCGGAGCTTCATCCAGCGTTCGAGCGTTGCCTGACCGACCTATTGGCCGCTTCCTCGGTTGGCAAAGTGGTTCTCGTCTTTGAGTTCAACGGCAACGTCACAGGCCAAAGGGGGCCAGAAGCAAGCGAATCATCAGTCGATGTAGTCGGCCCCATGCCGGTTGCGGAATTCTGGTGGCGGCTCCGCCTTGGTGAACTGGTCGAAGACTCGATCATTCAGCTGGAGCGTGGCTAACGTATCAGGCGGTCCTCGTGCTTGCGCAGGGCCAGATCGAGGCGGTTTTCAGCCGCGAGTGGTCGATACTCGAACCGGGCCCGAGGCCCGGGGGAACTGGGTGTATCATCGGGTTTGAGAACCGGGTTCGCCGCCAGCTTCGCGAAGGCAGCGGGATCAGAACCGCGTACTGAAAGGAGGGAGTTTAGTGAGAACACGCCCAATACTGTACGGCTACCTAGTGACAGCCGGGGCGCTCGCCTGTCGCCGGGGGCCAGTGCAAGGCCTGCGTTTCTGGAGCCAGGGGGCCAGCTACGTCCTGACGTTGACTCCCCTCAACAAGGCGGGGTTGGTACCAGAGTTGAAGAAGGCGCTAGGGTCAGCCAAAGATTCGGTGGTTGGGTCAATGACCATCGACTCGATCGTCGGGGATTCCACGTTCGGGCGGATCGACCTCAAGGTCGGTGAGATCGGCCTGATGGAGCCAATGTCAGGTGGCGGGCCGCCCGAGTTCGCTGCGCAAACTGTCGGCGACAGCGTCCGGCTGCGGCTCAATTCGCAACAGACAGATGTCGGGATTTGGCTCGACGGGAAGATTCGCGGTCGTCGCGCTGAGGGTACCTGGGTCGCTGGACAGCGACACGTGTCCGGTCGTTTCCGCATCATTCGGGAACCGCGATAGTCGCCTCCGAGAATCGCAGTTAGTCTGCGGGGCGAAGCGGTGCTCTGAGCTGTGACGCCAACCGGGTCAGGCCAGCAGCGCTTCCAGCTCCTCGCGCCCGATCGTACCGAGCGCGCCGTTCGCCGCGCCGAGGATGGCGTCGGCCAGATCTCGCTTGCGTTGTTGCAGCTCGAGGACCCGCTCCTCGACCGTGTCGCGGGCGATTAACCGGCTCGCGAGCACCCGCCGGGTCTGCCCGATCCGGTGGGTTCGGTCGATCGCCTGGGCCTCGACCGCCGGGTTCCACCACGGATCGAGCAGGAAGACGTAGTCCGCGGCGGTGAGATTGAGGCCCACACCGCCCGCCTTGAGACTGATCAGGAACAGGGGGCAGTCGGGATCGGTTTGAAACCGATCGACCCTGGCCTGACGGTTCTTGGTCGAGCCGTCGAGGTACTCGTAGCGAACGCCCTTGGCGTCCAGCAGTCCGCGAACGATGCCTAACAGGGTGGTGAACTGAGAAAAGACCAGGGCCTTATGCCCGCTGCCGGTGACCTCCTCGAGTTGCTCCAACAACAAGTCGACTTTGCTGCTGCCCATGGTGGCGTGTTGGGGGTCGAGGAGGCCGGGATGACACGCCGCCTGGCGGAGCCGGAGGAGCGCCTCGAGGATCTGGATCCGGGCCCGGCCGATGCCCTGGCGGTCGATCCGGGACAGGAGGGTTGCCCGGTAGTGATTCCGGAGCTCGTCGTAGCGCTTCCGTTCGGCCGGTTCGAGGGTCACCAGGAGGGTCTGCTCCTGGCGGGGCGGCAGCTCGCGGGCGACCTGCTCCTTGGTCCGACGGAGGATGAAGGGCCGGACCGCGCGGGCCAGGGCCGCCGGGCCCGCTCCGGTTTGGAGCCCGGCAAAACTCTTGGCCTGACCGAGCATCCCCGGGTTGAGGAACTCGAAGAGGCTCCAGAGTTCGCCAAGGTGGTTTTCGATCGGGGTGCCGGTGACGGCCAGACGCTGCTCTCCCTGGAGGAGCCGGGCGGCTTTGGCGGACGCACTGGCCGGATTCTTGATGGCTTGGGCCTCGTCGAGGATCACGCAGTCGAATCGGACCTGGCGGAACTGCTCGGCGTCGCGGCGGAGGGTGCCGTAGGTCGTGAGGATCAGATCGTAATCGGCCAGATGGTCGAGGGTCCTGCCGCGACTGACGCCGCTGTGGTCGAGCACCCGGAGTTTAGGGGTGAACTGGGCCGCTTCCCGCTGCCAATTGAACACCAGGGACCGGGGGACCACGGCCAGCGACGACGGTGCCCCGGCCAACCGGCGCCGCTCCAGGAAGGCGAGGATCTCCACGGTCTTTCCGAGCCCCATGTCGTCCGCCAGACACCCGCCGAACCCGAACCGGCGAAGAAACTCCAGCCAGCCGAGGGCCTCGCGCTGATAGTCGCGGAGGGTGCCCCGGAAGGTCCGCGGCGCGGCGAGCGGTTTGATCCCGGTGAACGACGCCAGCTGGTCCCGGGCCCGCCCGAGTTGCCGATCGACGTCGACCTCCGGCATCGCGGCGAGGAGGGCGTCGAGCAGCGAGACCTGCTTCGGGGTGAACCGAACCCCGTCCGCCGAGAGGGTACCGGCGCCTAACAGGGGCGCGAGCCGGGCCAGCCAATCCGCCGGCACGAGCCCTTGGGAGCCGTCGCCGAGGGTGACGAAGCGATCC
This sequence comes from Gemmatimonadota bacterium, assembly GCA_043744895.1. GTDB lineage: Bacteria > Gemmatimonadota > Gemmatimonadetes > Gemmatimonadales > GWC2-71-9 > SHZU01. The sequence goes on along the minus strand of JAYTTT010000394.1, from coordinate 14,095 downwards.
CCTCGGCGGGCGGCGGCCAAGAGCTCCGGCAAGGTTGCCCGTTGGTCGCCGTATTCGACCTGACCGGCGAGCTCAAACCAGTCGATGCCGGTGCTGACGCTCGCCTGCCGAGCGCCGGGGGCACGGTAGGCTTTGCCCGCCACGTCGATCCGCCACCCGTCCGCCAGCAGTAACGGCACCAGGGTGGGGAGGAGCGCGGGGTCGACCATCAGGTCGCGGCGGGAGTAGTTGCTGTTGTATTCCCAGCGGCCCCCCGCGGCCAGCAACCGCCCGAGGGCGGCGACCTCCGCTCCGGGGTCGCGCGGGTAGATCCGGGAACCAACCCGGATCGGCGCGCCGATCGACTCCGGGTCGAATCCAACTTCCCGGTCGCCGTAGCCAAACGCCAAGGTGGCCCTGAGCTGCGGGCGGACCCACGCTCGTGGTGCGGCGGGTGCCAGGCGGAGAAACACCTGGGGTGGCTCCCGAATCGTCTCGACCCCTAACTCGTCCGGCCACGTCAGCGTCGTCATCCCGGTCAGACCGACGAGATGCGCGATCAGATCCGGTACCTGGGTGCGCGGAGCGGCCAGCGCCGGTCCGGTGGCCACCGCGGCTGCCAGCGGGGTGACCGCCCCGCCGTCCCAGCGGGCGGCCCGGCCGGCGGTCACGAACACGCCGTCCGCCAAGCTCATCGCGGCGGTGACGCCGATCCGCTCCGCACCGCGGACCATGGTAGCCTCGAGCTGGTGCCAATCGCCGCCCGGTTGCGGCGCGACTTGGAGGGTCAGCGTCCAGGGTGGCCCGGTGTCCCACGCCAACGGCGTTAGGCCGCCCCGATCCTCGGTGAAACAGCGGCCGGTGGTGCAGCACCGGTCCAGGGTGGTCGGGAGCGCCGCCGAGGCGATCTCGAACTGACCGACGCCGCCGGCGGGCAGGTGGAGTCCGCCGTACCCGGCGCCCAGCAGCAGGTGGGCGATTTCCCGGTCAGCATCGCCGGCGAGTTCCTCCCACTCGGGGCCGCCCACGCCGGCGAGCCGGGCGGGGCCCCAGTCACCCGACTTCTTCCGGGCTTGAACCGCCAGCCGGAGCGTGAGCCCGGCGTGGTCGCCGTTCGGCGAGGCGACGAAATACAGCAGGCGCCGTTCGACTGGGTGGGCCGACGTGGGTCGGGACGGCGGCGGAAGCGGTGGGGGCATTTGCGCCGCGAGCTGCTGGAGCTGGAACGCCCAGGCCGGCGGTCGCGCGGGGGCCCCCGGAAGGACCGGCTCGATGGCTTGGAGGAGTCCGGTTCGGTCGGCCTCGAGCAGGGCGGCATAGACGTGCTTGCATTCCTGATGGTCGGCCCAGTAGGGGCAGGTACATGAGAAGACGAACCGGCCGCCATGGAATTTCAATCGGACCGCGTAGGGCTCGGTGCCCACTACAGTGGCCTGGAGCCCCTGCCCGTCCTGGCGGATCGCGGTGACCCGGCCTTCCTGGTGGTAGCGTTCGCCCCGAGAGCGGATGGCAGGGGAGAATGCCCGGGTGAGGGCGCGGAAGAGGTTGGAGGGCATTCACCGGAACATGTCCGAATCAATGAGTCTGGTCTAGTGGCGTCCCTTCGCTTGCGTCGGATCGCCTGGGAAGGGGATCTTTGCGGCTTCCCGATTTCCGGAGACTCCGATGGCTTTCCGAGCCCTCGCCACTGCTTGGTTGTTCGCCACACTCACGACCACGGAAGGTCGTGCCGCCGCCGTTCAGGCAGCCCTCGAAGCGGCCGGGACGACCGGAGGGCTAGGTTAACGCATGGATCAGGCAACGCACAATCGGATCGTCTCCTTCATCTGGGGGATTGCGGACGACGTCCTCCGCGATCTGTTCAGACGGGGCAAGTACCCCGATGTGATCCTGCCGATGTGCGTCATTCGGCGGATGGACGCCGTGCTTGAGCCGACCAAGGCCACGGTGCTCGCCACCAAGAAGATGCTGGACGAGGCCAAGATAACCGAGCAGCGCGCCGCCCTCTGCGATGCCGCCGGCCAGGCCTTCTACAACACCTCGAAGTTCACCCTTCGGGATCTCAGGTCCCGGGGCAGCCAGCAGCAGCTGCTTGCCGACTTCGAAGACTATCTCAACGGGTTCTCGCCCAACGTCCAGGATATCCTCGAGAACTTCAAGTTCCGAAACCAGCTGACCACCCTCTCCCGGGCCGACGCCATCGGCACCCTGATTAACAAGTTCCTCGACCCCACCATCGATCTCTCGCCGGCGGGCATCGACAACCACGACATCGGCACCGTGTTCGAGGAACTGGTCCGCAAGTTCAACGAGGAGAACAACGAGGAGGCGGGCGAGCACTGGACCCCTCGCGACGCCGTCCGGCTGATGGCGAACCTGGTGTTCCTGCCCATCGAGGCCGAGATCAAGTCCGGCACCTATCTGCTCTACGACTGCGCCTGCGGCACCGGTGGGATGCTCACCGTGGCCGAGGAGACCCTGACGGCGATTGCGGCAAAACGGAAGCAGCAGGTCAAGAGCCTGCTGTACGGCCAGGAGATCAATCCCGAGACCTATGCCGTCTGCAAGGCCGACATGCTACTCAAGGGCGAAGGCGAGAGCGCCGACCACATCGTCGGCGGCGCGGAATGGTCCACGCTTTCGCACGATGCCTTCCCGGCCCAGGAGTTCGACTTCATGCTCGCCAACCCGCCCTACGGGAAGAGCTGGAAGAAGGACCTCGAGACGATGGGTGGCAAGGACGGGATGCGGGATCCGCGGTTCAAGGTGATGCACGAGGGCGAGGAGCTGTCGCTCGTCACCCGCTCCAGCGACGGCCAAATGCTCTTCCTTGCCAACATGGCCTCGAAGATGAACGCCAAGTCCACCCTCGGCAGCCGGATCGCCGAAGTTCACAATGGCTCATCCCTTTTCACCGGCGACGCCGGCCAGGGCGAGAGCAACATCCGCCGCTGGCTGATCGAGAGCGACTGGCTCGAGGCCATTGTCGCGCTGCCGCTCAACCTGTTCTACAACACCGGCATCGCCACTTACATCTGGGTGCTGTCCAACCGGAAACCCGCCCACCGGAAGGGCCGGGTCCAGCTCATCGACGCCAGCCAGTGGTTCAAGCCGCTCCGGAAGAACCTTGGCAAGAAGAACTGCGAGCTCTCGGCCGAGGACATCGAGCGGATCAGCCGGACCTTCCTCGACTTCAAGGAAGCGCCCGAGTCGAAGATCTTTGCCAACGCCGCCTTCGGCTACTGGAAGGTGACCGTTGAACGTCCGTTGCGCCTCCACAGCCGGCTCACCTTGAAGGCCATCGAGACCCTCCGCTTCACATCAGGCGATGAGGACCTTCGGGCCTCGCTCCACGAAGAATTCGGGGACCAGTTGTTCACCGAATTCTCGAAGATCAGCGCCGCGCTGGAGAAGCGCCTGGCCGAGTGGGGCAGCGACGAGGAGGACGAAGGTGACGACGAGGGCGCTGGCGCCGGAAAGGACCTGCCCGAGAAGAAGAAACGGAAGCTGCTCGACGCCAGGACCTGGGAGCGGGACGGCCGTCTGGTGGGCGCCGCGACCACTCTGCGCGAGTCGTTGGGTGACACGCTCTTCGAGGACCACAATGTCTTCCGCGACCGGGTGGACGCCGCCTTCACCGAGGCCGGCATCAAGCTCGCGGCCGCCGATCAGAAGCAGATCCTCAAGGCCGTGAGCTGGCGGGTCGAGACCGCGCCGCCGGTCATCGCCAAGCTCCACAAGCCGGGCAAGACCAAGGCCGACCCGCTCCGCGGCCTGTTCGAGGCGGAGGTCGGCGGCAAACCGGCTATCGTGGAGTTCGAGCCCGATTCCGACCTCCGGGACACCGAGCAGGTGCCGCTGTTGGAAGAGGGCGGCTTCGAGGCCTTCATCCGCCGGGAGGTGCTGCCGTACACGCCCGATGCCTGGATCAAGGAAGGGGCGACCAGGACCGGCTACGAAGTGAGCTTCACCCGCCATTTCTACCAGCCGAAGCCGCTCCGCACGCTTGAGGAGATCAGTGCCGACATTCTCGCGGTCGAGAAAGAGGCCGAGGGGTTGCTGGATGGGTTGCTGAAGGCGGGACAGCCGTGAAGCGGAAGGCTGTCGCCCGGGTACTGGCCATCGTCGACGAAGTCGGACTCCTCGCGGACCTGCGCACCTTGATTCAGTCCGCCCGTCAGCGGATCGCGTCGGTGGCCTATTCCACGCAGACCATGCTCTGTTGGCACCTGGGCTGCCGTCTTTTGAACGAAAACCTCCAGGGCGCGCGGGCCGTCTACGGGAAGCAGATTCTCGTGACGGTGTCACGAGAATTGACGGCCGAGTTCGGGCGCGGCTTCAGCTATGCTGAAATCGCCCGAATGGTGCAGTTCGCGCAGCTCTTTCCCGATGAAGCAATTGTCGTGACACTGTCACAACAATTGAGCTGGTCCCATGTTCATGCCCTCTTGCCGATCAAGGAGCCTAATTCAGCACTCGGCGGGCAGCGGCAAGTCCAACTCGATCGCCTGGCTGGCCCATCAGCTGATTGGCCTCAAGCGCGATGACAAGGAGGTCTTCGATTCGGTCATCGTGGTCACCGACCGGCGCCTCCTCGACCATCAGATCCAGACGACTATCAAACAGTTCATGCAGGTGGGCGCGACGGTGGGCCACGCGCAGGGGTCCGGCGACCTCCGCCAGTTCATCGAGGCCGGGAAGAAGATCATCGTTTCGACGGTCCAGAAGTTCCCGTTCATCCTCGAGGAGATCGCGACGGAGTCCGGCAAGACCTTCGCTATCGTCATCGACGAGGCGCACTCCAGCCAGGGCGGCAAGACCTCGGCCGCGATGAGCCAAGCGCTCGGCGACGGCTCGGCCAGCGACGCCGAAGGGCCAGATCCCGAGGATACGGTCAACGCGGCCCTGGAACAGCGGATGGCGGCCCGCAAGATGCTGACCAACGCCAGCTACTTCGCCTTCACCGCCACGCCCAAGAACAAGACGCTGGAGATGTTCGGCGAAGCCCTGCCGCCCGACGCCGAAGGCAAGATCAAACACCGGCCCTTCCACAGCTACACCATGAAGCAGGCAGTCGAGGAAGGCTTCATCCTTGATGTCCTCAAGAACTACACGCCGGTCAACAGCTACTACAAGCTCGTCAAGAAGACCGAGGACGATCCGGAGTTCGATACCAGGAAGGCGCAGAAGAAGCTCCGCCGCTACGTGGAGAGCCACGACCACGCGATCCGGCTCAAGGCTGAGATCATGGTGGACCACTTTCACGATCAGGTACTGGCCGCGGGCAAGATCGGCGGACAGGCTCGGGCGATGGTGGTCACCAGCGGCATCGAGCGGGCCGTCCAGTACTTCCACGCCTTCAAGACATATCTCGTGGAGCGGAAGAGCCCGTACCAGGCAATTGTCGCCTTCTCGGGGGAGCACGACTACAACGGCGTGCCGGTCAGCGAGTCGTCGCTCAACGGCTTTCCGAGCGGTGAGATTGCCGCCAAGATCCAGACCGACCCCTATCGTTTCCTGATCTGCGCCGAAAAGTTCCAGACCGGCTACGATGAGCCGCTCCTGCACACGATGTACGTGGACAAGCCCCTGTCGGGCATCAAGGCCGTGCAGACGCTGTCGCGGCTCAATCGGGCCCACCCAGAGAAGCATGACTGTCTCGTGCTCGACTTCCAGAACAACAGCGAGGCGATCACCTACGCCTTCCAGGACTACTACCGGACCACGCTGCTGGCCGAGGAAACCGACCCGAACAAACTCCACGACCTGAAAGCGGCGTTGGATGGCGCCCAAGTGTATGCGCCGGAGCAGGTGCAGCGGGTGGTGGAGTTGTTCCTCGGCGACGCGGACCGGGACCGGCTCGACCCGATCCTCGATGCCTGTGTGGCGGTGTATTCAGCCCGGCTTGACGAAGACCGACAGGTGGCCTTCAAAGGCAAGGCCAAAGTGTTCTGCCGCACCTACAGCTTCCTGTCGTCGGTGATGCCTTCCAGCAATGCGGAATGGGAGAAGCTTGCGATCTTCCTGAACCTGCTGACCCCCAAGCTGCCGGCGCCCCGGGAGGAAGACCTCGCCAAGGGCATCCTTGAAGCGATCGACATGGACAGCTACCGGGTTGAAAGGAAGACCGCGATGAGGATCGCGCTGGCGGACACCGATGCCGAGATCGAGCCGGTGCCGACGGCCGCCGGAGGTCACCAGCCGGAACCGGAGATGGATCGCTTGAGCAGCATCCTCAAGACGTTCAACGAGGAGTTCGGCACCCTGTTCACCGACACCGATCGAGTCTCTCGACGGATCCGCGACGACATCGCGCCGCAGGTCGCTGCTGACGCAGCCTACCAGAACGCGAAGGAGAACACGCCGCACACCGCGCGGATGGCGCACGACCAGGCATTGGGACGGGTGATGCAGCACCTGTTGAAGGACGACACCCAGGTCTATAAACAGTTCGTCGAAAACGAGTCATTCAAGCGGTTCGTCGGTGATATGGTGTACGCCATCACCAGCGGATCCTAGACGTGGTGTGTCGGTGCGGATCCCCGGGAACTCGTGAGGGGTAATCCGCTACAGTCACTGTAGCGGATTACCTCCCTGGCGATCGGTGGGCCCAGGCGGCACCCCAGCTTGCACTATCGAGTAACGCTCAGATTCGGATTGTTGTTCCGCTCGATGTCCGGGAGCGGAAGGCACCGCTGGTTGCCGTAGTTCCCGCCCTGCGGGTGGACCGTGCCGGCCGGCGGATTGAGCGGCAGGTTGTACCGGAGAATGTCGTACGACCGGTGCCCGTCCGCAAAAAACTCCCGGCTCCGCTCGTCGACGATCTGGCTCTTGATCACGGCCGGATCGGTGCTCGCAAATGTGGCCGGCAGCCCGACCCGGGTGTGGAGGGCATTGATGATCCCGACCGCCGCTTGCCCGCCGACCGCTTCCGCCAGAATCAACTGGGCCTCGACGCCGGTGGCCAGCGCGATCGGCGAATCCTGCAACGGATACTTCGAGGTCAGCCAAAGCCTCCGAGTCGGATCGGCTGACGGGCGGCCGGCATCGGCCACCTTGAGCCGAGGATCGGCCACCCCGCCGAACGTCAGGTTCCGGAACGGCGCCGACACGATCATGCCGTTGGTCCGGAAGTGCATGTTGGTGAGCTGGTTCTGGCTCCGGAAGGCCGCCGCGTTGTAGTTGGCGTTCCAAACGAAGGCCACTGGAATCCCGCCCGCATCCTGGCCGGCTTCGGCGAACTTGCCAAGGTTGAGCCGGGCCCGGGCTCGACCCACCGTGGCCATCCGGGCCAAATCAGGCTTCCCGGCCGCCGTCGCCGCGGCAATCGCTTCGGTGAACTTGGCCTCGGCCTGCTGAAACACCTGAGCGGGGGTCAGCTCGGGTCCCTGGTCGATGGCCGCCGAGCAGAACCCCTCGCCTAACAAGATCCGGCTGTACCCGCCATACGCCAGCGCCGTCGCGATCAGCCCCTTCCGGTCAGGTACCTGCGCGTCAGTCCAGCCATTGAGCAGGGTGAGGGCGTTGTCCGCCGTGTACCGGGCGGTCGAAATCGGCCGGTAGGTCCCAAGTGATACTTGGCTTGCCAGGCAGTTGCCCACGGCGTAGGTGCCGCTGCTCGCTTCCTGGGTTCGCCGGTCCCAGTCGAAGAAGAGCGCGGCCCCGCCGGCGCTCTCGAACTCATCGGACAAGAGCCCCATCCCGACGACATAGGCGCCGAGGGCACACTCGAAGTCGGAGACCGCGCCGTTGACGATCAACTGCGCATTGGCCGGATTCTGGAGCGCCTCCTCAGTGATCTGGGTCTGGGTTTGGACATCGAGCAGCCCGCAACCGACGGTCCCGGCGCTTAGCCCGATCAAGCCGATCAGGGCGAGGCGTTCGAATCGAAAGTGAGTCATCATATCGTTATCGCTCCTGTCGCTCAAAAGGTGAGACTGATGGTGGTCTTGAATTGCGCCAGCTGCGGCGTCTGGCCCTGATCGACGCGGACATACTGCTCGCCCACGAAGAACGACTCCGGGTCGATGCCGGTGTAACCGGTCCAGGTATGGAGGTTACGGGCCGACAGGGTGATCCGAGCCGACGAGGCCCGGAACGAGCGAGCCAGCCGGTCGGACACCGTGTAGCTGACCGAAATTTCCCGCAGCTTGGCGAAGCTGGCGTCCTCGATGAAGGTCGACCGGAACGTCGACCCGAAGGCGTCATTGGCCAGGATGACGGGATCGACACCGGCCCGTTCGTAGTTCCGAAGGCAGGTCTTGAAGATCTGGCACTGGGCCCTGGCCTTGTTCTGAGTAATGAAGGCGCCGAGTCTGAAGTCGACCATCGTGAAGAACTGGACCCGCTTCATCAGGGTGACGCTCGTTTGGAACGACCCCTCGCGATCCGGGGTCGTCCGCCCGGAATACACCCGGGGCGCGACTGGATTGCCGCCGGCGTCGAAGCACGGCGTCGTGCCCCCCTTGCCGTTATCACAGAGCGAGCCGGCTCGGATCGGCCGGTTGTTGGCGTCGAGCTGGGCGCTCACGACCTTCCGGACCCAGTTGCCGCCGAGCGGGTAGCCGACCGCGTGCCGCTGATCGACCCGCGGCGTGCCGAACAACTGAACGATGTTGATGAAATCGACCCCGCCGAGGTCGAGCACCTTGTTCCAGTTCTTGGAGAAGTTGAAGGCGAAGTCCCACGCCAGGTTCGGGCGGCTGATCGGCGAGCCCCGAAGCTGGAGTTCGACGCCCCGATTCTGAATCTTGGCGGTGTTGACCAGCAGGGCACCCGGAAAGCCGGTTGACGGTGAGATGTCCCGGTTGAAGAGACCGCCGACCGTCTTCTGCGAATAGAAGGTGAAGTCGACCGAGACTCGGTCCTTGAAGAGGCCCGCGTCGAAGCCGAGTTCCAGCTCCTTGCCTCGTTCCGGCTCGAGGTTCGGATTGCCGGGCGAGGCTGGGGTCACCGCACCGCCGCCGTTGCCGCCGGTGGCCGGAGTGTAGGTCCGGAGTGAGGCGAAGGCGTCCGGCTGCTGGCCGGTCTCGCCGTAGGCGGCCCGAAGCCGGAGACTCGATACGAAGGGCACCTTGAAGAACGGCTCTTCATTGAGGACCCAACTCGCGCTGACCTTGGGATAGGTCACGTAATTGAAGTTCTTACCGAACGCGCTGTTGTCGTCGGCCCGGATCGCCCCGGTCAGGAAGAACCGGTTTCTATAGCCGATTTGCTCCTGGACAAAGGCCCCGAACGTCACATTGGTAATCAGATCTTCGCCGGCAAAGAAGCTGTTGGTCGCGGCGTTGATGTTCTCAAGCCCGGCCGCGGGGAAGCCTGCCCCGGAGGCGCTCAGCAAATAGCTCCGGCGCCGGAAATATTGAACCCCCGCCGATGAAGTCGAGGTTATGGACTTGCCGACCGAAGCCCTCGCGTTGGCGACGTAGTCGAAGGTGGTGGTGCTGAGGTCGTTCCGGAAGACCGACTTCGAGCCGCCCAAATCTGTCGGCGAACTCAGGAATTCCCTGGCCGCCTGGTTCGGGACCCGCGCCAACTCAGTGTTGTCTTCGCCGACCAGGTCGATGCCCACCGTCAACCGGTGATTAAGCCACGAGAACGGCCGATGGTTGAGCTGGACGCTGCCGATGATCCGCCCGACTCGCTGGGAGGCCTGGAAGTTGTCCCACAGCGTTTCGGGCGGGTAGTCGAGGAAGCCGCGGAACGGCGTGCCGACCAGGGAGGGCGCCCCGAAGAGCGCCTCGACCAAAACGCCGCCGCCGCCCTCGTAGTTCTGATTGAGCTTGCTCTCGGTTAGCCCGAAGGTGGAAATGACGTCGAGATTGGCCGTCGGCTTGACGGTCAGACTCAGGTTGGTATTGAACCGCCAGAGGTTGTTGGTCGGCTCGATGCCGAGGTCCTTTTCGTACGAGGTGCCGATCCGATACTGCGTGGTCGCGGTGCCGCCACTCAGGCTGGCGTGGTATCCCTGGGTTGACCCGTTCCGGAAGAGCGGCGTGCCGCGAGCCTTCTCCAGATCGACCAGATTCACCGACACCACCTTGTTTTGATCGTCGAGTCCGTACAACGGCCCCACCCGGTTGGCCGCATCCTGGAACCAATTGGTGCCTTGCGCGGTGCTCAGCGTAAAGACCGGCTTTCCTTCTTTCCCGCGCTTGGTCATGATCTGGATCACGCCGTTGGACGCTTCGGTGCCGTAGAGCGTGGCAGCCGCCGGTCCCTTGATGATCTCGATGCTCTCGATGCTTTCGGGATCGATATCGTTGATTCGCGATACGATGCCCGAACTGAACCCCTGCACGGTCACCCCGGCGCCCTGGGCGTTGTTGATCCGGACGCCGTCGATGTAGAGGAGTGGGGTGTCGTTCAAGGCCACGCTCGAGGAGCCCCGAACCTTGATTCGGGCGCCGCTGCCGACCGAGCCACTGCCTTGGAGCACCGCAACGCCCGGCGCTTTGCCATTGATCAGGTTGGAGATGTCCTGCGGCGGCGCCAACTGGACGACGTCGCTGGCGTTGATCGAGGACACCGCGTTCCCGATGGTCCGTTTCTGGACCGCGTCGGCCGTTCCGGTCACCACCAACTCATCGAGCCGGACCGGTGCCGGCGTCAGGGCGACTCGAACGTCGGTGGCGCCGACGGTCAGGGTCTGGGTGAGCGGCTTGTAGCCGATCAACCGGAACCCCACCGTCACCGAGGTTCCGGTCAGACCGGCCAGTCTGAACCGGCCGCGGCTGTCGGTCACCATGGTTTGACTTCCGCCCTCGACCGTCACCCGGACCTGAACGAGCGGGCGGAGCGTGCCCGCATCGATGACCGTGCCGGCGACCTCCTGGGCGAAGGCCGCCGATGCGATGGTGGTACAGAATGTCGCGCTGGCAAAGAGGACGTGTCTGAATCTCATGATATGGAACCTTCCTGGACTGCGAGTCGGAGCGGCCGATCGAGTTTGGGAGCACTAATTGGATGCAATTTCATCGCGAAAGGTGGTTTCCCCGCCGATGCGACGCAAGGATGCGGTCGGCTGGGAAGATCCAAGTTCTCGGGAATGGTGCTCGTACGGGCCGCCCTCGGACCCGGTTTCAGCCCGAGGTCATGGTCCGGCGAAGTCGATGAACCCTCGCTCGGCGTTGGCCCCGACCAGCTTGACCCGGACCCGGTCGCCGACGTCCATGCCGTGCTGGCCTTTCACGACCATGCCTTCGGCCGGCGGATGCAGGGTTCGGACGAATGTGCCCTTGGTGTTGGCACCGGTGACGATGGCGTCGAAGGTCTCGCCGATTCTGGTCGCGAGGTAGAGGGCGGCTGCCTGCTTTCGGCAGGTCCGTTCCACTTTCTTGGCGGCGTCTTCCATCTTGGTACAGCGGACCGCGATCTCGTCGAGTGCCGGGTCGCTGTAGCTCGCGGGCTTCGACGCCAGCACGGCTTTGACCAGTCGCTGGGTGATCAGATCGGCGTACCGGCGGTTCGGCGCCGTCGAGTGGGTGTAGTCCTCGACGGCCAAGCCGAAGTGGCCGTCGCTGGTCTGGCCGGGGCGCTGAATCTCGTAGAGACCGGGGCCCATCAACTTGATGATCGAGAGCGACAGGTCGGGAAAATGGTCCAGGTCGGCGGTTCGTCGCCGGGCGATGAACTGGGCGAGGGCCGCCGAGTCCGGGGCGGCCGGCAGGGTGTCGCCTAACGCTTTGGCCAGGACGATCATCCGGTCCCACCGTTCGGGCGCCTTGACGATCCGCCGGATCGACGAGACCTGCCGGTCCTCAAGCAGTTTCGCCATCGCGACGTTGGCGCAGATCATGAAGTCCTCGATCAGCATCGTCGCCCGGTTTTTCCGGTGGACCTTGAGATCGGTGACCCGGCCGTTGGTGGTGACCGCGGTCGTTTCGATGGTCTCGAGGTCGAGCGCGCCGGCCCGGTGGCGGTGGCCCCGCATGGCCTGCGCGACCCGATCCTGAATCCGGAGCTGATCGGCCAGGGCGGGGGACGCGGCCACCTTGGCCGGTGCCTCCCCCCGCTCCTCGAGCCAGGCGCCGACGCTGGGATAGTCGAGCTGGGCGTGATTGTGGACCAGGGCTTGATAGGCATCCCGCGACCCGACCGTGCCGTCGGCCGTAACCGTCAGCTCGATCACGATCACCAGTCGGTCAACCGCCTCGTTGAGCGAGGTCAAACCGGTCGAGAGCGCCTCCGGCAGCATCGGAAACATGGTGACGCCGCAGTAGACCGAGGTGGTATTCCGGGCCGCGTGGAGGTCGGTGGCGCCGGCTTGTCTCACCAAACTATCCACGTCGGCGATCCCAATCATCACCCGGGTCCGGCCATCCGGCAGGGCCTCGGCGTACTCAACCTGATCGAGGTCCCGCGATTCGGGGTTGTCCACCGACGACCACAGCAGATGGCGAAGATCCCTGGTCCCCCCGCCGGCCGGTGGCGCGGGTACCAGGGCGGCGACTTCCTGGATGGCGGCTTCGGGAAAGTCCGGTTCGAAGCCCTCCCGGATCATTTCGTGCCGAGCCGCCACCCGCAAATCGGGTTGGTTCACGAACCTTTCTTAGCCCGAGCCTTCCACTCGGTGAGCAAGGCGGCGTCGCGCTCCAATTGGAGCTTGAGTTGGCCCTGACGGGCCACCGGTTCGGCCTTGAACCATTCGAGCGTGTCGAGCGCGGTCACCGCGAGGGGCCGGAACTTGAGGCCGGCGGCAATCCCCCGATTCGAGCGAACGTGCACCGCGCCCCGGGCCTTTCCTTGGTAGGGGACCCACATCGGGAAGCCGACCTTCTTCTCGGCGAGGAACGCCTCGTCGACCCACGTGAATCCGACCCGTGCCGTCGTGATGGCTCGAATGCCATAGAGGAACTCGGCCATTGAAAAGTCATCTTGGGCCGGGCCGGCCGCGTTGAAGGTGCCGGAGGTGCCGCGCTCGACCGAGTGAATCGTAAATTCGGCCAGATCGCGGACGTCGACGGTTTGGACCGGGTTGATCATGGCGCCCGGGGCGATCACCTCACCACCCTGATCGATCCGGACCGGCCAATAGGTGAAGCGATCGGTCGGATCGCCGGGGCCGGACACGATGTGCAGCCGGAGGATGGTGCCCCGGGCCCCGTAGATCTCCCGCACCGCTTGCTCGCACAGCACCTTGAGCGGTCCATAGTACTTATTGACGTCCTCGCTGCCCGGTTCGGCCAACGGAAGCAGCGGGGAGTCCTCGTCGATCTCGTCGATGTCGAACCCGTAGACCGAACCGGTCGAGATGAAGAGATATCGGCCCACATTGTCCTTGAGGAGCGCTGCCGAATCGCGGACCTGGCGAGGGACGTAGCCGCTGTTGTCGATCACGGCATCCCACTTCCGGCCCTTCAAGCTGTCGAGCTTCCCGTCGCGGTCGCCGGTGAGCAGTTCGGCACCGGGGAAGAGGGTCGGGTTGGACTTGCCCCGGTTGAACAGGGTGATCTCATGGCCGCGGTACATCGCATACCGGACCATGTGCGGGCCGATGAAGCCGGTGCCGCCGAGAATCAGGATCTTGAGCGCTTTGGAAGCGGGAGCGACCGGCTGGCTCGGTGTCCGGAAACCAAATTTGGGAACCAGCAGCCCCCCGGCGGTAACCGCCAGGGAGCTCTCGAGGAATTCGCGTCTGGTTTTGGTCACCGGGCTATTTCTTGACCTCGAACTCGCGTTCGCCGGCCGGCTTGCCGTCGAGCATGATCGCCACCTTATACTTGCCGACCGGCCACGCCTTTTTACTGGTAATATGGAACTCGGTCATTGCCGGGCCGGTTGGCGCGATCGCGACCGAACTGGAATCCACGGTCTGACCGGTTGAGAAGGTCCACTTGGCCGTGAGGGTCGAGGCTTGGGAGACGCCGGTGGTGCCGATCGAGGCAAAAATCGTATCGCGGACCCCAAACACTGTGGTGGCCGCCGCAACGGCTTTGTCGGCTCCGATGGCGCGACCCATTTCGATCCCGGCCACCGCAACCGGCGGCGGGGGGGCGGGCGCTACGACGACCGGGGGCGGAGGCGGCTCCTTCTTCTTGCATCCGCCGGCAAGGGCGGCCAGGCCGATCATCGCGACGCTGAGTTGAGTACCGATTCGCATCAGCTGGTTCCTCCG
>JAYTTT010000393.1:0-18216 GCA_043744895.1 Gemmatimonadota bacterium | reverse complement strand
TCGGTACAGCCGGCACCTGGCTCGCGATGATCGGCTATAGCTGCCAATTGTACTTCGATTTCTCCGGGTATAGCACTATGGCGGTCGGTCTGGGCCTGATGTTCGGATTGCGGATCCCCCAAAATTTCAACTCGCCGTACAAGGCACTTGATCCGACAGATTTTTGGCGCCGGTGGCACATCTCTCTTTCGACCTGCATGCGCGACTACCTTTACATTCCCTTCGGCGGCAACCGCGGCGGCGAATGGGCAACCGTTCGCAATCTGTTGCTGACCATGCTGATCGGTGGCCTCTGGCATGGCGCGGCATGGACCTTCGTCGTTTGGGGAGCGTACCATGGCCTCGCGCTGGTAGTCTATCGGCTGGTTGCCCCGGCCTGGGACCAGTTCAATGCCCGCGTCCGGCAGGGCGCGATGTGGCTCGTGGCGCTCGTTGGGTGGGTCTTGTTCCGATCAACTGACTTTGGCATGGCCATGGCGCTGCTTGGCAAGATGTTCATCCCCTCGAGCGGGGCCTTGGTCCCGAATGCGGCCCTCGCCGGTGGCGTTCTTCTCCTCGCTGGAAGCTGGGCGGCGTTCGGTCCGAACGCGTTCGACATGAGACATACACGATCGTTCCGAGGTGACCTCAGACTCGCAATCGCGCTTGGCGCCTGCGTCGCGATCATCGCCGGCTCCCGCTCCTCGCCGTTTCTCTACTTCCAGTTCTAACGGCCGAGCCATTTATGCGGCTCCGTACCGGCCTTCAATGGATCGTCACCTTCGCCGCCTTCTTGGTAACGGCGGAGATCTTCGGGCGGATCGATGACAACGTGACATGGGGCGCTCCGCTCGTCGGTCCCTATTCCGAGGAGATGCTGACGATGCGCGACTCCTTCGGCGTGCGCGGGCGCCCGAACTACCGGTTCCAAAAGTGGCGGATGAACAACGTTGGGTTTCGCGGAAGGGATCTTTCTGTCGTACCGCACGAAGGGCGGACCAGGATTGTCGTTCTTGGTGCTTCGGAGAGTTTCGGCCTTGCCGAAGCAGAGGGGCTCGAGTACCCAGCCCAATTGGCATCAGTGTTGGACTCGATGGCGGCGGGCCGGTTTGAGGTTGTGAACGCGGCCTTGGCCGGGATGAGCCTTTCCGCGATGGTGCCGTTTTTTCGGGAGGTCGTCGCACCGATCAGACCAGCACTCGTGTTGGTCTACCCGTCACCAACGTTCTACCTATCGGTCACATCCGTCCCAGACGAGTACTCGATTCTGGAGACCACATCCGGTGAGCGGGCAAGGACCAGTTGGTGGCAGACGCTTGGACCCCCTCGCGTGGTCGCCAAGGGCCGCAACGTACTGAAGGAGCTGATTCCGACACCCATGGTAACCTGGTACCGGGCGCAAAGCCTCCGTCGAATCCGGGCTGGCCACGACCCCAAATGGGTCTGGGAATCGGTGCCAGAGGATCGGATGCAGCTCATGACTCGGCATTTGGACCGGCTGGTGAGAACCATTCAGTCGAGTGGTGCCCGAGTCGTCTTGGTTACCCATACGAATCGGTTCGTTGGAGCCGGCGCCGCCGTTACGAGCCAGAACCGGCACCATTTGATCAATCTGATGGCCCTCTACCATCCTCAGGCCTCCGAGCGGACGCTCGTGGCCGTCGATTCCCTCGCCAACACCATCGTCCGCCGGGTGGCTGCCGAGCGCTCAGTGCCGGTTCTTGAGGCCGAGGGCCAAGTGCCAACAACCTCCGAGTACTTCGCGGACTACGCCCATTTCACCAACGCGGGCGCCAGGGCGATGGCTCGGCTGCTGGCGGCAGGCCTATTGGCCCTCGATCACAACGACGGCGGCCCTCTTGACTAACCCACGCCCCACCCCGGGGCAACGGCTTGAAATCGTCCAAGCCACCGACGACCACGCTGAAGAAGTCGCGGCGTTCATCCGGGCCATCTGGACTCCGGAAGCAACCGCTGAATCGGTGGTGGCCGCTCGAGCGGCCGCGGCGAGCCGCAATTCTGCGGAGCCCGGCGTGGCGCCCCCTACATGGATCGCCCGTCAGGCCGGGAAGGTCCTCGGCTACGTCACGACGATCCCGGTCCGGTTGTGGGACGGATCACGCGACTGGCCGGCCTATTTGATCAAGGGACTGATGGTCCATCCGGACTATCGCAACGGACCGATCGGTTTCCTGGTGATGAAGGCGGCTGGAGCCCACTTGCCACGGACCGGGGCGCTGGCCGTCGCCTCGCCGGCCCGGAGGCTGTTCGAGGCGCTCGGCTACCGTGACTTGGGCGCCATTCCGAACTGGATTCGACCCCTTGCGCCAGGCCGGATCCTATCACGACTCGATTTCGCAAGTTTGGGACTGGGCGGCTTCCCACCGTACGTTCAGTCCGCGCTGGCCTTTTCTCGGAAGACGGGGATGGCTGCCCCGATTGGTTGGGCGGGAGGTATCATGTTGCGGGCCGCCGCTAGCGCTCTTCGACTGCCCGCCGCCCGGCTACAGGCGGGTCCGTTCAATCCAACCGCCGCCACTCAGGAACTAGAAGGCCTCTGGAGCCGCGCCAGGATCGGCTTTCCTTCAGCGGTGGTACGCGATTCGCACTATCTGCAGGACCGCTATCCGATTGGTGGGGCGCGATATTCGTGGGTCGGCGTACGTGACGGAGACGGCCTCGTTGGGGTAGCGATTATCCGGCCACCGCGAGCCGGTGCCGGTGGCGATCCGCGGTTGCGGGGCATTCGGGTAGCCACATTGGCCGACTTACTCCACGCCCGGACCGAACCAGCCGCCGGGCTCGCACTGCTTGGGGCGGCGGAGAGAGAGGCTCGCCACCTGGGGGCGGATGCCATCCTCGCCACCGCGTCGGCCCCTTCAATGGCCCAAGCGCTGGGACGACAGTGCTACTTTCCACTCGCAGGCAACGTGCACTTTCTCTTCCGCGACGTCAGTGGCGAGCACCCTGAGTTCGGCCGTCAACTGACCGATTGGTGGCTGACCCGCGGGGACGGCCTTTCGGACGAGGTCTTTTAGAACATGGTACCCCAGGAGTGACCGGGTGAAGCCGTCGACCGAGTCTACGCTGAAGGAAATCTTCCTCGCGGTGCTGAATCTGCCCGGTGGGACTAACGTGACGACCGCCAGCCCGGAGACGGTTCCGGCCTGGGACTCGCTCGCCCACGCCTTGCTGATTACCGCGATCGAGAGCGAATTCGGAATCCAGATTGACGCGGCCGAATCGCTCGATCTCACGTCGTATGACGCCGCAGCCCTCTTTCTGGGTTCCCGCGACTTGTGACGGAGCGACCCCGGTGAATTTTCTCGAGGCGCGCCGAATCCTCGCGGAATTCGGCGGTGGCCCGGAGCTCCCCTTTCTGTTCGGACTTTCGGGGACCCCAGAACCATTCAAGGTCTACCTAGAGGCGGCGGCGGCCCGGCATGGACGTGTCGGCCGGCCCGAGTTTCTGCCGTTCAACACGTTGAACCAGCACCTTGCCGGCAGTCCAGCGGTCGGGGCCGCGGTTTACCTGCTGGTCCCGTGGGATTTCGTCCCCGAGGCTGACTGGCGATCGGGCGTTCCGACCTCCCGGGTCGAGCTTGGCGAGGCCGTCCAGCGGGCCGAGCAGGTCGCGGGTTTGGTGTCGCGCCGAGTCGGAGCCCGGGCTCTCTATCTACCGGCCGCCACCCCACCAATCATGGACTCGGCCGAGGATGACCACCGTTTCCGACGTACGGTCGATTCCCTCGCGGCGGGGCTCGGGGCGATCTCGGTACCTCCAGAAGCGTTCAGCCTAGGATCGTATTTCGGCTCCGGATGTCCGGTCGGCGGGGCGTGGCTCGGTCGGGTTGCTGAACTCGCCATCGACGTGCTCCGGCAGCCCCAGCGCGGAAGTTCCAAGGTCCTGGTCACCGACCTCGACAACACCCTCTGGGCCGGCGTCATCGCGGAGGACGGCGTTCGCGGAATTCGATATGGTCCCGAGGGGGCCGGCTTTCGACATTACGTCTACCAGACCCTCCTCGCCCGGCTCCGTCGCGAGGGCATTGTCCTGGCAGCGCTGTCTAGAAACGACCCCGATATCGTGCTTCCTCCGCTCCGCTCCGGTCAGATGCCACTCCAGGAGGATGATTTCGTCGCCGTATCCGCCGGCTACCACGCCAAGTCGGCTCAAATCAAGCAGCTGGCCCAGCACCTCAACCTCGGTCTCGAATCATTCGTGTTCGTCGACGACAATCCGGTCGAGCGGGAGGAGGTGCAGTCCGCCCTGCCTGAGGTTCGGGTCCTTGCGTTTCCCGATCGGGACGAAGGGTTACCGGCACTCCTTCAACAACTCGCCGAACTATTCGAGCGCCGGGAACTCACGGCCGAGGACCGGAACCGGACCGAGCTCTATCGCCGGCGGCTCGAGGGAATCGCTCCGGTGGATGCCGCCGGCGCCGATCTCACCCAGTTCCTGCGGGGGCTCGGGATGCGGCTTACCCTGCACGATCGGACCCTCGGGGACCGAACCAGAGCCGTCCAGCTGATCAACAAGACCAATCAGTTCAACGCGAATGGGCGCCGGTGGACCGAGCCGGAGGTCGCGGCGGTACTCGATCGAGGAGGCCGCCTGTTCGGTGCGACCCTCTCCGACCGGACCGGCAGCCACGGGGAGATTCTGGCGTGTTTGATCACCCACGACGGCATCATCGAGGCGCTGGTGATGTCGTGCCGCGTCTTCCAGCGGCAGGTCGAGTTCGCTCTTTTCGGGGCACTCGGGGGCCGGGGCCTTTGGCCAGCCGCTGTCCACCAGACCAAGACTGACCGGAACGAGCCCTTCCGCCAATTCATCCAGGACCCGGCTTTCGGGACCAACGTCGGCAGCGTGGTACCGTTTGACTCCGCCGATTTTGTGCGCCGCCACCGTGGCGCCCTCGAGCTCTTCGAGGTCACGTGGGACTGACGTTTCCGGATGGCCGTCGCTTTGCCTTTACTATCATGGACGATACCGATGTGGCCACGGTGGCGAACGTTGGACCGGTGTACCGCCTGCTGGACGATCTTGGGCTTCGAACGACCAAGACCGTGTGGCCCGTCGGCTGTCCCGAGGGGAGCCCCAATTTCAGCGAGTCGGAGACCCTGGAGGACGAGGCCTACTTGGATTTCGTCCGCTGGCTCGGGAGCCGGGGCTTCGAGATCGCCTACCATGGCGCGACGATGGAAAGCTCGCCTCGAGAGCGGACCGAGCGGGCCTTCACGCGGTTCAAGGAGCTGTTCGAGACGGCACCTCGGGTCTATGCCAATCACGCCTATAACCAGGAGAACCTCTATTGGGGGGTCGAGCGGTTCGACAACCCCACTATCCGATTTCTGTACTCCCGGACCCGGAGGGCGGCGCAGGAGTCATATCAGGGGCATATCGAGGGTTCACCGTGGTGGTGGGGCGACCTGGCCGCCCAAATGACCTATGGTCGGAACCTCACGTTTTCCGACATCAATCTGGCGCGAATCAATCCTTCAATGCCATACCACGACCCGCGGCGCCCCAGAATACCATGGTGGTTTTCGGCGTCGGACGCCGAGGGAGTCCACGAGTTCAACGCCCTGATCGCCCCGGCGGCTCAGGACCGCCTCGAGCGGCAGGGTGGGTTCTGCATCGTCGCGACCCACCTTGGGAAGGGGTTCGCTTCCTCAGGGGCGGTGCATCCGGACACCGTGCGACTGCTCAAGCGGCTAGCCGCCAAGCCGGGATGGTTCGTACCCGTGGGCGAGTTGCTGGATTGGCTCCGGGCAGGGCGGCCGGATTCTTCCCAGCTGCCCGCCGGCGAATGGCAGCGAATGCAATGGCGCTGGATGTGGGACTTGTTGGTGCAGAAGTGGCGACCTCGGGTTAGAGGCTGAGCGTGCGACTTAAGACGATTGACGGGCTCCGCGGAGTGGCTGCCTTGGCCGTCGTTTGCTTCCACCTCAACGAGGCGACGGTCCAGACTTACGGCCCGTGGATCCACCATTCCGTGGCATCATTGCTCTCCCACGGATACCTTGGCGTCGATGTTTTCTTCGTGATCAGCGGGTTCGTGATCGCCTATAGTGTCCGAAATGCGGATTTGTCGCTCGGCTTTGTCGGGCGGTTCGCTCTCCGCCGGTCGATCCGTCTCGACCCCCCGTATTGGTTGGCGATCGCGGTCGAATCCAGCCTGGTTTGGCTGGCCCTCCGAATCGGCTGGGCCAACTCGCCCCTCCCGTCAACCGGGCAGGTGCTTTCTCACCTCGTCTACATGCAAAACATACTCGGCTACGGGAACATCGTCGACATTTTCTGGACCCTTTGTTTCGAGATCCAGTTCTACATCGGACTGATCTTGCTGCTGGTCCTCGGCCGAGCGGTCGCCAGGCAATTCGGGCCCACGATTGGGCAGGGCCTCGCGGTGTCGGCATTGGGGGGCCTTTTTGTCTACTCCGTCCTCGTGAGGTACCAGGTTTTCGGGCTGTCGGCGCCTCCGGGGTTCGCGATCATCAGGTGGTTCCAGTTCTTCATGGGAGTCTCCGTTTGGTGGACGGTGTCGGGCAAGAGTTCGGGCCTGCCTCTGGTCGGCGCATGGCTCCTCACCGCGGGAGTAATCATCCTCCAAAACCAGCCGTTCTACGAGGCCATCCCGATCGTGGTAAGCGCCCTCATCTGGTGGGCCTACCGCCGGGACCGGATGGCGTCGATGCTGTCGAGTCGTCCGCTGCAGTTTCTCGGGACGATCTCATACAGCCTCTACCTATTCCATGCCTCCGTGGGCTGGCGGCTGATCAAGGTGTCCGGTCTGTTCCTGGACAAGGACCTTCCGCGAATCGCGGTCGCGTTGGTGTTTGGGCTGGGTGTTGGGGTGTGCGTATTCGCGTCGTGGGTCGCATGGAAATTGGTCGAAAGACCATCGCTCACGTTCTCCCAGCGAGTCACGTTGGCCAAGAAGTCTACCGAACCAATCCTCGTTGGATGAGTTCGTTGGCGACAACTCCGGTCGCGAGGCGATGCCCGGCCTCGGTCCAGTGCCCGTCGGACTCGATATACAGGGCACCGGTACTGTCGGCAGTCCATTGACGGAAGGGCTGAAGAAGGTTGATCACCGGAATGCCGAGGCCCTCCGCGCTGGGCCCGATGAGTTGCTGGGGCTTGTCGAGCTTCATCTCTTGGGTCGCTGCGTTGGCCGACTGGACGAACTGGGCAAAGAGTTGGTCGGACGTTTGGACCCGCAGCGGCAGCAGGGCCAACACGACCCTTCCCCCCTCAGCCGCCACGACGGTTCGAATCCGATCGAGTAGCCGCTCGGTGAGTTCGATGCCCCGCGCAATCCGCGGCGGCGTCGGCTCGCGGCAAAGGTCAATGATGTGGCGATTGAGGTCCGTGCCTACTTGCTGCAGCTCTCCGCCGTGCCACACCTTCCGCCAGAGCTGATAGATCTGGAGCCTGGTTGAGATAAAGGCCTTGAACCGAATGATCGCGTAACGAAGTGACGAGGCTTGCATTCGAGGCTGCTCGACCAGAGCGCCGTTGTGCAGCGTATGCCATTCCTCTCGAAGGTTGTCGCTGACGTCGTTGTGGAGGGTCATTGCGACCAGCACCAAATCGGGCTTCCATCGGAGACCATAGCTGGTCAGATACCGCAACTCGTCATCGGTCCCCCACCCGCTGGTGCCGGCGTTGATGACTTCGATGGTCTTCCCGGTCTGCTGGTGGAGGGCGCGCTCGAGCAGGCTTGGTAGCGACGATTCGAAGGGAACCTGGAGCGCCTCCATGAACGAGTCGCCGAGAACGAGGACCCTGAAGACCCCGGGCGGTTTTTCATACCCATGCTCACGGTCTCGCATTCCGGCGGAGTTGAAGGACGCGGTCATCCCAAATTGAGGAAGGTACGCGATCAGGCCCGGCCAGTGCATGGCAAGGCCGTACCGATCCTGGAGCGATACGGCCACTGGCTGGGGAGCGAACAGACGGACTCCCAGCTCCATAAATGCAACCGACAGTGCGGTCGCTGCGAGCGCGAGCAAACCATTGGCCAGCCACAGTTGCCGTCGCTTCACCGCCCGCGCACACTTCCAGGGCGAAAGTAGCGAACAACCCCGCCCCTTGCGGCTGCCTTGTGTCGTGCTTTAGTGACGGCTGGATCAAGGCCTGCGCGGCGAAGCCGGGCCCGAAGTACAAATGGGAGTGCGCTCCCTACGGCGACGAGTAACCAGATGTGCGAGTAATAGGCCAACGAGAGGAACACGCCGTTGACCAGTACCGCAAGAATCGAGGCCCGTATCGCCTCGGCAAAGGACTGAATCTGGGCGAGGTCGGCATCGAGCTCCAGTTGGCCAAATCGCTGGGTCGCCGCTTGGCGGACTTTCCCGACGGCGACCCAAGTCCCGCCGACAAGCATCGCAGTCGCCACCGCGCCTGCTGTGCCGAGTTCAGCGAGGATCTCCACGGGCATTGAGTGGGCAATAATGCTGCCTCCCAGGGAACGGCCGAACTTTGCGAGCTGCTCCAACGACTGATAGTCCCCAACCACCCAGGGGAAGTTGCCGGCGCCGACGCCAAAGAACGGATGGGCCAACCACATCCGAATTCCGATTTTCCACAGCTCGAGGCGCGTGTCTCCGGTGCCGGTGCTGGTGTCCGTCGTGGTTCGGATCTCTGCCCAAAACGCGGGGCCGGCGAGGAGCACGAACGCCACTCCAATGGCGCCCACGAGACTGATGCCTACCATCTTCTTCGGCGATCGGGCTAAACAGTAGGCGACCACCGCACACAGGCCGAGAAATCCACCTCGCGAAGGGTTTTGGGCGACCCCCATCGCCCCGACGCCTAAGACGATCACCACCCCTAGCAGGATCTTACTTACTAGGCGCTTTTCGTGGAAGATCGAGAAATACGCGAAGGGTACCGCCATCCCTATTATTGCGGCCACGTAATTCTCGTCATGACCGTTTCCGCCAGCAGGGCCCCATCCCTGATGGGTCATGGCCCAAGCCGAGACGTAGGCGGCGACCGCAAGCAAGGCATAGGCCCAAACTCTGACCTTGCGGACCGTATCGATTTGCGCCTGCAGCGGGAGGCAAACACAGAACACCCGGACCGCCATGTCGCGGAACGCCCATGATGCGGCGAACGTGTTCGGGGCCGTTGGCAATCCGACCGCGATCACACCCAGCAGGACCAGGAACCAAAGGCTGTACGGCGCCCACTGTTTCTTCGACTGACCAAGCCAGGCCACGACCGAAACGATAGATATCAGCAGCGGGATGTTCATGGGGTGCGCCGGACGGCCGAAATCGAAAACAAGCCAGATGATCAGGAGGGAGAACACAATCCCCAAGCGATCAGTGGTGCGACCAACGCGGCCTATCCGCATGGTTTGAGGAGGGAGCGCAATTGAGGCCATTAGTCAACTCTGCGCAGAATCAATGCCACGGTCCCGGGGGTGCGTGGCCGAAGCAAACAAACGTACCCACAGGCCGGCCCGCTTGCAACCCTATGCTGTCCAATGCTTTGAGGCCATGGACTTGCGCGGGGCGTTCTCTCACAGAACCTTCCAGGCGGTGGTGCCCATCCCCAAGGAGATCCAAACATGCTGGCCGACAGGTGGCGGAAGGGAATGGAGAGGATCCTGAGGACGGCCGACCGGTTCACCCATTCGGGAGCCCGACGCCAGGCCAGCCTACGGATGTTACGTCGAGCGGCCCCCAAGCGGGTCACTGTGATCTGCTACGGGAATATCTGCCGAAGCCCATATGCCGCCGCGTACTTGAGAAAGCGGCTGCTCGAGAATGGTGACCTTGGCATATCCGTTGATTCCGCAGGCCTCATTGGCCCGGGCCGCCCCGCCAACGCCCAGGGGTCCTCAATCGCGCTCGCTCGGGGCGTCGATCTCGCTGGGCATCGGTCGAGACTGTTCGAACGAGCCGAGGCCGGTCAGGCCGATCTGGTCCTTGTGATGACCCGAAGCCACCAGGACCAGTTGCTCCATGAGTTCGGTGTGTCGCCCGACCGGATCGAACTGCTCGGGGGCTTCGACCTTGCCGACCCGCCCTATCTCGAGATCGCTGACCCGTACGGCCGTTCAGACGACGAATTCCGGCGGGTGTTCAGTCAAATCGAACGGTCGGTCGACGGACTGTGCCATCACTGGGGTCAGAACAAGTTCTCCGACCATCGACGAGCGGGCCCCCGTCCGTAATCGTCACCATGGCTCGCCGCCAAGGATCCTGGCCCAGATCGTGACCTCGCACCCGACCGTCGTTACCGGATGAAACCGATCGGCGCTTTCGACGCCTTCACGTTGTCGTAGTACATCGTGCCTATCGTTGGGGCGTTGGCCCAGTTCTCGATCCAGATGCCCCCCAGTTGCACCGAGGCCTCCGCGCCGGCGTCGCGATACTTGACGTTGGTGTATCGGCCGCGTTGCGTGGGCGTGCCGGTGCACCCCAAGCCATTGGCACCGCAGTCATTCAGCCACCATTCAAAGATCCCGTCATACAAGCCGGGGGTGTTGAGCTTCGCCCGCATCTCGATGTAGTACCAGTGGGTCGGGATGAGGGTGACCACGGATCCGACGTTGCTGCCCATCCAACCCTGTGCTTGGCCCTGCACGCCATCGTCTTGGTGGAGATACGGAATACACTGGATCTGTTGACTGCTGAAAGCGTTGTAGCAAAGTGCGACCATTTGTCCGGTCCCAACCCCGCGGGTGAAGTCGAACATTTTTTCATGCCCGCCTCGGTAATCGGCCTGGGGCTGGAAATAGAGCCGGAAATACACGTCATCGAGATTGGTTACGCCGCCCGCAAACCCGTGATCGGCCATATTGCGGCCCCCGACGCTGCCGGGGTGGTAACCGCCGGTTGCCGCACAGTTGGTCCCGCTGACGCCCACCCCACCACACACGGCCGCCTTCGCCGGGGCAATCGGATTGGCGTAGATCGTCCCGCACCACCCATCCGTTTGGAGCAGTCCCCCCGACGCGTTGGCTTGGTCACAGTCTTTCGCATACCAATCGCCGTCTTCGAAGTCGTCGCAAAGCAACACGCTCGGGTCGGTACCGCAGCCCACCTCGGCCGAGTTGAAGTACATGCTTGCGGGCTGCGGGGCGGTGATGGTCACCACACTGGTGTCCGCCAACGCGCCCCCCTGCTGGGTCGCGATCACTCGATACGTCCCGACCGTACTCCCCGCCGTGTAGCCCCCGCTTCCGTTGATCGTGCCACCGGTGGCCGCCCAGGTAAGTGGCGGCACCGTGGTCGAGTTGTCGGACCACAACGCGCTCGGCGTGAACTGCTGCGCCTGACCCGCGCCGATCGAGGTTGAACTTGGCGAGATCGATATCGCCACTAACGTTGCCGGGGGCGGCCCCTGGACGATGACCGAACTGGTGTCCGCCGCAGCCCCGCTGACCGAGGCCGTGGCCCGGAAGTTCCCTCCAGTTGCCCCAGCCGCGTAGAGGCCGTTGCTCGAAATGGTACCACCGGTTGCCCCGTAGTTCACCGCGGCCGGCCGGCTGACGCCGTCCGACCAAGTGACCGCGGTTTGAAACTGCTGGCTCGTGCCTGATGTTACAGTCGCGCTCCCCGGCGTGAGCACCAGTTGCGTCACGACCGGCGCGACGACCGTCACCGTACTGGTATCAGCCCGGGTTCCGTTGGGGTCCCGCACCACGACCCGGTAGGTTCCCGCGGTCCCGGGTGCCGAAAAGAGGCCTGTGGCGGTAATCGAACCAGCGGTGGCGCTCCAGGTGACTGCTGGGAGCGTCGTCGACCCATCGCTCCAGGTCGCCGAGGCGGTGAACTGTTGCTGAAGGCCGGTTTGAATGCTGACCGTCTTTGGCTGGATCTGAACGCTTGTCAAGGTCGGGGGCACCGACGCCACGGTAACGGCCACGGTATCGGCGAGTGGGCCGCCCGACTGGGTTGCAATGACGCGGTAGCTGCCGGGGGTCGAGCCCGCAATGAACTGGCCGGCTGCGGTGATGGTCCCGCCCGTCGCGGTCCAGCTGACGATTGGGGCCCCAGTACCGCCATTGGTCCAAACGCCCGCCGCCGAGTATTGCTGGCTCTGGCCGGACGTCAGCGTCACACTTGCTGGCCCAACGGTAATCCCCACCAGCTGGGGAGGAATCGAGGTAATCGTGACGACGCTGGTGTCAGCGAGAGCGCCGCCCTGCTGGGTTGCGGTCACTCGGAACGTTCCCGGGGTCGAACCGGCCGTGTAGAGGCCACCGCTCGAGACGGTGCCGCCGGTGGCCGAGTACAGAACCGCGGGGACGCCGCTACCGCCGTTCGTCCAAACCCCGGCAACAGCGAATTGCTGGGTCGAGCCTGCCTGAATGGTTGCGCTCACGGGGGTAAGCACAATGCCGGTCAGGACCGGTGCCGGCGACGCAATCGTGACGAGGCTCGTATCGGCCAGCGTTCCGCCTTGCTGGATGGCGATGACCCGAAAGGACCCGGCGGTCGATCCCGCCGTGTAGAAGCCGGATGGCGAGATAGTTCCACCGGTGGCCGACCACGTTACGGCCGGCGGTCCGCTGCCTCCGTTCGTCCACACGCCGCTCGCGACGAACTGCTGTCCTTGAGCGGATTGCAGGGTCGCTGATCCGGGTGTGACGACGACCTGTTGCAGCACGGGCGGCTGCGGGGCACTTGTCACCAGGCTGGTGTCGGCTGCGCCGGACGAGGCTTGGGCAACGACCTGATAGGTACCAGTCGCAGTACCGGCCGTGTAGAGTCCAGACTGCGAAACTGTTCCACCAGATGCCGTCCACGTGATGGCCGTTGCGCTGGCCGTTGCCGACGGGGTTGCGGCTGGACCACCACTCGGGGCGGGCAAGCCGTTGCTCATCGTGGTCGATGCCGAGAACTGGGCTGACGTGCCGGTGAGAACCGTGAGCGAGTGGGGCGCAACCGACACCGCCGTCACCACCGGTGCTGTGATGATGATCGAGCTGGTATCGGCGCGAGTGCCACCTTCATGGGTCGCGACCAGCCGATACGATCCAGCCACGGCCCCCGCTGTATAGAGCCCCGCAGCAGAAATGGTTCCGCCGGTGGCGACCCAAGTCACTGACGGCGCGGTGGTCCGTCCATCGCTCCACGACCCCGCCACAGAAAAATTCTGGGTCGCTCCGGACGCCAACGTTGCGGATGACGGGCTGAGAGTCAGGCTGGTCAAGGTTGCGGCCGGCGCCTCGATGACAACTTCGGCGGTATCGACAATCGAGCCGCTGAGCGCGGCAACCACCGCGAAGGTCCCGGCGGTCGGTCCGGCGTGGTAAACGCCGTTGACGTCGATGGTGCCTCCAGTCGCCTTCCACGAAGGGTTAACCGATTTCGTGGACCCATCGGCGTAACGAGCCGAGGCTGCGAACTGCTGCCAAGATCCCCGAGCCATTACCGGGGCGGGGGGAGTGACCTTGAGACCGACCACGCTCTGGGTTCTAATCCGGACCCGTGCCATGGCCAGGTTATCACTGCCCCGCGCGTTCGCGACGACGGTGTAGTCGCCGACGCCCGAAAGGGCGCGGAACCGGCCCGCGGGATCGATGGTCCCACCGTCGGTGCGGAAGTCGACCGCTGGCGTGGTGGTACTGCCGTCACTCCACTCGGCCCGAACGGAGAACTGCTCGTCCATGCCTTGAGTAACGTCGACGTCGGCGGGCTCAATTTTCAAGGTTCGGAGGACCGCGTCTTGACGGGTAGTTACGCGGGCGGTGTCGGCGAGTCCGGTGGCGGCCACCGCGATGACCAGAAACGACCCAGGTTCGACGGCCGAGAACAGCCCGGTTCCGTCGATGGTTCCGCCTGAGGCGCTCCAATAGATCGGGAGGTTGGCGGAGGATCCATCTTGCAGGCGCGCGGTCGCGGTGAATTGACGGGTCTGACCGACCCGAACGTTGAGTTCCTTGGGTGACAACGATAGCGAGGTGACCGGGTTGTCTGGACCGACCACGAACACCGAGGCGGAATCAGCCTTGTCGGGTCGAGCGGTGGACCGCGCCACCACCCAATAGGACCCGGTGGCAATCGCGGAGAACACGCCGGACGAACTCACGGCGCCGCCGCTCGCCGACCACACCACCTCGACCGCCACGCTGTCGCCGTTCGAGCGGCGGGCGAAGGTGCCGAAGGAAATCGGCTCGCTTTGCTGCACGGTGCCGATCCCGGGGGTTACAATCAGCTGAGCGATCGAATTGTCGGCGGGTTTGGAATCCGGGGGACCGAGGAACTCTCGCTTGTCGCCTTGCTTCGAACAGCCGAGTACACCGAGCAGAAGGATAGGGATCAAGGTCTGGCAGCGCCGAATAGGAGTCCTAGCCATCAGTCCGATCATGAGCTCACCCGTTCGCATGGTTGTTGGCAAGCCCAGCTACCGATGCCTGGGCAGCTTGACTTGCAATGATCCACGGCCCCCAGTCGGCAAGGAACACACCAACAGAGCGAACACATTTCATGCACTGATAACTACCGGCGATCATTAGCTAGTTAACATTATGACTCACAACATTTTAACTGGAGAACAATTCGCAGCTAAATGCGGATATAGTATCAAAATATGATACAGTTTTGCATTTCTTGCATTTTGGGGTGGTGGCACGGCCATCGAGTCGCTATGGGCGGGCCAGAACCTGTCGGAGAAAGCAGTTACGCTCAAGGGCAGAGCCGTCAAAACCCGGGGGTCTGTTGTGGGGCCGCACCGGCAGGGCCTGACCAGCCACGACGTTAGAACTCGCGAGATACCCCGGTCCAGCGGGACGCGTCGGGGACGTTCCTGCTACATCGCGGGGCGACTAGACTTGAAGTGACTGAAATTGCGGGTGCGAGCGCACAGAATTTGCATCTCCAAGGTAGTACTCACCATGAAGCCCCACCGAACGCAATCGGGCGTGATTCCTCCCATCATCGTGCTCGACGGCGAGCAGCGAGCCGCCTTGGCCGTGGTTCGTTCCCTGGGGCGGCGCGAGTGCACGGTTCACGTCGGATCCACTGTCGTCCGCTCGCTCAGCGGGGGTTCCCGGTACTCGGCCAGCGAAACGCTCCTCCCCGACCCACTCGGAGGAAGCGACGAGTACTGCGAGGCAGTCGCGCGGATGGTGAACGAAAAAGCTGCCGCACTGGTGATTCCGGTCACCGAAGGCTCGACATTGGGCCTCCTCGAGCGAAGGAGCCTATTCGCGGAAGTCCGGATTCCCACGCCCGACCTGGAGAGCTTTCGCCGGGCGACCGACAAGGCGGCCGTACTTTCCCTCGCGGACGGTTTGGGAATCTCCGTTCCGCCCCAGTGGACCCTGTCGGGGAAACCGGGGGAAGCGCGGGAGATTCCGCGGGAGCGGTTCCCAGTCGTGGTCAAACCGTCCCGCTCGGTCGTAGGTTCGGAGGGGAAGCGGTACAAGGTTGGAGTCCGTTACGCCAACTCGCCAGATCAACTTGATCGTTTGCTGGAGGAGTTTGGTCCGGTGGCAGGGCCCTTCCTCGTCCAGGCCAAGCTCGAGGGCCCGGGAATCGGGGTCTTCCTGTTGCGCTGGGATGGCAAGCTGGTCGCCAGCTTCGCCCATCGCCGGATCCGCGAGAAACCACCATCGGGCGGCGTTAGCGTCTGCTGCGAAAGCATCGTCGGCCCGGCCGGGTTAGTGGCACAATCGGCCTCGCTTCTCGAGGCCATCAACTGGCACGGCGTGGCCATGATCGAGTACAAGCACGATATCCGATCAGGTCGAACATACCTCATGGAGATAAATCCTCGGTTCTGGGGGTCCCTTCAGCTGGCGATCGATGCCGGCATTGATTTCCCATGGTACCTCACCCAATTGGCGCTCGGCCACCAGGTGGCTCCGAGGCACCAGTGGCGGACCGGAATTCGCTCCCAGTGGCGGATGGGCGATATCGATCATCTCATCGCACGCCTTCGCCACGGCCGCGCCGAGCTAAACCTCCCGAGGGACGCTCCGGGAGTGCTCCGAACTGCTGCGAGCGTACTGACGCCATGGTGGCCCGGCCAACGCAGTGACGTATTCCGAATGGACGACCCAGTGCCATCGCTCCGAGAGATCCAGGCATGGATCCAGGCCCTCTAAATCGAAGATCATGCGTCCTCAAGCTCTGCGCCCAATCCGAGTAGCTTTCGTGATCCAGAACCTTCACTATGGGGGGATGGAGCGAGTGCTCCACGACCTGGCCAAGCGGCTCCCGCCTCACGGATTCGAAGTCCACCTTGTCGTTCTCGAGTACTACGGCCGTTTCGCGGAAGGACTAGCAGACGCGGCCACGCTGCATCGGATCCCGCCGATGTCCCGCTTCTCCCTCCTCCACCCGAGGGAGTTGGCGAATACGTTCCGAGCCATCGCCCCGGATATCGTACATTCCCACGCCGGAGTGTGGCTCAAGGGGGCCCGGGCGGCCCAGTTGGCCGGTGTTCGGGCAATGGTCCACACCGAACATGGCCGACCCGACCCGGTGCCGTTCAGTGACCGCCTCATCGACAACTGGGCCAGCCGACACACCGATGTCGTAATTGCGGTGTCCGAGGCGCTCGCCGAAGTGCTCCGCCGCCAAGTCGTCCACTGCCCCTCCCGGGTCAGGGTGATCACCAATGGAGTGGATACCGAGCGCCTCCTGCCCACGAATGAACGATCGGCCCTGCGCCTGGAATTGGGGATCCCCGAGGACGCACTGGTGATCGGGAGCATTGGCCGCCTGGAGCCGATCAAGAATTACCCCTTGGCGGTTCGGGGGTTCGCCCGGCTGGGGGACCGAATGGCGGACGGGCGGTCTCCCTGGTTGGTCCTGGTTGGGGACGGCAGTCAGCGCTTGGCCCTGGAGCGTCTGGCGGCCGAACTAGGCGTAGCAGCGAGGGTGAAGTTCCTCGGATGGCGGGCCGACGCCGAGCGAATCTATGGGGCGCTCGACCTCTTCACGCTCACGTCTCTGAGCGAGGGAACCTCCATTAGCTTGTTGGAGGCGATGAGCAGCGGAGTGTGCCCAGTCGTGACCGACGTCGGGGGCAACCGAACGGTCCTCGGACCCGAACTCGACTTCCTCTTGGTGCCCCCGGGGGACGAGGTGGCCCTAGCGGCAAGATGGCAGGGTCAGCTAGCCGACCCCACCGGCCGGACAGCCTTGGGCCAGGTGGCGAGAGGTCGGGTCCAAAAGAATTTCTCCCTCGAGCGGTCGGTTCAGGAGCAGGTCGCAGTCTATCGCGCCGTGGCCAACCGATAGGCCCTCACCCCGGTACAGAAGTGAACGATATCCTGCGTCGAACAGCCAAACAGATCGTCGAGAAGACTCTGCGTGTCGTCCTCGCCAATCCCCGCCGGATGGTGGGGCGGACGCTAATTCTCGCCTACCACAACGTGGTTCCCGACCAGATCCAGGGCCAGGGCGACCAGTCCCTCCACCTTGCCGTGAGCGACTTTCTCCGACAGGTCGATCTGATTCAACAATACGGCGAGATCCGACCCCTGGCCGACCTTCTGGCAGCGGCACCGGATGGCGGGCGACCTCAGATCGCCATTACGTTCGATGATGCGTATCGTGGCGCCGTCGAACTAGCGCTACCCGAACTGGAGCGGCGAGGACTTCCTAGCACAGTCTTCGTTGCGCCGGGGTTGCTCGGATGCCGATCCTTTTGGTGGGACGAGGTGGCCTCGATCCGTGAGGGGCTCGCGGGCGACATTCGCAGGCGAGCATTGGAAGATCATGGGGGTAGGCATGAGGCGATCCGCGCCGGCATTTCGACCCCTCCCCTGGCGGGGGCCTTACCGGCCTACTACGGATGTGCCGGCGAGGACCAGCTCCGCGCCCTGATTCGACTTGGCCAGGTGACGCTCGCTGCTCACAGTTGGAGCCACCCCAACCTTGCCCGACTGGATGCCGACGAGTTGGCAACGGAGTTGTCGCGACCTCTCGACTGGCTCAAGGCAACAGCGGTTGCGACCCTTCCGGTGCTGGCATATCCGTACGGAATTTCATCCCCGACCGTTGCATTGGCGGTGGAGCGCGCCGGCTATCAGGCAGGGCTCCTCGTCGGTGGGGGATGGTTCACCCCGCCCGCCAGCCATCGTTGGGCGATCCCACGGTACAACGTCCCGGCGGGCATTTCCGACGATGGGTTCAGGCTTCGCCTTTCTGGGTTCCTTTTAGCATGATCTGCCGATTCCTCTTCCGAAGGGCTGGCTGACTACCGGTGCGCGTGCTTTACGTTTGGGATGCTGAATACCCCTGGGACGTGCG
>JAYTTT010000392.1:0-4664 GCA_043744895.1 Gemmatimonadota bacterium | reverse complement strand
GAACAGGAGGGCCACCGCGGCGCCGACGACCGCCCCCAGCAGGAGACCAAGGCCGAAACCGCGCGGTCCGCTCGGCGACGGCTCTTCGGATTGTTCTGGAGTGTCCATCCGGTAGAAGCTAGCTAATTTACTCCGATGAACCCAGCCCGATTCCCTGCCCCCGACCCCGACCGGCTCCAGACCCGGATCGAGGAACTCGAGACCGAGCGACGCCGTCTGCTGATCGTCATCGAGTTGCTCCGCGAGCTGGCAGGGTCGCTCAACTATCGGGACATCGTCCAATCGGTGGCGCGCCGGGTCGGCTACGCGCTCGAACTCGACCGCTGCTCGGTCTTCCTGACCGAGAAAGGGGGCGGCGACGTCCACCTCGTCGCGAGCTACGAGGATCCGTCGCTCCGATCCCGGACCGTCAACCTGGCCGCCTACCCGGAACTCAAACGGGCCATCGACACCGGCGAAATCGTCAGTATTCCCGACGTGATCCACGAGCCGGCCCTCGAATCGGTCCAGGATGCGCTGGCGACCCGGCGGGTCCAGTCGATTACCGTGGTCCCGATCGGATGGAAGAAGGTGACGATCGGCGCGATTTTCCTCCGGACCGACCGGACCAGGCCCCCGCTTACCGCCTCGGACGTCCAGTGGGCCCGGTTGGTGGCCGACGTCACCGCCCGGGCACTCCGAACCGCGCATCGTTTCGAACGGATTCAGGCCAAGCAACGCGGCAGCGCCTCCGCCCTCGAAAAAGACCGGGAGCGGGCCGCCCTGATCGCGTTCCTGAAACGGCTGCTGGTCACGTTTACGGATCAGGATGCCGGGTCGGCCGATGAGTTGGTGCCCCGCGCAAGCCAGGCCGAACTCGATCGGCTGGCGGGCGTTGCCCTCGCGGTGCTCCGGCGCGAATCCGGGTCATGACCCGATCGGCGGCCGATCCGGCCCAGCGCGTCGAACAACTTCGCTCGGCGATCAACCGAGCCAACCGCCTCTATCACGTCGAGGACGCGCCCGAGATGTCGGACGCCGAGTACGACCGGTTGTTCCAGGAACTCCGGGCCCTCGAAGCGGCCCACCCCGTCCTGCTGACGCCCGACAGCCCGACCCAGCGCGTCGGTGGCGAGCCGGCATCGTCGCTGACCAAGCACCCCCACCGCCGTCCGATGCTGTCGTTGGCCAACGCGTTTTCGCCCGAGGAACTGGCCGCCTGGGAGGAACGGAACGCCCGGATCAACGCCGGCGTCCGGGCGGCCGGCTATGCCGCGGAAATCAAGATCGACGGGGCCGCCGTCAACCTGACCTATCGCGGCGGCCACCTCCTCGTCGGGGCAACCCGCGGCAACGGAATCATCGGGGAAGCCGTTACCGCTAACTTGAAAACTGTCGGCGACATCCCGCTGGTGCTCAAGGGCGCCGGCATCCCCGCCCTGATGGAAGTCCGCGGTGAAGTCTATTTCCCGCTGGCGTCGTTCCGGAAGCTCAACGCCAGCCGCGAGGCCCTGGGCGAGCCCCCGTTTGCCAATCCCCGAAACGCCGCCGCCGGGAGCCTCCGCCAGCTGGACGCCCGGATCACCCGCTCCCGCCGGCTCAGGATGTTCGCGTTTCACGTCGAGGTGATCGAGGGCGCGGTGACCGCGACCTCCCATAACGAGATCCTCGCCCTGCTCGAACGGTGGGGTTTTCAGGTCGAGCCCCATCGGCGGCTCTTCCCGACGCTCGAGGCGGTCCAAGCGGCGATTCCGGAATACGAAGCCCTGCTTCCCACCTTGCCGTTCGAAGCCGACGGCGTCGTGGTCAAGGTCGACCGTCGCGATCTCCAGGAAGACCTCGGCGTGGTCGGGGGCCGAGAGCCCCGCTGGGCCATTGCCCGCAAGTTCGCCCCGGAAGTGGCGGTGACCCAGCTCGAAGAGATTCGGATCAATGTCGGCCGGACCGGTGCCCTCAACCCCTATGCGGTCCTCACGCCGGTCGAAGTCGGCGGCGTGACCGTCTCGAGCGCGACCCTCCACAACGAAGATCAGATCGCTGAGAAAGACATCCGGATCGGCGATTGGGTCGAGATCATCCGGGCGGGCGAGGTCATTCCCCAAGTGATCGGGCCGATCCGCGATCGGCGCGACGGCAGCGAACGTCCGTTCGTGCCGCCGGCAAAATGCCCGGCCTGCGGGACCCCGGCGGTGCGACCGCCGGACGAGGTGATGCGGTACTGCCCGAACGCCGCCTGCCCGGGCCGGATCTTCGAGTCGATCGTCCACTTCGCCTCCCGCGAGGCGATGGACATTCGGGGGCTGGGCTACGAACGGGTCCGTCAGCTGCTGGACGCCGGCTTGATCGCCGATGTCAGTGATCTCTACCGGCTGACGGCCCCCCAACTGATCGAACTCGACCGGTTCGCCGAGCAATCGGCCACCCTGCTGGTCCAGGCAATTGCCGATTCGACACTACGGCCGCTCTCGCAACTCCTGTTCGGACTCGGGATTCGGCACGTCGGCAAGAACATCGCTCAGGTCCTGGCCCGACGGTTCGGGAACCTGCCGGCGCTGGCCGACGCCGGCGCCGAAGTGATCGGCGACGTCCCAGGCATCGGCCCGACCATCGCCGCGGCCGTGGCAGAGTTCTTCGCGACCGCGAGCAACCGGAAGCTGATCGAACGGCTGGCCACGGCCGGCCTCACCCTCGACGAGCCTAACGCCGAGCCGGTGGGGGGGGCGCTTGCGGGCAAGAGTTACGTCCTGACGGGCACGCTCGCCACCTTGTCGCGGGCCGAGGCCACCGCCCTGATCGAGGCTGCCGGGGGCCGACTGACCGGGACGGTCACCAAGAAGACCGATACCCTGGTGGCGGGCGAGGAGGCCGGCAGCAAACTCGAGAAGGCCAAGACGCTGGGCGTCGAAGTCATCGACGAGGCCGAACTCTTGCGCCGCGTCGGCCGGGAAGCCTAGCTTGATCCCATGTCCTCCACCGCCACGTCGCCTCGCCTCGCGCTCGGTCGCGCCGTCATCGACCAGCTGAGAACCGTCCTCGAACGGGAGCTGCCCGAGCAGGCGGCCGGTTTGCTCCGGGAAGTCGGATTTGCCGCGGGCGCCGGCGCCTACGACGGTTTCGTCGGATCGGTGGCCGACCGTTACGAGGTCGAGACGCCCCAATCGCTCGATGCCCGCTACCTCGGCGACGGGCTCGCCGGCTTTTTCCGGGAAGAAGGCTTTGGATCGGTGTCGGTCGAAACCCTCGCCCCGGGCCTCTTCTGTCTCGACAGCGGTGACTGGGTCGAAGCCGAGCCCCGGGGCGCCGCGGTGCCGTCGTGCCATTTTACCTGCGGAATGCTCTCGGATTTCTTCACCCGGCTGGGCGGATATCCGGCGGCCGTCATGGAGGTCGACTGCCGCAGTCGGGGCGAGGCGCGGTGCCGGTTTTTGGTCGGCAGCCCCGACCTGCTGACTTGGGTGTACGAAGGATTGGTCGCTGGCAAGTCCTCTGAAGCCCTGGTTGCCGAGCTGAAGGCGTTAGCCTAACGAAGGGTCACCCCAACTCCGTCGAGCACCAACGACGGGACCCGAACCGCCCCCTGCCACTCGGCGTCGGCACCGATGGCCACCACCCGTTCGAGCAGCCGGAAGACGTCACCCGCCAGCGCCGCCCCCTCGACCCGGCCAACGACCCGCCCTCCCACGATCCGATAGCACCACGGCACCGCCACCCGAAAGACCCCCCGTTCCGGATTGGGCGCCGGTCCGATCTCGATTTCCGACACCAGCACCCCGTCGCCGACGGCGCCGGCCAAGTCGGTGGTTCCGCCTTCCAGGGATTCAAGAACCAGGTTGGAAAAGGCGGCCCCCGGCGCCCGGTAGCCACGGTGGAGCCCATGGCCGGTGGCCGGGAGCCGGTACTGCGACGCGGTTCGGAGGTCGAGCAGGCCGGCCACCGGCCGTCCCCCGCGGATCAGGACGAGCCGTTGGGTCGGAATGCCGTCGTCGCAAATCGGTCGGCTGCCGGGGCGGCCGTCGACCAGAGGATCATCGACGAGCGATAGCCGGGGATCGATGGACGCCCGCCCCCGCTTCCCCATCCAGTGGCCGGCCGCGTGGCGAGCGAGGACGGGCGCCAACAACGACCGAACCGCGCGGGGTTTAAACCAGACCCGCGCCGTCGGTCCGAGTTCGGTCAGGTCGAGCGGCGAGGGCCCGAACCGGGCCTCGACCTCATCCACCAGCGTGTCGAGGTCGGCTTCGTCCGGAGGGGCGACCCCGACCACGTGGACCCGGCAGGGCGCGGGCCCGCCCGCGACGGACACCCCGAGCCCGACCATCGTGACGTCGTACGAGGCCAGGACCCCGCGGCTGTTCCCAACCTCCACGCCCCCGGCCGAGCGTTCGGCCCAGGTTTCGATCCGGAGGTTGAGGCGCCGAAGCCGGTCGGCGAGTGCGCTCGCCAAATGGACGAGATCCGGAACCGCCAACGCGACGGCCGCCGGCGATCGAGTAATGACCGTCGGGAGCGCGGCCGGCGCGGGGAAGAACATCTGGGCTGGATCACTCGCCGCGGCGGATCGGAGGGCGCTGTCGGCGACCGCGGGGGCCAACGCGAAGTCCCCGCCGGCCCAGCCGAGCCGGCCGTCCGCCACGACTCGGATCTGGACGGTATCGCTCTGGTCAACCGAGGCGACGGCGCCGGAA
>JAYTTT010000391.1:0-4704 GCA_043744895.1 Gemmatimonadota bacterium | reverse complement strand
ATGCCGGGCGCCGGCGTGGCGGCCTCGTTTGGCGGCATCCGCCCACCACCGCACACCGCTCGGTCGTTAGGCTGGCCAGTGCAGAGCTTCCCTAGGGTTGTCTGAACGAGACCGATCGACGGCTCTACTGCTTTATCTGATCCCACCAGGAGCCCTACGCGAACCGCCGCCGCACCGATGAACCAGGTTCGGCCTTGGACCGTTCGCAGGGGGCGAGTTTGACCGGGGGGCGATGGGGCGGTAGCTTGCGGCATGGTGACTCCCGATGTCGTGCGCAAAGCGCTCCGCCAGGTGAAAGACCCCGAACTGGGTCTCAATATCGTGGACATCGGCCTGGTCTACGACATCGAGGTGTCGGAGCAGGGCGATGCCCTTGTCAAGATGACGCTGACTTCTCCGGGCTGCCCTTCAGGGCCGGAAATTCTCGAAGACGCTCGTTTGGTTGTTGAGCAGGTCGAGGGTATCAATAGCGCGGCGGTTGAACTGGTATGGGAGCCCTACTGGACTCCCGAGCGAATGGATCCCAGGGTACGGGCCTTCCTGGGCTAGGCCTTCGCCTTGATCAGGGCAATCAGGTCGGTTCCGAACTCATTCACCTGCCATCGACGGATTCCAACCACATCCAAGAGTTCCTCGGTCGTCGTCGGGGCAGTCCGGGCGACTCCCTCCAATGTTGCGTTTGGCGCCAAGATACCAGGCGGCAAATCGATTCGGGCGGCCAGGGTAGCCCTCCAGGTCTTGAGCCGCTCCATTCGGACATCGAAGGCGGGGTCCGGCCGATAGCGAGGATGGCGGGGGAACGTCGGCAGATCGTCGTCCGGAACCGCGAGGCCGCGCTCGATCGCGGCGAGGATCTCGGGGCCGCGCCGGGCCGCGTTCTCAGCCCCGATCCCTCGGATCCGCTCGAGCGCCTTGAGATCCTGGGGTGGTGCGCTGGCGAGGGCAACCAACGTTTCGTTGCCGATGACCCGAAACAACGCTCGGTCGAGCCGCTCGGCGATTCCTTCCCGCCAGACGTGGAGCTCTCTCAGAATGGCGAGGCCCCTCCGGTCGAGGTCTCGGGCGCCTTTGATTTTAAGAAACGTTTGTTCGGGCGGTTCTTGGCTCGGCCACTCCACGGTGGTGAGCAGTTGGCATTCCTCCTCCACCCACCCGAGACGGCCGATCGCCGCCAACTCCTCCAGGAAGGCGATCCGCAGGTCGGGGAGATAGCGGGTATCGGTGGCCGCGTAAGTCAACATTTCCGCGGTCAGCGGCCGGGCTGACCAATCAGCCCTTTGGAATCGCTTGTCGGTGCGAATGTTGCACCGGCTCTCCAGGATCGCACCGAGGCCGATACCCGGAAGGTTAAGGAATTGGGCGGCGACGCGGGTGTCGAACAAGTTCCGGACCCGAAGGCCAGCCTCGCGATGCATCAAGCGAAGGTCGTAGTCGGCGTCATGAAAGATGAACTGGGTCGTGCCGTGGTCGAACCAAGAGCGGAGTGATTCGAGGCCATTGGTGCCGATCGGGTCGACGATCACGGTCTGGTTCGGCGTTGACAATTGGAGGAGGTAGACCCGATCCCGAAACCGATGGAAGCTGGCGGCTTCCGTGTCGATGCCGACGACGGGCTCGCGTTGCCATTCGGCCACCAGGGATTCGAACGCCGGTTGGTCGGCGATCAAGGGGGGTTCTGCGGTGGTTCTTGACACCATGAAAGAAGCTCCGGCAAGCAAACTGGCAATGGAATGGTGACGGTAAAGTAGCGACGGGGGCCACGGTGGGCGTAATTTGGGAGACAGTTTCGAACCCGATCGGTGGGTGCCATTGACACGGATGCCAGAAACGGACGTCGAGCTCACGATTTACCCCGATGATTGTGATGCCGCGGGCACCGTGAGTCACACCGCCTTTCTCAAGCTGTTCGAGCGGGCCCGCTGGGAGCAACTGGGGCGGGGGCCCGGGGTGGATGTTTTTATCAGGGAGGCTTTGTGGCCGGCGGTCCGCCGAAGCGTGCTCGATTTCCACGCCCCGGTGCGAGTCGGCGAAACCCTTCGATTCCAGCAGGCGCTGACTCATTTGGGGCGCACCAGCTTCACCCTCCGGCAAACAGCACGGCGAACCACGGACGACACGGCGCTGGCCACGGGCGAGTTCTTGTTTGTGTGCGTCGATCATCACGGCCAACCACAGCAGGTTCCGGAGGCGGTCGGGCGGTTCTATAGCGCGCGGCCGAGTTCCGAACCGATCGATCGAAT
Organism: Gemmatimonadota bacterium; assembly: GCA_043744895.1. Lineage (GTDB taxonomy): Bacteria > Gemmatimonadota > Gemmatimonadetes > Gemmatimonadales > GWC2-71-9 > SHZU01. Next base: position 2,464 of record JAYTTT010000391.1, on the reverse strand, counting down.
TACCGTCAACGGTGTTAGCCTTGCGATCGAGACCCGGGGCTCGGGACTGCCGATCGTATTTCTCCACGGATTTCCGTTGGACCGAACGGTTTGGCGTCATCAACTCGATACCCTGAGCGGATACCGGCGGATTGGCTACGATTTCCGGGGTATGGGACAGTCCGATGCGCCCGATCTCGGCTATTCGATGGCGATGTATGCCGATGATCTGGCCGCGCTGCTGGACGCGCTAGGTGAGGATCGAGTTGTTCTGTGTGGGCTTTCCATGGGGGGGTACGTCGCGTTCGAGTTTCTCCGACGTCATCGGAGCCGAGTGCGGGGCTTGGTGCTGATGGGCACCCGTGCCGAAGCCGACAGCGCCGAGGGCCGGAGGGCGAGAGACGGCTTGGTGGCGAAGGTGAGGGATTCCGGGGCCATTGCCGCGGCTGAAGCAATGTTGCCACGGTTCTTCACCTCCACCGTGCCACCCGAGATCATCGAGGCGGTTCGCGAAATGATCCTCCGGGCACCGGTACCGGGGATCATCGGTGCTCTCACCGCGATGCGTGACCGCGCCGACAGTTCGCCGTTGCTGTCGACATTGATTGGGGTTCCGACATTGGTGGTCGTCGGGCAGGAAGACATCATCACCCCACCGGCGATTTCCGAACTCATGGCGACGGCAATTCCCGAGGCGCGACTGGTCGAGATCCCTGGATCAGGTCACCTCCCGTGTATCGAGCAGCCAGTGCCGACGACGCGGGCGATTCTCAAGTTCTTGCAGAGCCTCCGGTGAAACCATCCGAAGGCCCCGGGCCCCTACCGCTTGGGAGGCCCGGGAGGGGTCGGCCCCGTGAACACCTCTTTGTTCTTGGCAATTGAGGCGGCCATGTTATCGGGCACTTCTTCCTCAGGAAAGATGGCAGTCACCGGGCACTCCGGCTCACAGGCACCGCAGTCGATGCATTCGTCCGGGTGGATGAAGAGTTGGTCGTCTCCCTCGTAGATGCAGTCTACCGGGCAAACATCGACGCAGGCCCGATCTTTCACCCCGATACACGCTTCCGTAATGATGTACGTCATCCGACTGCTCCAAGTTCAGTTTCGTCTGAGCCCAAATGTAAGCGGAGGAATCCCAAAGTTCGCTCCCAACCTAATCGGGCTGCCTCTGGGTTGTAGACCTGGGGCCGGGTGTCGTTGAAGAAGGCATGATCGGCCTCGTAGTAGTGGGGCTCGAACCGCCCGCCGGCCTGATTGACTGCGGAGGCGATTCTTGCCACCGCGTCGGCAGGGATGGAGCCGTCCCGAGTTCCAAAGTGGCCCAGGACAGGGACTTTCACTCGGGCGGGGTCGATCGGGACATTCGGATGGATGCCGTAGAAGTCGACCACACATCCGATGCGGCTCGGATCCGTCATGCCGGCGTAGAGGGCTAGCTGGCCGCCCATGCAAAAGCCCAGGGCACCCACCTTCATCGAGGTGACGTCAGACCGGCTCAGGAGATAGGCGGCGGACCCCCGGAGATCGGCTCCGGCTCGGTCGATGTTGAGGGCCATGAAGAGCTTAGCGGCGGCATCGGGACTCTGGGTGGTTTCGCCGGCATAGAAGTCGGGCGCGAGAGCCACGAAGCCGGCCGCGGCGAGGCGATCGGCCACCGTTTTGATATGGTCCACGAGCCCCCACCACTCTTGAATTACCAGCAGTCCGGGTCCCGTTCCCGAGGCCGGGGTCGCCAAGTAACCGGTGGTTGTATGGCCGTTGGCCGGGTAACTGACCATCTCACCCATGGTTGCCCTCTGGTGTGGCGTTCTGGGCCGATATAGCGGCCGGAATGTTACAGGTGAGCCGTTGGCAGGTGCTCGTGGCGAGGCGCTGGCTCCCCATATCGTTCCCCGGAGGTATACCAGCGGTTCCACTCCTCACGGAGGCAGAACGGATCCATGCCGTCGGCCCGATCGACGGCCAGCACACCGTCAAGATGGTCGATCTCATGCTGGAGCAGTTCCGCTCGATCGGCCTCCAGGTCGACCTCCTGGGGGTTGCCTTTCAGGTCTTGAAATCGAACCCGGATGCGGTAGGCCCGCTGGACCCTGATCATCAAGTTCGGAAAGGAGAAGCAGTCGTCCCAAACCGTGAAGTCTTCGGTTCCGATATCGACAATCTCTGGGTTGATGAGGGCCCACGGTCGATCCATCTCGACGTAGACGATCCGGACTGGGGCTCCGATCTGGGGCGCTGCAATCGCCCGCCCGGTCCCGAATCGTGATTGCCAGTCTCGAAGGGTGTCTATGAGGTCGTCAATAATCATTCGGACGGCCGCCGACCCCGTTTGGGAGATGGCTTCGCACTTGGTTCGAAGGACCGGGTCTCCGAGGAGCCGAATTCGGTGGATTGTCATACTCTCAATTTCGGAGTTGGATGAAATCCTGCAAGGGGTAAAAGAGTAGTAGTAATAGATACCTTTTTCACGTACAACCCCTTGACT
>JAYTTT010000390.1:0-4705 GCA_043744895.1 Gemmatimonadota bacterium | reverse complement strand
ACCCAATCAATCTTTACGGGGCGACGAAGCTCTGCTCCGACAAATTGTTTGTCGCGGCCAATGCCTATGCCGCCGGCCGAGCGCCGCTGATGAGCGTGGTCCGGTACGGCAACGTCGTCGGGAGTCGCGGGTCGGTCGTTCCGTTCTTCCTGAACGCCAGAAAGAGCGGCGTCATCCCGATCACCGATCCGCGAATGACCCGGTTCTGGATTACCCTCGATCAGGGCGTCGAGTTCGTCCTGGACTGCGTTCGCCGGATGCACGGGGGCGAGTTGTTCGTGCCGAAGATCCCATCGACCGACATCATGACGGTCGTGGAGGCGCTGGCGCCGACCTGCCGCACCGAGATCGTCGGGATCCGGCCCGGTGAAAAACTCCACGAGCTGATGATCGGCGAGGACGATGCCCGCCGAACCCGCGATATGGGCACCCACTATGTCCTCCAACCGCAGCAGCCCTGGTGGGATGATGACGTGGTCAACGGCGGCGCGGCCGTGGCCGATGGTTTCTCATACCGGAGCGACAACAACCCGCACCGGCTCGGTGTCGGCGAGGTGCGCGAGTTGCTGGGGTCGCTCGGACTCAATTGATGACTGGGCCGCTTCCGTATTCCCGGCAGGAGGTCACCGACCTGGACGTGATGGCGGTCGTTGAGGCGTTACGGGCCCCGTTGATCACCCAGGGCCCGATGGTGGAGCGGTTTGAGGCCGACCTCGCCGCCTTCGTCGGGGCGGATTACGCGGTCGTATTCAACAGCGCCACCGCGGCGCTGCATGCGGCCTATGCCGTCCTCGGCATCGGTCCCGGGAAGTCGGTACTGACGAGTCCCATCACCTTCGTCGCCACCGCCAACGCGGCCCTTTACTTGGGCGGCAGCGTCCGGTTTGCCGACGTAGATCCAGCGACCGCGCTGATCGACCCGGACGCGGCCGATGATCGAGCTGACCGATCGGTGAAGGTGGTGACGCCGGTCCATTTCGGCGGCGAGGTGGCGCCGGTCGAGGTCCTCGCGGCGATTGCGGAGGCCCGAGGCTGGGCCGTGGTCGAGGATGCCTCTCACGCACTTGGGGCGACCTACCAGTCCCGCACTGGCGGTCTGCATCGGGTTGGGGCCTGCGACCACAGTACGATGTGCTGTTTCAGTTTTCACGCCGTCAAGCAGATCACCACTGGCGAGGGCGGTGCGGTCACCACCAACGACCCTGAGCTCGCCAGGCGGCTCCGGATGTTCCGGAGCCACGGGATCACCCGTGACTGGGATCGGATGAGTCAGGTCGAGGGCCCGTGGTATTACGAACAGCACGACCTTGGGTACAACTACCGGCTCACTGACTTCCAGTGCGCGTTAGGCCGGTCCCAGTTGGCCAGGTTGCCGGAGTGGGTCGCGAAGCGGGCTCTACTGGCTGGGCTCTATGAGGCCCGGCTCGCTGGGGTCGGCGGCGTCGTGCCGCTGCGCCGTCCCAAAGGGTCTCAAGGCGCCCATCACCTGTTCGTCGTGCGGGTTCCGCCCGCCGAACGGCTCCGGATATTCGAGATCCTCACCGCCCAAGGGATCGGCGTCAATGTCCACTACATCCCGGTCTACCAGCAGCCATACCACCGAGCGCACGGGTCGGAGGGCGTCCACCGCTCGGGGGCCGAGGAGTACTACCACTCGGCGCTGACGTTGCCGCTGTTTCATGGAATGACCGATGCCGATGTCGACCGAGTGGTTACCGCGCTCGAACGGGCCGTCGCGGGCGGGCCGGCATGACGGAAGTGACGGGTCGCCGGATGGTGCTCGCCGTCGACGCGACCGCCGCGGTCGGGGCCGGCCACGCCATGCGAGTCGCGGCGCTCGCGATCGGGTGGCACGGGTTGGGCGGTACCGCTGTGGCGGTCGGCCGGATCGAGCTGCCGTTTGTCGCTCGTCACTACCAGGATCTCGGCATTCCGGTTGAGCCCCGCGCCGATCCGGCCTGTGACGTGCTGGTCGTCGACCGCTATGACGCGGCCGACCGGCAGGCGATGGCGGCCGGCCGGTTCGCTCTGGTCAAGGTCTTGGTCGACGATGTCGGCGAGTCGGTACCGGACGGCTATGACGTCGTCTGGAACCCCAATCCCTACGCGTCGGCCGGGCTCTATCCGTCGTTCGGCGGACCAGTGCTTTGCGGGCGCGACTTCATCGCGCTGCGGGAGGACTTGCCGAAGTGGCGGAAGCGGCTGGATGGCCACGTGGTCGTGACGCTTGGCGGCGGGCGGCCCGGCCAATCGATGATCAGCGCCTTTGAGGCGCTGGTCGAGCTGATGCCGGCTGAGCGATTTGCGGTGATCGGCGACTGGGCCCCATCGGGAGCCCGCCACGTGAGTCCCGATCGCCTCTGGGCAGAGGCGACCGAGGGGAAATGCCTGGTGACGGCCGCCGGCGGCACCACCTATGAGGCCGCGGCCGTCGGCGTTCCGATGGTGGTCATCGCGGTGGCCGAGAACCAGCGGTTGGTATACGGCTGGGCTCGGCAGTGCGGCGTCCCGGGGGCCAACTCGCTCGCGGTGGGCGGCGAGTCCCTCGCTCAGCAACTCCGGGCGCTGATCCCAGCCGCCATGATCGCGCCTCCGCTTCAGAACGGTGCGGGCCGGGTGGCCCTCGAGTTGGCCCGGCTGTTGACAGCCCGGAGGACCGGATGACGGTGATCCTGCGGACCGCCGAGGCCGCCGATTCCTATGCGTTGTGGCTATGGGCCAACGATCCAGCCGCCCGGGCCGGGTCCGGCGATCGCGGGCCGATCGAGTGGGATCATCATCAGACGTGGGTGGCCGAACGAATCGCCAGCGCCGGGGCGCTGGTTCTGTTTGCCCAATCGACGACCGGACGGCCCCTCGGCACGATTCGGTTTGAAAGCGAAGACGGCTGGGCCTCGGCCCGGCTCAGCTACTCAGTGGCGCCTGAATCACGCGGTCAAGGGATCGGCCGGGCCCTGCTCGAGCGGGGCCCGGAGGTGTTGGCTCGAACCCGGGCCGGAACCCGGCTGGTCGCGGTCGTTCGGCCGGCCAATGCGGTGTCCCGGCGCTTGTTCACCACGTTAGGTTGGGTCGAGGAAGGTTCCACGCCAGAGCTGATCCGCTTCGTCCGCCCAGCCGGGCGCCTGTCATGACCGTGATGATCGGACGGACGCCGGTAGGGCAGGGTGCCCCATGCTTTCTAATTGCCGAGCTGTCGGGCAACCACAACGGCGATCTGGGTCGCGCGATCGCGACAGTTCACGCCGCGAAGGCCGCCGGCGCGCACGCGATCAAACTCCAGACCTACACCCCTGACACGATCACGATCCGGTCCGACCGGGCCGATTTTGTCGTGCCGGGGAACGGTCCCTGGGGCGGACGAACCCTCTATGACCTCTACCAAGAGGCTCACACGCCATGGGCCTGGCACGAGCGCCTCTTCGCCGAGGCGGCCTCGGTTGGTCTGGAGATCTTCTCGAGCCCATTCGACGAGACGGCCATCAATCTCCTCGAGTCGCTTGGCGCCCCGGCTTACAAGATTGCCTCCTTCGAGTTGGTGGACGACCGGTTGCTGCGGGGCGTGGCGATCACGGGTAAGCCGGTGGTGTTGTCGACCGGGATGGCCAATGTCGAGGAGATCGCCCATGCGATCGGCGTTCTCCGCGAGGCTGGGTGCCGCGACTTGGTGCTCCTCAAGTGTACCAGTAGCTATCCGGCCCCCGATGCCGGGATGAATCTCGCGGCCCTGACCGCGCTGGCCACGATCGGCCAATGCCCGGTTGGCCTGTCCGACCACAGCCTCGGGATCGTCGCTCCCGTGGTGGCGGTGACCCTGGGCGCATCGGTCATTGAGAAGCATTTCGCGCTCGACCGATCGGCCGGGGGCGTCGACAGTCATTTCTCGCTCGAACCGGACGAGTTCCGTGCCATGGCCGATGCGGTTGGGCGGGCTGAAACGATGATCGGGGGGCCGTCGTTCGGACCCGGCCTGGCGGAGGAAGGCAACGTGACGTTTCGCCGTTCGCTATATGTGGTCGATGATGTCGCTCCCGGCGACCTCCTCACTGTCGATAACGTCCGGTCGATTCGCCCGGGCTTCGGCTTGTCCCCGCGGCACGCCTCAGTGGTCATTGGCCGGCGGGCAGCCCACGGGGCGGTTCGGGGAACCCCGGTAACCTGGGAGCTGATTGCCCGGTGAGAACCATCATCACGATCGAGGCGCGGATGGGCTCGACTCGGCTCCCCGGCAAGGTGCTGCGCCCGATCCTTGGCCGGCCGATGCTGGCCCGAATGATCGAGCGTCTCCGCCGGGTCCGGTGGGCGGATGGTATCGTGATCGCCACGACCGATCAGCCGGCCGACGACGCCATCGTTGCTCTCGCGAGCGAACTCGGCGTTGGTTGCCACCGGGGCAGTGAGGCGGATGTCCTGGAGCGGGTGCTCGGCGCCGCGCGCTCGGCCGCTGCCGACCTGATCGTCGAGACCACCGCCGACTGTCCGTTGATCGATCCCGGTGTGATCGACCAGTTGATTCAGACGTTCCGCAGCAATCGCGTCGACTACTGCGCCAACGTCGTGACGCCGAGCTATCCCCGGGGCCTCGATGCCCAGGTATTCCCGACCCGTGTTCTGGCGGAGGTGGCCGCTCTCACAAATGACCCGGCGGATCGAGAACACGTCTCGCTCTACATCTACGAGCACCCCGACCGGTTTCGGTTGCTCAACC
>JAYTTT010000389.1:0-4771 GCA_043744895.1 Gemmatimonadota bacterium | reverse complement strand
ATTTGCGGTCCCCTCACCCTTGGAGCCCAGAGCCTCACCTCGGGTTCGCTCCGGGGGGCCATTCGAGCCAATGGACAACCGCTCGCCGGGGTTCAAGTCACCATCGAAGTATCGGGATCCCCGATCCGGAGCCTCGAGTCGGAACCGGACGGCCGTTTCCAACTTCGGCTGCTTGCCGCCGGCGAGTACAGCATCTTGTTCGAGTTGGTTGGCTATCAACCAGTTCGCCGAACCGGGGTTCGAATTGCCCCTGGCCAACGAACCGATGTCTCGGTGGTGTTGGTCCGGAGACCGCCCCCGATTGCTGCGGTCGAAACCCAGCCCGAAACCGCAGTCCCGATGAGTGTGACCTTCGGGCGGTTCCTTACCGGAAGCGACGTTCGGGACGTAGCTCGCGTTGCCGACGTTTCAGACCTCGGTCGGGGCATCCCCGATCTAGTCGGGTCGTTCGATCGCCGGCTCGGGTTCGGAATCGCCGGCGGTGGGCTCCCAATTTCGCTCACCCGCTTCGTCGTGGACGGCATCGAGGAAACGCTCCTCCGGCATCCCGCTTGGGCCGCCGAGCCAATGCAGAGCCCGCTGTTTGCCGCCGAAGCGACCGAGTTCGCAGGGGTCATCGGTTTGCCCCTCGACGCGGAATGGCGGGGCGGATCAGGCAATACGATCGGTGTTCACACTCGAAGGGGGGCCGGCCGTTTGTTGTTCCGCCCCTTCGGATCGTTTTCGTCTGCCAAGGTCGCTGGGGCCACCGCTGACAACCCGGCGGACAGCTCGACGAGTTCGTTCCAAGTCGGCGCGGTCTTGAGCGGGGCCATCGTTCCCGACACCGCCCACTTGTTCCTCCGAATCAACTATCAACAACTCGAAGAACCGGCCTCCTTCTCCTGGGTGGTCGACTCGGCCCGTTCGGGAGGGCAAACCCTTTCGCTCCGGGATGCTCTTCCGAAGATCGCGAATGACTCCTTTGGGACGGCCATCGGCCCGTATGTGGCTCCCCCGGTGCGGACCTGGAAGGGCGGAAACGGGATCGCCCGCGTCGATTGGCGCCTGGGGGCCAACCGGATGCTGGTGGCGAGAGCCGGTGTGGCTTCATGGAAAGAACGCGGCTTTTCGCTCGGTGAGGATTGGGTGTCCGGAGGCGGAGCCGCACTGACCGCCCGCGACGGATCGCTCGGCCTGTCGCTGACCAGCGGCGGCGAACGGTCGGCGAATGAATTCCGGGCTGGATTCAGCTTAGCCCGCCGGGAGTACGCCGCTGGCGCGTTGCCGCTGACCACATTTACGGAGCCAGGGTTGGCGTTCGGCAGCTCGTTGACGCTACCCGGCCTTTTCGATCGGAAGACGATCGATCTGTCCGACGCGTTTCAGATCCGGACCGGCCTCCATCAATTCAAGTTTGGCGTCAGCGCTACCTTTGTGAATCATCTTCAGGACTACCGCTTCGGCACGGCCGGAGCGTTCACGTTTGGCAACGTCGACGACTTCCGGGGCGCCGACGGGTTGTTCTGGCAGGTGTCCGGTCCCAAGGAAGAGGCCCGGTTTTCCACCTCGTCGGTCGGGGCGTTCATCGAGGATACGTGGTTGGTGGCGCCCGACATCCAGTTTCTGTTCGGGCTCCGGGTCGATCGGGAGAAACTCCCGACCGGCAAGATTGCTCTCAACACCGCCTGGGAGAACCTGACGGGCACCCTGAACAATGGGGTCATCAAGCCCCCAAGCACGGTCGCGCCTCGCCTTGGTTTCGTTTGGGACGTCCAGAATCGGGGTGAGTTGATTCTCCGGGGCGGTGGCGGCGTATACCAGGGCCGGATCGATCCGGCCGTGTTCGCCGAGGCAATATTGCTCGACAAGGACGTCCGAGTTCGGCGAGGCGTTGCCGCGTTCGGAGAGTGGCCGGCCGTGCCAAGTGTAACGCTTGCCTCCGAATCTCAGCGACTCACTATTCTCAACTCGAACGTCCGATCGCCGCGGTCAATCAAGGTGGCCGGCGGCCTCACCCGCCAGATCGGAAGGACTCTGCTGAGCCTGAACGGCTCCTACAACCACACCGATTTCCTCCTCCGTCGCCAGGATTTCAATCGGTCTGCCGCGATTGGGGAAACCCAGGAAGGTCGCCCGCTGTACGGCACCTTGGTCAAGCGGGGTGGCCTGGTCACCGTGGCGACCGGATCCAACCGGCGGTTTGCGAGTTTCGATCTGGTAAGCGGTCTCTCCCCGACCGGCGCAAGCGACCACTACGAAGTGGCCACCCTCCTGGAGCATCGGTTCAGCGAGCAGGTGGCGTTGGCGGCGTCGTACACCTATTCGAAGACGACCGACAACATGGTCGGCTGGCGCTCGGCCGATCCGATGGCGCAATTGTCCCCCCTTGCCGTCGGCGGCAGCGGGGGCGATTGGGCTCAGGGCACCTCCGATTTTGACGTGCCTCATCGGGCGGCGGCCACCCTCAAGATCCAGTCCCGCGGGTCGATGCCGGTAGGTCTGACGGCCCGGTATCGGCTCCGGAGCGGCCTCCCATTTACCCCCGGGTTCCGGCCCGGAATCGACGCCAACGGCGACGGTTCGGGTGACAACGATCCGGCCTTTCTCGGCGGCACGCTGGCGGGTCTCGACCAAGCGCTCGCGGGGGCGACCTGCCGGACCACCCTGTCCGGAACCTTCGCCGAGCGAAACAGCTGCCGGGAGAAGATGGCCCAGGGGCTCGATCTTGGATTGACACTCAAGCTCAGTGCGGGGGCCGGCCGGGGCACCGTCGTGGTGGTCCTCGATGCTTTCAACGTCGTGGCGTCCGCGGCTGGCATCGTCGACCGAGCGCTGGTGCTGATTGATCCGGCGGGCACGCTCACCTCGGGGCCCGGGGCCAAGGTCACGTTGCCGCTCAAGTCCAATCCCAACTTTGGCTCCTACCTCATTCGGCGTAACGATCCGCGGACGGTCCGGTTGGGCCTCCGCCTGGAGTATTGAACGATGCCAACTCTGCCTGCCGGGCTTACCCTGACCTCCGCGCTGGTCGTCACCCTCGCGGCGTGCGACAACGCCGGCTCCGCCCTCGGTTTTGCCGATGAGAAGACCGGGACCGTGGGTGTGGCGGTCTTTCTCGATCGCGACGGGTCCCGGACCCTCTCCGCTCCGGACACGGTCTATCGAGGTGCCCGGGTGGCATTGATGCTCAAGGGCCGCTCCGATACGGTCCGGACCGAACCCACCAATGCCGGCGGCATCGTGTTCTTCACCGGCCTACCGTTCGGCGAGTATCGGGTGGCGGTGGCCCAGGGCAGTTTAGGCGATTCGGTTCAGGTAGCCCACGTCGATATCACTGACATTGTCATCAGTCATTTCAAGGATACCGTCGGCGTTGTGATCCGACTGGCCTATCCTGAACTCACGATTCGCCAGGCCCGGGCGGCTGCACCAGGGAAACGGGTCTTCATTCGCGGTGTCATCTTGGCGGGCGTTCAGACCTTTCGCGACACCACCTCTCACTTGGCCGACAGTTCAGGCTCGATTCGGCTGACCGAGGTCTCGTTGCGGGGAGGTTTGGCCGGCAACGCTCCCGGCGACAGCGTTAGCGCGCTCGGGACGATTGCGAGCCGCTTGGGCCAGCCGGTATTTGATCGGGCCCTCGTGGGCCGATTCGGCAGCCGTCCGCCCCCGCTGGCCGTGATCGTCAACACGGCAACGGCGGCGTCCGCGAGTTTCGGGGCATTTGATGCTGGGCTGGTCCAGGTCATTGCCGCGTTGATCGCTGACACGGTCTTTGTCAGCCCTGACTTCAAGGCGACGGTAAACGATGGGAGCGGACCTTTGGCGATCGTGCTCGACGCCAACGTGAACTTCTTGAACTTGCGGGCGCTGCTGTTGCTGGGGAAACGAGTCAATGCCCGGGGGGTGTTGGTGCCGAATGGAACCGGTGGGTGGATTCTCAAGCCCCGGGATCTCAACGATATCAGCGTCTTCTAGTCGCCGCCTCGGGAGACTCCGAAGCCCGGCTACCGCCCCACAATGACCGGCCCCTTCTCGTCAATTGGTCTGGCTGGCCTGCCTGGTAGCCTGAGGAGGCCGCTTCCCATCCAAATCGTCGCGACCGTGCCCGCGAGGAGCTTAAGGGCAGCCTTGGCGGCGCTCAACTCGGTGAGCTGACGCAACTCGGGGGTGGCGGCATCCCGACGAACCTGGATTGCGTCGAGGGCAAATGCCACGATGCTCACCAGCAGAACGGCTCCCGCCGCAAGAACCACGAACCCCAAAACCCTCAGCAACGTGGCGTGCCGCTGCTCGACCGCGACTAGCGTGGCCAGAGCAAGGCCAACCAACGGCGTAACCAAGAACCCCGAGAGGAGGCCGATCGCTCCGTAACGCCAGCCGACGTCGGTAGGCAGAAACGGCCAAATGGCGGCCGCGAAATCGAGGACCGAAAGCAGGACGAGGAGGGCAGCGACCGCATACAACCCCCGATACAGACTCGGCCCCAAACGGCCTGGCTCACTGGTGCGCGACATACCGGCATCCTCGGTTGGGGTTCAACGCCACTGGAACGTTCAAAAACTACGAGCGGACCCAGCCAATTGGCCAGGCCCGCCCAGGGTTTTCGGCTCTTTCCGAGATTACGACTGACGGCTCTCTTTGCGCCGCTTCAGGAACCCGGCAGCCCCCAAGCCGACGAGACCGGTGGCCAGCAGCAGCATCGAGGCCGGTTCGGGAGTAAGTGTGGTCAATCCGCCGCCCTGGAAGGTGATGTGCTCCTGATAGCCACAGCCATTCACAGGCGTCG
>JAYTTT010000388.1:0-4790 GCA_043744895.1 Gemmatimonadota bacterium | reverse complement strand
GCCACGGCGCCCTGATCCTCGGCCATTCGCACCCCGCCGTCGTCGAAGCAATCCAGCGCCAGGCCGCCCTCGGCCTCCACTACGGCGACAACCACCCGCTCGAAGTCGAATGGGCCGAGCGGATTCGGGACCTGATGCCCGCGGCGGAGCGGATCGAGTTCTGCGCCTCGGGGCAGGAGGCCAATCAAATGGGGATCCGGATTGCCCGGGCCGCCACCGGGCGCCGGAGGTTGCTCAAGTTTCAGCATAACTACCACGGGTGGGCCGACGAACTGGCGCCTAAGGGGGCCCCGGGGGCGATCGATGATCAGGTGACCGTCATCCCGGCCAATGATCCCGGGCTGGTCGAGCATCACCTGGCGAGCGGCGAGTACGCCCTGGTTCTGATCGAAGGGGGCGGCGGCCGGATTTCGGGGCGGGCCCCGACCGACGTCGAGTTCTTTCGGGCGCTTCCGGAGATTTGCCGTCGGGCGGGAACGGTGCTGCTCCTCGACGAGGTCGTGACCGGATTCCGGGAAGCGCCCGGTGGCTGGCAGTCGGTGATAGGCATCACGCCCGACCTCACCACCATCGGAAAGGCGGCGAGCGGCGGCCTCGCGGCGGGTGCGCTGCTCGGCCGGGCTGATCTTCTCGCGGTGCTCAGTCCTGCGGCGCCGGCCGACCGCCGGGTGGTGCATGGCGGGACTTGGAACGCGGTTCCGATCAGTTGTGCGGCCGGAATCGCGGCGTGCGATCTCTATCCTGACGGGGTACCCCAGCGGACCGCGCGGGAACGGGCCGACCGGTTTCGGCGCGACGCCAACGCGATGTTCCGGCGGATCGGCGCCTCCGCTCGGTGCTACGGCCGGTCGGCCGTTCACCTCTATCTGGGCTCGATCGACCAGGACCCGGCGGACGACACCGGTGCCCCCGCCGCCACCGCGAAATTGATGGACCCCGCGAGCACGCCGCGGCACCAACGGCTTGATCTCTTTCTCCTGGAACGGGGGATCGCGACGATGCGGGGGGAGGTGTTCTGCTTCTCCGCCGCCCACTCGGAGGCTGACGTCGACCGGACCGTGGCCGCGCTGGAGAGCGCGACCGTGGCGCTGATGGACGAGGGCGGGCTCGCCGGGACCTAGATCCCGGCGACGGTTTCTTCCGGCCGGACCGCGATCCAGGCGGCGGCGCCGACGACGCAGAGACCGGCCGCCACGAGGAACGACCCCGTCCAGCCGAACCGGTCGGCCACCCAGGGGGTGAGCGACGCCGTGACGACACCGCCAAGTTGGGCACCCATGTTCATCACGCCGGATACCGCGCCGGCTGACGAGCCCGCGATATCGGCGCTCACCGACCAGAACGAACTCTGGGCCAGGTAGAGGGTGCCCGCTCCGCCCGCGAGCACGATGGTGGCCAGGCGGGCGCTTTCCACTTGGGTGCCGGCGGCGATGAACAGGGCCGCGAGTCCGATGCCGACCCCCGCCAGGCCGCAGCGCCCGATCCGCCGGCCATACCGCCTCGTTAGGCGATCACTGATCAAGCCGCCGAGGCCCGAACCGACCGCCATCGCCAGAAACGGCAGCATCGCGTAGACGGCGCTGACCTTGAGGTCGAGGCCGCGGACGGTGCTCAGATAGATGAAGAACCAAGTGAAGAAGATGTAGGCGGAATAGCCATAGCAGAAATAACTCAGGGTGAGGAACCGAACGTTGCGATTGGCGGCAATGACCCGCCACCGGAGGGGCTCCTCCGTTCCGCGGGCGGGAATCCCAGCGCGAATCTGGGCGCGCTCTGTCTCCGAGACCCACCGGTGCCCATCGGGGCTGTCGCGCGCGATGATCAACCAGACGGCCCCCGCCGCCAAGCCGATCAGCCCGCAGACGAAGAACGAGATCCGCCATCCATATTGGAGCATGACGGCGGTGATCAACGGCGGCGTGATCCCGGCGCCGACCCCGACTCCCATGAAGATCAGCCCATTGGCGAGCCCCCGTTCCGGGACCGGAATCCACTGGGCGACAATCCGGTTCGCGGCTGGGTAGACGATCGACTCGCCCGCGCCGAGGGCGAAACGGACCAGGAGCAAGGCGGGAAGCACCAAGGTGAAGGCCGGCAGGAGGGCGGATAGGGCACTGAACACCGCCCACCAGACTGCCGCCAACGCCAAGGCCCGGCGGGCCCCGAACCGGTCCGCGATCCGCCCGCTCGGCGCCTGGAACAACGCATAGCCCATGACGAACGAGCTGAACACCCAGCCGAGTTGCTGATTGGTGAAGCCGTACTCGGCGGCGATCATCTTGCCGGCGATCGAGATGTTGACCCGGTCGAGGTACGCGACCGCGCTGATGACGAACAACCAGGCGATCAGCGCCCAGCGAACCGATCCGTGGCGTGGCATCGGGCCAAGGTATCAGCCGCCGAAACCCGCGTCCACTGTGGTGCGGACGTGCTTGCTCGCCACCGTGGTTGAGTCTACATTGGCGCCAAAGAGATGACGACCCGCCGCAATTTCGTTCAGCACTCTGTCGCTGCCGGAGCGCTCCTTGGGTTGAAAGGGGCGGAGCCCGCGGACCGGGAGCCTATGCCGCCGGTGGCCATCGACTATTACGACAAGCTCGGCGTGCCCAAGATCATCAACGCGGCGGGCACCTACACCTACCTGACTGCCTCGCTGATGCCGCCGGAGGTTCAGGCCGCGGTGGCGCTCGCCGCTCACCATTCGGTGCGGCTGCGCGATCTTCAGACGGCGGCCGGGGCCTACATCGCAGGGCGGCTCCAGTGCGAGGCGGCGCTGGTGTCGGCCGGGGCCGCTGCCGCGCTCTCGCTCGGCACCGCAGGCTGTATGACCCTCGGGCACCCCGATGGATCGAAGGACCTGCCGGCCCGGGCCGGTCAGTTCAAGACCGATGTCCTGATCCAGAAGGGGCACCGGCTGACCCACGAGCATGCCCTCGAGATGTGCGGTGTCAGGCTGGTCGAGGTCGAGACGCTCGCCGATTACGAGCAGGCGTTCACGCCGAACACCGTGATGGCGTTCTTTTTCAACGCCGCCGAGCAGGGGCAGATCGGCCACCCGGATTGGCTCCGGGTGGCGCATGGGCATGGGGTGCCCTGCTTCCTCGACGCCGCGGCCGACGTGCCGCCGATCGAGAATCTCTGGAACTACACCAAGATGGGGTACGATCTGGTCGCCTTTTCCGGCGGCAAGGGAATCCGGGGACCCCAGAATGCCGGCTTGCTCCTGGGCCGTAAAGACCTGATCGAGGCCGCGGCCGCCAACAACGTTCCCACCGACCGCTCGATTGGCCGGGGCATGAAAGTGGCCAAGGAACAGATCGTCGGGATGGTGGCCGCGGTGGACTGGCTCCTCCAACAAACCGACGCCCAGATCGAAGCGGAGGGCCGCCGCCGCGCCGCTCGGATCACCAAAGCGCTCGACGGCCTCCCGACTCTCACGACGGAGGTGGTCATTCCTCCGGTCGCGAACCACGTCCCCCACCTGATGATTCGCTATGACCGGCGGCGGATCGGGATCGCGCCGATCGAGGTTGCCGCGGCGCTCCGCCAAGGTACGCCGTCGATCGAACTCAACCCCGGAACCGGCCGTCCGTCCGGGGCCGCCGGCTTAGCTTCGGACGAGAACACGATCGTGATCGGTCCCTGGATGATGAAGCCGGGCGACGATCTGATCGTGGGACGCCGGCTCCGGGCCGTGCTCCAAGGGGCGCTCCGCTCCGGTGCCTGAGATCTGCGTCGCGCTGCTGACCCCGTTCACCGGATCGGGCGAGGTCGCGCTGGACGCGGTAGCAATGCACACGGAATTCCTGCTGGCCAACGGGATTACTGCCTTGATGCCGGCCGGGACGACCGGCGAAGGCGTTCTCCTCGAGCCCCCGGAAATCGTGAGCCTCGTGGCCACGGTAAGCCGGGTGGCCCGGGGACGAGCCCGGGTGCTCGCCCACGTCGGGAGGGCGTCGACGCGCGAGACCATCGCGCTGGCCCAGCGGGCGGTCGAGTGCGGGGCGGCGGCGGTGTCCGCGGTTGAACCCTACTACTACCCCTACGGCGACGCCGAGATTCGCGATCACTACCGGGCGCTGCTCCGGGCTGTGCAGGTGCCGGTATACGCCTACACTATCCCCGAACGAACCGGGAATGCGCTGTCGAGTGCCGTGGTGCGGGAACTGGCGGCCGATGGACTCCGTGGGGTCAAGGATTCGACCAAGTCGATCGCCCGGCATCGGGATTTCCTCAGCTGCGGCGTCGAGGTGCTGATGGGAAGCGACGCCCTGGTCCAGGAAGCATTCCGAATGGGGGCGGCCGGCGCGGTGAGCGCCATCGCGAACATCGAACCTCGCCTGCTGCTCGACCTGGCCTCGTCGTTTGCGCTGCCGGCCGGTGACGGCCATCAATCGCGTCTCGGGGCCGTTCGCGATCGGACCAAGCGCGCCGGTTCGGCCATTGCCGCGATGAAGCGCGAACTGGCGGCTCAGCTGCCCGGTTACCCCACCCCGATGCGGGCCCCGCTCGCTTGAGCGTCCTGACCCTCGGCGAAACGATGGCGTTGTTCGACCCCGCGGCCGACGGACCGCCGGGCCTTGGGATGGCGTACACCCTTCGGATTGCCGGCGCGGAATCCAACGTCGCCATTGGATTGGCCCGGCTCGGCGTGCCGGCCCGGTGGATCTCCCGCGTCGGAGACGATACCCTCGGCCGGCTGATCACCGAGACGCTCGCGGCCGAGGGCGTAGACGTGGGTTTCGTCATCACCGAAAAGGCCGCGGGGACCGGCGCGTTCCTCAAGATTC